>JASHUG010000225.1 GCA_030040155.1 Streptosporangiaceae bacterium | reverse complement strand
GGCGCAGCGGCTCGCCCCGATCCGCCGCCTCAGCGTCCCGGCTCGGGAGTCCAGACGTAGGGCTTGGTGATCGCGACCGGCTCGAAACCGAGCCGCAGCAGGATCGGGCGGCTCATGACCGACGTATCCACCTGGAGATAGCGGTACCCGCGCTCGGTTGCCAGGCCGGCTCGGCAGGCCACGAGAGCCCGGAAAATTCCCTGGCCTCGCCAGGCCGGGATCGTTCCGCCGCCCCACAGCCCGGCGAAGTCGGTGCCCGGCATGAACTCCACCCTGGCCGCGCTGACCGGCTCGTCACCGGCCATCGCGACGATCATCTCGATCTGCTCAGGGGCGTCTCGCAACCGAGTCCGCAGCCGCTCCCCCAGGTCAGGTGCCACGCCGCTGAACGCGCGCTCGTGGACGGCAAGCATCGCGTCCAGCCCTGCTTCGTCCCTGACCGGGACCAGTGCGACTCCAGCCGGCAGGACGACGTCCGGGTCGATGGCCGCGGCCTCGGCCACGAGCATGAGCTCGTCCTCACCAGGGATGAACCCGGCCGCCAGCAGGCGCCGGCCCAGGTCAGCGGGCTCGTCGTAGTCGTAGAGCTTCCACTCGACCGGGGTGCCGCGGGCTGCGAAGTAGCGCACCTGCGCGGCGATGACCGCATCGGCGTTGTCGGCGCTCAGGCCAGACCACTCGATGCGCGAGGTCTGGGAGCCTGGCGCCAGCCACCGCAGCACACCCCGGTCCGCGTCGATGACGGAGCCCGGCTCGTCGGGCTGCGTCCTGCGCCGGACCTGCGTGTCGTACGCGGTCCGTACGGCCTGAGGGTCCACGGGCCGCAAGCCCATCACGGCGTGCCCTGGGGCGGCAATCGGATAACCGGATCCGGCTGGTCGCGCTTGGGGCCGAGCGCCCGCGGTGGGACAGGTTAACCTGGAATCCGGTTCATGCCCGTCTGTCGCCGCCAGGAGCCAGCCATGACCGCCGACAGCGCGCCCGAGCATGTCAAGTTCGCGATCATTGGCTCCGGGTTTTCTGGCCTGGGGGCCGCCATCAGGCTGCAGCAGGCAGGCCACCGGGACTTCATCATCCTGGAGCGGGCCGATGACGTCGGCGGCACCTGGCGGGACAACGTTTACCCTGGCTGCCGGTGCGACGTGCAGTCGAACCTCTACTCGTACTCGTTCGCGCTGAAGCCGGACTGGTCCGAGAGCTATCCCTCTCAGCCAGAGCTCTGGGAGTACCTGCAGCAGATCGCGGCCAGGCACGGGCTCGCCAGGTACCTGCGCTTCGGCCATGAGGTCACGGCGGCCTGGTGGGACGAGCAAGCGGATCGCTGGCTGATCAGCACGACCAAGGGTCAGGTAAGCGCCCGTTACCTGATCGCCGGAGTTGGCTCGCTGGTCGAGCCCTCCCGGCCTGACATTCCCGGCACAGAGACGTTCGCGGGGACGATCATGCACTCGGCGCGGTGGGACCGCGACTGGCGGCCCGACGGCCGGCGGGTGGCGGTCGTGGGCACGGGGGCGTCGGCGATCCAGATCGTGCCGTCGATCCAGCCCGCGGTCGAGCATATGACGGTCTTCCAGCGGACCGCGCCCTTCGTTGTCCCGCACAACAATCACCCGGTGAAGGAACGCACGAAGGTCCTGTACCGGGCGCTGCCGTCGGTGCAGCGAGCCAACCGCGTCGCGGTTTACTGGATGCGCGAGCTGCTGGCGATCGGGTTCGTGCAGAACCCGAAGATCCTCAAGCGGGCCGAAGTCGTGTGGCGCAGGCACATGGAAGGCGCCGTTACCGACGAGGCAATGCGAACACAGCTGACGCCGACCTACGATCTGGGCTGCAAGCGCGTGCTGCCGTCCAACGACTTCTACCCGGCCATCGCGCGGCCGAATGTCAGCCTGGTTACCGAGAAGATCATCGAGTTCCGCGCCGACGGCCTCGTGACCGCGGACGGCAGCGAGTACAAGGTCGACACGGTCATACTCGCGACCGGCTTCCACGTGACCGACAACCCGATGCTCGGGAAGGTGGCCGGCCGCGGCGGCCGCACGCTCGCCGAGGCGTTCGGGCAGACCTACCTCGGCACCGTGGTGCCGGGATTCCCGAACTACTTCCAGCTGACCGGCGCTAACACCGGGCTCGGGCACTCGTCGATGCTGCTGATGATCGAGAGCCAGCTGAACTTGATCGTTGATGCGATCGAGCAGATCGAGGCCGCCGGCGCCGGCCCGTGCGAGGTTCGCCCCGGCGTGGCCGCCGCTTACAACACCACGCTGCAGCGCAAGCTGCCGAAGACGGTCTGGGGCTCGGGCTGTTCTAGCTGGTACCTCGACAGTCAGGGACGGAACCTCACGCTTTGGCCGGGATTCACCTTCTCCTTCCGGCGGCGGACGCGCCGGTTCGACCCCGCCGACTTCACGATCGGCTAGCCGTCGGCCACTAGGCTGTCCGAACGTGGATGTTCGCTCCCTTGGCTACCGCACCGATTTGATGATCCGGGAACTTGAGGGCAGCACCGTCACCGATCGCGGTGATCATCTGGTGATTCGCACGCCGGATAATCCCCCGTACTGGTGGGGAAACTTCTTGCTGCTAGCGAGCCCGCCGCCAGCGGGCGAGGCGGCGAAGTGGATCGCGGCCTTCGCCGTCGAGTTCCCCGGCGCCCGGCATGTAGCCCTCGGCATTGACGTGGTCGAGGCGGGAATCGTCGACGAGGCCGAACTGGTCGCGGAGGGTTTCGGCGTTGAGCGGTCCTCGGTCCTGACTGCCAGGGACGTGCACGAGCCGCCGCGCCCGAATCTGACCGCAACCTACCGCGAGCTGTCCGGGGACGAGGACTGGCGCCAGGCCGCGGAGCTGCGCGCCATCGTCACCGCGGGCACTCCCGGCAGTGACCCGCACTTCCTGGCGGCGAGGATCGCGGCCGAGCGGGCGCTGACCGAAGCTGGACACGGATCCTGGTTCGGCGCGTTCCTGGGCGGGAAGCTGGTTGCGCAGCTCGGCCTGATTACCGACGGCTCGGGCATCGCCAGGTACCAGAACGTCGAGTCTCACCCGGACGCGCGGCGCAAGGGGCTGGCGGGATCCCTGGTCTGGCAGGCCGGCCTGCGCGGTCTCGACGCCGGCGCGGACACGCTCGTGATGGTCGCTGATCCCGACGAGATCGCGATCGGGATCTACCGCTCGGTCGGATTCGCGGATGCCGAGACGCAGATCGGCTTCACCCGCCGGCCATGAGCGCGCGCCCCGGCGTGACCGTGTTCATGGCCACCGACCCCGGACTGCTCGACGCGCACCGGACGGTGCCGTCGCCCGCGCAGGCGTGAGGCTCACGGGCACTTGCCGGTTTCGAGCACGTGCGCCGCGCGAAGTAGCATCACGAGCCATGAGGCTGGATGCTGATGCCATCGTGGTCGGCGCTGGTCTGGCTGGCCTGGTGGCCGCGGCCGAGCTCGCCACCGCTGGCCGCCGGGTCATCGTGCTCGAGCAGGAGCCCGAGGCGTCGCTAGGCGGCCAGGCCTTCTGGTCCTTCGGCGGGCTGTTCTTCGTCGACTCCCCCGAGCAGCGGCGGATGGGCATCCACGACAGCCATGACCTGGCGCTGCAGGACTGGATGGGCAGTGCCGGGTTCGACCGCCCCGAGGACGAATGGCCGCGGCGCTGGGCGCAGGCGTATGTCGCGTT
>JASHUG010000224.1 GCA_030040155.1 Streptosporangiaceae bacterium | reverse complement strand
CGCTACGCAGCGCGCTGCCAGCGACCGGCAGACCACCCAGGGGCCCGGCGCCAGCAGCGCCGCCGGCCAGGGGCTCGGCGCCGCTCCCTGCGGCTGGCGTTCCCGGCAATCCCGTCCTGGCCCTCCGGCCGACCGCCCTGCCGCCGTCGGCGAGAGTGGCAGCGGCCCTTCCGGCACCGCTGCGCACCCGCTTCCCTGCACCGCGCCTGGCGGCGGGCTCGGCCAGGCCGTCCCGCTCCGGCTCCGGCGCCTGGCCCCGCCGTCCGGAGCGGCCCCGTTCCGCGGCCCTGCGTCCTGCCCGGCCCCGTCCGCGAGGCGCAGCCCGCCCGGGTCTGGGCGCATCCGCGCGGCCGCTAGCCGCTGCCGGCACCAGTTCCGGCGTGCGCATGTCGGGTTCCGGCATCTCCTCGCCGGAGTCCTGGGCCTGCGCCACGGCCGCGGCCTCGAACTCCGCCGCGGTCCTGACGCCCGGCAGCGCCAGTGCCCCGATGACCAGGAACGCGAGCAGATCGAGGGCGGTCAACAGGTCGTGCAGGGTCGCGCCGCGCCCGATAGCGAGCGTCCCGCCGCCGGCCGGCAGCCTGAATGCCTGCGCCCAGCTGCCCGCGGGCGACGGAATCGGCGTCAGCGCGTGCCCGTTCAGCGTGGCGGACCAGCCGCCCGCGGGCTCGGCCAGCTCGAGGATCCCGCCGGCCGCCGGCGCGGCGGCGCCGGATACGCCGATCGCGCCGGACGGGATCGTGACAACGGCGCCGTCGGGCTCGACGACGCTCACCCTCGAGGGCGTGGGCGTCACCCGCCACAAGTCGAACGCGGACGTAATGCTCATCGGGCTGAGCCCGGCGACCTCGCCAAGCACCCCGACGAGCCCCTGGTTAAGCGGGGCGCGCATCAGCACGAATCCGATGTCGAAGTGCGCAAGCAATGCTGTCTGGTCGGCCGTGTCGTCGCCGCCGGGTGCCACCAGCGCGCCGACCGCCTGGCTGAGCGCGGCCTCCGCCGCCGCCGACGGGACCAGCGCCGAGTCGGTGAGCTCCGGACTGTCTCCGCGCAGCAGCACGTAGGACACGTGGCCGCCGTCGGAGGTCAGCACCAGGGTGCGGAGCTGACTCTCGGCGGCCGAGGCCGGGGCGGCCAGCGCGGGCACGACCTCGCCTGACGCCTGGGTGATCGGCCCGCTGACGCCGTTCATCAGCCAGTACGCGGCGGCCAGCAGCGGCGCCGAAGCGCCAGCCAGCGACAGCACGACGATGCCGAGGCGGCGGGTGCCGCTGCCGACGCGCTGAGCCTGACGGCCGCGGGCGGTCACGACGCGGCCGAGGCCGTCGGCGCCGGCCACGGCGGCCAGGAGCAGGCCAGCCGCGGCCACGGCCAGCGCGGGACCGGGCCATGGCGTCATCTGCTGGCCGCCGGCCGGCGTCACCACCATGCGGCTGACCAGCGCGGCGGCGGCGTAGCCGAGCAGCGCCACGCACCAGCCCGTCACGACCAGCGGACGACGCCGGGTAGCCAGGAGCGCGGCCAGCCCGGTCAGCAGCAGCGCCGCGCTGACCCAGTACGGCGGCAGGCCTGGCCCGCCCGGACTCAGCAGCAGCAGCGAGCGGGCCGGAAGGTCGGTCGCGGCCAGTCCCGGCTGTTGCACCCCGGCCTCGAGCGTGAGCATTGAGGGGTGCGCGAGCTGCTGCAGCATCCACGGCAGCAGCAGCACCGGCGGCGCCACCGCGACGATGCCCAGGTTGATCAGGCGTGCGCGCGACCTTGGCAGCGTGGCCGCCGCGATTAGCGCGCCGGCGACCGCCATCGGCCACAGCAAGGGCACGAACGCCGTGCCGACGGTGAGGCACAGTCCGGTCGCCCATGCCGCCCGGCGAGCCTGCCTCGGCGAGGAGCTGAACATTCGCCCGGCCTGCAGCCCGATGAGCGGGATCAGCGCGAACGCGACCGCGCTGCCCAGCCGCCCCGCCGCGACCGCGCCTGATGCCACCGGTAGCAGCGCATAGGACGCGGCGGCCCATACCCGGACGCGCGGCGACCTGGCGACCTTGCGCAGCGCGAGCAGCGCGGTCAGGCCAGCCAGCGGCACGGCCCCGAGCAGCAACACGTCGATGGCCAGCCACACCTTGCCGAGCAGGATCGAGGCCAACAGCGCGACGAAGCCCGCGTACGGCGGCGCGGCACTGGTCGAGCCGACCCCCGACGGATGGTAAGCCCGCAGGACCTCGCCCCACAGCGTCGACGCGCCCTCCCAGGCAGGCAGCAGCGCGCCGCCGCCGAGCGGGCCGCCGCCGAACAGCGAGCGCTCGGCAACGGCGGTCACGATGATCAAAGCGATCGTCAGCAGGACGGCCGGCCTGGTGATGAACCGCTGCAGGAAGCCGGTGTCGGTCAGCAGCGAGTCGTCATCGTCCGGGTCGTCGGTCGCGGTGTGCCCGGCCGCGTGCTCGGCAATCGACTGCCTCGACAGGACCAGAGCGACGAACTCCGCCGCCCGGCGTACCGAGTGTCCGGCCGGCAGGTCGGTCCTGACCCGGCTGTAAGCGTTGCGGCGGCCACGAGCCCTCCGGTTGCGCGCCGCCGCGAACCGAAGGGGGTGACCCACGACGGCCGCGACGGCGGCCGCCTCGTCCAGGGCGGCAGTCCCGCGCTTGGCCACCATGTAGAAGACGGTGCGCAGGAACGAGATCGTCAGGTTGGCCACGAGCGAGACCAGCATGGGTCCGGTGGGCAGGTTGCCGAGCAGCGTCTGCAGCGCGTGCCGCCGCTGCAAGAACCTGGCCCGGCGACCGACCGAGATCGCCCGCCGTCCCCTGGTGGCGGCCATCGCATGGTAGATGACGGCGTCGGTGATGACGCGAACCCGGAACCCGGCGGCGTGCACGCGCCAGCACAGATCGATGTCCTCGCCGAACAGCGTCATGCCGGGGTCGAACCCGCCGACCTGATCCCAGACGTCCCGCCGGATCAGCATGCCGGCGCTGCTGACACCGAGGACGTCCCGGTCGCCGTCGTGCTGGCCCTGGTCAACCTCGCGCGGCTCGACCCCGGTGATGCGCCGGCCGACGCTATCCAGCCCGACGCCGGCCTCCAGGATCACATCCCGCTCGGTCCAGTCCCTCAGCTTCGGGCCGAGCACCGCGGCCGCGGGTGTCTCGGCCGCGCCGCGGAGCAACTGCTCGAGAGCGTCCGGCGCCGGCTCGCAATCGTCGTGCAGCAACCAGATCCACTCGATCTGGTCCGACCTGGACCTGCCCTCACTCCCTGGCAGGGGGGCGTTTGCCGTCTTGTGCTGCAGCGCGCGGCGCACCGCGGTCGCGTAGCCGGTGGACCGGTCCATCCCGAACACGGCACCCTGCCCGAGCTTGCCGGTCAGCACCGCGCCGCTGCGATCCCGGCTGCCGGTGTCGACCGCGACCACGCGCTGTACCGGTCTGGTCTGTTCCTGCAACGCATCGATGCCATGCGAAAGCCAGGCCGCGCCGTCGTGGCCGACGATGACCGCGGTCACGACGTGCTGAGGATTCAAGGCGTTCGGCGGCACTGATTCGCTTGCTGCTCGGGTTGACTAGCCAGGTCGGACGGCACCGGTGCCCCGTCTTGCCCTGGTGGGGGTACCCGTGAACAATACGCGAATCCGCCTGCGCCGGATGGGCAGTCCGCTCGTACCAGACCGCCTGCCAGCAGTGCGAGACCGCCTGCCGGCACTGCCAGTTAGACCGCTTGCCGGCGGAGCCTGCGCCGCTCGCGCTCGGACAGCCCGCCCCAGATGCCGAACCGCTCGTCGTGCTGTAGCGCGTACTCCAGGCACTCGGCCCGGACCTCGCAGCTTCGGCAGACCCGCTTCGCCTCGCGCGTCGAGCCGCCCTTCTCCGGGAAGAACGCCTCCGGATCCGTCTGGGCACACAGCGCCCGGTCCTGCCAGCTCTGCTCCGCGCCATCGTCGGCGCCAATGCCGAGCGCGTCGTGCACCAGCGAGACGATGACGTCTGCCACTGCACACCTCCTGCCTGTCCGTGATCCCCGTTGACCCCCGCCCTGGTACCCTCCCGGCGAGAATTACACAGATGAAATTACACGCGCGTGTCTTGCGGCTCGTCAAGGGAGATACGTGATAATGGCCACCCGGATGTTCTGTGATGAGGGGAAAGTCCAGACCAGATTTTCCGAGCGGGGAACGAGGAGGAGCCCGCCGACTCCCCCTCCGTCACCCGGCGACGTCCAGCGGATGGAAGACTTCCGGGCATGCGCATTACAGTTCTGGCCGGCGGTGTCGGTGCGGCCAGGTTCCTGCGCGGTCTGCGCGCGGCGGTGCCCGATGCCGACATCACCGTGATCGGCAACACCGGTGACGACTTCACGCCGTTCGGCCTGCACGTGTCCCCCGACCTGGACACCGTCATGTACACGCTCGGCGGCGGCATCAGCGAGGAACAGGGCTGGGGCCGGGCCGGAGAAAGTCACGTCGTGCTCGGCGAGCTCGCTGCCTACGGCGCCGGCCCGGACTGGTTCGGGCTTGGTGACCTCGACCTCGCGACCCACATCCTGCGCACGCAGTTGCTGCTGGCCGGGCGCTCGCTATCCGAGGTCACGGCCGCGCTCTGCCAGCGCTGGCAGCCGGGAGTGACGCTGCTGCCGATGTCCGATGACCCCGTCCGGACTCACGTGACCGTCGATCTGGACGGTCGCGAGCAGGTGCTGCACTTCCAGGAGTGGTGGGTTCGGCTTCATGCCGCGGTGCCGGCCAGCCGGATCGAGCCGGTTGGCGCGGCGCGGGCCCGGCCGGCGCCCGGCGTGCTCGAGGCGATTGCAGCTGCCGACTTCGTGCTGTTCCCGCCGTCGAACCCGGTCGTGAGCATCGGAGTGATACTCGCCGTTCCCGGCATCGCCGAGGCGGTCAGGGCCAAGACCGTCGTCGGTGTCTCGCCGATCATCGGGGGCGCACCCGTCCGCGGCATGGCCGACGCCTGCCTGACGGCAATCGGGGTGGCCACGTCGGCGACCGCCGTCGCTGCGCACTACGGCCCCGACCTGCTCGACGGCTGGCTGGTCGACACGCAGGACAAGGACGCGGCGGACGCGCCAGAACTGGCCGGCATCGCGATCCAGGCCAGGCCCTTGTACATGACCAGCGTCGCGGCCGCGGCGCAGATCGCGCAGGCCGCCGTCGAACTAGCCGGGCAGGTGCGGCGATGAGCGAGCAGCTGACGGTCCTGGCGGTGCCGGGACTACCCGAGATCAAGGCCGGCGACGACCTGGCCGCGCTGATCGCCGACGCGGCGCTGGCGGGTCCCGGCCTGCTCGACGGGGACATCCTCGTCGTGACATCCAAGATCGTCAGCAAGGCCGAGGATCGCGTCATCCGCAGCGACCGGGAGTCGGCCATCGACGCGGAGACGGTGCGGGTTGTCGCCCGGCGCGGTCCGACCAGGATCAGCCAGACCAGGCACGGCCTGGTGCTGGCGGCGGCCGGGGTCGACGAGTCGAACACCGCGCCGGGCACGGTCGTGCTGCTGCCGCTCGATCCTGATGCCTCGGCCGCCCGGCTGCGCAAGGCAGTCAGCGAGCGCAGCGGCGTCCGGCTCGGCGTGATCGTCACCGATACCATGGGCCGGCCGTGGCGAGCGGGCCAGACCGACACCGCGATCGGCGCGGCCGGCGTGCTGCCGCTGCGCGACCATCGCGGCCAGGCCGATACCTTCGGCAACGTGCTCGAGGTCACCATGGCGGCGGTCGCGGACGAGATCGCGGCGGCCGCCGACCTGATCAAGCAGAAGACAACCCAGATCCCGGTCGTCGTCGTCCGTGGCCTGGCCGGGCTCGTCACTGACGCCAGCGGCCCGGGCGCCACCGCGCTGATCAGGCCCGCGGCCGAGGACATGTTCAGGCTCGGCGCGGCCGACGTGGTGACCGCGCGCCGAACCGTCCGCGAGTTCACCGCCGCGCCCGTGCCGGCGGACGCGGTCAGCCGCGCCATCGCCGCCGCGATCACCGCTCCCGCGCCGCACCACAGCCAGCCGTGGCGGTTCGCGGTGCTGGAATCGCAGTCAGCCAGGACCGCGCTGCTGGACGACATGCTCGCGGCGTGGCGCGCCGACCTGGCGGCGGACGGCTTCACGCCCGAGCAGGTCGCGCGGCGGGTCCGCCGCGGCGACGTGCTGCGCCGCGCGCCGCTGATCATCGTGCCGTGCCTGGTCACCGACGCCGCGCACGCTTATCCCGATGACCGCCGCAACGCCGCCGAGCGGACGATGTTCATCGTCTCGATGGGGGCCGCGGTCGAGAACCTGCTCGTCGCGCTGGCGGTCGAGGGCATCGGCTCGTGCTGGGTGTCGAGCACGCTGTTCTGCCGCGAGGCAGCGGCGAGCGCCCTGCGCCTGCCAGCCGCGTGGGAGCCGATGGGCGCGATCGGTGTCGGTTACCCGGCCGCGCCGCCGGCCCAGCGTCCGCCTCGTGACCCGCAGGAGTTCACGCTGCGCCGCTAGCGCGCGCCAGCACGGCCTGGATCTGCTCGGCGAGGAACGCGCGCTCGGCCTCGTTGGCAGCCAGGTCGAACGCCTGCCGGTAGGCGGCAGCCGCATCCTCGGCACGGCCGATCCGGTTCAGCAAGTCAGCCTTGATCGCGGGCAGGTAGTGATAGCCGGTTAGGCGTCCGGCGCGCTGGAGTTCCTCTACCTCGGCCAGGGCTGCTGCAGGGCCGCGGACCATCGCCAGCGGTACGGCCCGGTTGAGCGCGACGACCGGCGAGGGCCAGACCTCAAGCAGCCTGTCGTACAGCGCGATGATCTGCCGCCAGTCGGTCTGATCGTAGGACGGCGCCTCGGCATACAGGGAGGCGATCGCGGCCTGCAGCGCGTACCGACCCGGCGCGCCCGCGCGCAGGCACCCGACGATGACATCGTGAGCTTCGGCGAGCG
>JASHUG010000223.1 GCA_030040155.1 Streptosporangiaceae bacterium | reverse complement strand
CTTCTGCGGCCGAGCCATCTACGTCCCCCGACAACTCGATGACGGCCGCGTGCGGCAGGGCCCGCACCTGGGCCTTACACATGCTTTTCATGTCAGCTCCTCAGCTCCCCGGCGCGCCGGTGCGCATGGTCAGCCAGACCGTGTGGCGCGCGCCTTCCGTGGTGACATGCATGGCGTCGACCATGTTTCTGATCAGGAACAGGCCCCAGCCGCGCGGGCTCTGCTCCCCCTCGAGCTTGCGGGCCAGATCGGGTTCTTCCGCGTCGCTCTCCGGCGCGGCGGCGCCGCCGAGGACGCTGATCGCTATCAGGATGTCCGCGCCGGACTGGACGACTTCCACATCCACCGGTATCTCCGGCCGGTTGTGGTTCCCGTGCTCGATCGCGTTCATGGTGGCCTCGGCGACAGCCGTCTTGAGCCGTTCCAGCCGGGCTCCCGCTATCCCGAGGCCTTCGACGGCCTCGGCCACTTTGGCGAGTGCCAGCCGCTCGTTGCCCGGCTCGCTGGGCAGAGCGAACGACGTGATCCGGCGCGGCGCTGACGGGACGGCGGAGCTCATTGTGAGTCTCCCGCCAGCCAGGACGTCGGCGACCGCTCCAGCGTTACCAGGGTGATGTCGTCCTCCTGCTCATGGTCAGGGCCGGTGAACTGGCTCAGTTCGGTGAGGCACAGGTCGATCAACGCCTCGCCGGCCGGCCCTTTGCCGACGAGGGCCGCCACCCTGGGGAAGCCGAACATCTCCCGGTCGGGAGCGTGTGCCTCGGCCAGGCCGTCGCTATGCAGGAGGGCGCAGTCGCCGGGCCCGAAGCGGAACTTCTGCTCCTCGTATTCCATGCCTGGCATCAGGCCGAGCGGCATGCCCCTGGCTCGCAACTCGGCGACGCCGGTGGCGGTGCGCACGTAAGGCACATCATGCCCGGCGTTCGCGAACTCGATCGCCCCGCTCGCAGGGTCAAGGACGATGGCCAGGCAGGTCACGAACATGTGGGCGGGGATATCCGCGCACAGCAGGTCGTTGACTTGCTGGAGCACCGGGCCCGGCGAGATCAGCCTGGGCGCGGCAGCCCGCAGCAGCGCGTGCGTGCTGGCCATCACCAGCGCAGCGGGAATGCCCTTGTCGGTGACGTCGCCGACCACGAACATCACGCGGCCGTCGGGCAGCGAGATGAAGTCGTAGAAGTCGCCGCCCACGGTCCTGGCCGGCCGGTAGAACGCCGCCACGTGCCAGCCGGGCAGGTCAGGCAGGCTCCTGGGCAGGAACTGCTGCTGAATGATCTGCGCAATCTTCAGCTCCTGCTCGATCCGCTCCCGGTTGCGGGCCTCGGCCTCCTGCTCCCGCACCAGCTGCCCGACGCGCATCGCCGGCGCCGCGTACCCGGCCAGCGAGTTCAGCAGCCGTCTGTCCTCTGAGGAGTAGCCCCGCTCGGAACGGCGCGGCCCCAGGCTCAGCAGGCCGATGAGGCTCCCCGAGGAGATCAGCGGGACAACGAGCACCGCTCCGTTCGCCTTCAGCGCGGTCAGCCCCGGCGAGTCCAACTGCAGGGAGGTGATGTCAACCGCGCCTGCCTCGCCCAGCAGGTAGGCGACAAGTGGATCATTCGAGGCAAGCTCGACCTCGGGGCCGCCGATCACCGCGGCCGGCTCGGACTCCGTCGGCGGCAGCAAGCGGGGCGTCCGGCGGCGCAGCAGGCCGCGCAGGCCGCGGGCCGCGATCGGCGCCGCAGCGGTCGTAGCCGCCGGAGCTGACAGAGCCGCCGAAACCGCCGCCTGGCTGGCCTCGCTCGCCTCGCTCAGCTCGCTCGCCTCGCTTGCCTCGCTCGCCTCGTTGACCTCACTCACGTCGCCGACCTGGCCGGATCTGCCGCCTGGCCGGTTCCCATTCAGCCGTGCGTCCTGCGGCAGCGCCAGATCAGCGACCGGATCCGCGCTCACGGCCGTGCTGTCCTGGTCGGTCTGCTTCGTCCGCTGCGGCATGTCACGCTCCGGGTTTGCGCTCTGGTGCTGCACGCATCGCCAGCTTAGGGACTCGGCGATACGGGATCGTTACGGCTATTAGATCCGTCAGTACCATTTTTAACGCCGCAGCGTTACGGTGGGCCATCGTCGGCTGCGCCGGCTGCCGTGCGGGCCATTACCGGCCACGCCGGGGCCGGGCGGGCCGAGAAGGGACCGCCGGGATGTCGCGCCTGCGCCTGGCCCTGCTGGGGCCGCCAGTGGTCGAGCGCGACGGTCTGCCGGTGAGCTTTGACACCAGGAAGGCCATCGCGTTGCTGGCGGTCCTGGCCGTCACTGGCCGCGAGCACAGCAGGGACCGGCTGGCCGACCTGCTCTGGCCAGACGCGGACGTGGCGCGAGCGCGAGGCTCGCTCCGCCGCACGTTGTCGGTCACCGCCGCCGAGCTGGGCGCCGGCCTCACGATCACACGCTCGACCGTCGCGCTGGCCCCCGGCATGATCCGCGTCGACGTCGCGGACTTCGAGGAGCTTGTGACCAGGCCCGATGTCGCCTCGCTGCAGCGGGCTGCCCGGCTGTACCGCGACGACTTCATGGCCGGCTTCGCGCTGCGCGACTGCGCCGAGTTCGATGACTGGCAGGCCGCCGAGGCCGAGAGGCTGCGGCTTGCGCTGGCCAGGGTCCTGCAGCGGCTGGTGACCTCCTGCACCGAGGCTGGCGAGCTGGACCGCGCTCTGGAGTACGCGCGCCGCTGGCTCTCGCTCGACCAGCTGCACGAGCCAGCCCATCAGGCAGTGATCAGACTGCTCGGCTGGACGGGACAGCGCTCCGCCGCGCTGCGGCAGTACCGCTCGCTCGTGCAGGTACTCGACCGGGAGCTCGCCGTCCGGCCGCTGCCCGCCACCACGCAGCTATACGAGCAGGTCCTGGCCGACCAGCTGGAAGTCCCGCCCGCCGGCAGGCCGGTCGCGATCCCAGCGGGAAGCCAGGAGGCAGCACCGGCCGGACAGGGCGCATCCGAGTCCGCCCAGTGGCCGTTGGTGGGGCGTGCCGCCGAACTGGACCTGCTCACCGGCGCGTGGCGGGCGGCCGGGCCCACTGGTCAGGCGGTGGCCATCGTCGGCGAGGCAGGCAGCGGCAAGACCAGGCTGATCGAGGAGCTCGTGGCGGGGGCGGCAGCTGCCGGCACCGCGGTGGTAGTCGGTCGCTGCCACGACGGCGAGGAAACGCTGCCGTTCGTGCTGGCTGCGGACCTGCTGCGCGGGTGCATCGCCGCAGATTC
>JASHUG010000222.1 GCA_030040155.1 Streptosporangiaceae bacterium | reverse complement strand
ACGGTGCAGGCGAAGTCACGCGTACCGGGCCGCCGCCAGCAGCCATCTGCCTTGAGACCGGGCCAAAGACCGGACACGCGTGGATCAGGTACTGCTCGTGGGCGCGTGCCCCGTCCTGTCAACCACCGCGGTCGAGTACACCCATCCGTTCGGGACACTGACCCTCGGCGAACCGGTAAGCGCGGCATCCCCAGCTGCTGGAGTTGAGGAGCCGATTGAAGCGCCGAGAGCCATCAGGTTCCCGTCCGGTCCTCCGATGAGGAAAGTGTGCACTCCGACAGCGCCCACTTGTGCGCGTACCGCTTGCCGAGGCCTCGACAGCCGGGCCGCTGTCGGCCGCCGGGATGACTCGGCGGCGGCCCGTTAAGTCGGACAAATCGCCGTGGCGGCGATGGCTGGGCGCGGGAGGTGTCGCTGGCGCGACACCAGCGGCGCCCAGCCGCCCGTGCGCCCGTCGAATTGCCCGGTCTGTCGGCCAGCCTGACGGCGTTATAGTGTGCCTCGCCATGACTGACTTCGTCGCCCTGCCCTTCTACGACTTGACGCACGAGAACGGGCACGTGCCGGAGATCCGCGAGAAGCTGCCCGCGCTTGTCACCGGCGTCCGGCGGAGCATCCTCGAAGTCGGCGCCGGAACCGGCCTGATCACCGAGTCGCTCGCCCACTGGACACCGGCCGAGATCTTCGCCCTGGAACCCTCGGCCGGCATGCGCGGCGTGCTGATGTCACGGCTGTGCTCGCATCCGGAGCTCCTGAAGCGCGTGACGGTACTGCCCTGTGATGCACTGAGCGTGGACCTGGACGAGCCGGTCGAGGCGGCTGTCATGATCAACGTGATGTATTCGCTAGAGCCCGACTACCGCAAGCGGCTCTGGCCGGTGCTGGCGGGCCAACTCGAGCCGGGCGGCCTGCTGGTATTCACGTGGCGAGATGGCGGTCCGCCTGCGCCCGGTCCGCTGCGGCAGCTGGACTCGCGCCGGGTTGGTCGGCATACCTACACGCTGCTGTCGGAGATTCTCGACTCAGGCGACGAGGCGTGCCTGGCCCGTTTCGTCTACCGGATCAGCGCGGGCGACAAGATCATCAGTGAAGAGGAGGACAGCGGCTATTCATATCGGCCCAGGCGGGACGTGATCCAGCGGGAGCTGGTCGGCGCGGGCTTCACGCAGACGGACGCGCCAGAAGGTCTGCTCGCCTGGCGGCTTGCATAAAGGTCGGCGCTGGCATCCGACGCGGCGCTTGTCGGACATCGGGCACTGATTTAGCGTCTTTGGTGAGTAGCCGGTGATGACCGGCAAAAGCCGCGAGGCAGGCAGCTCTGATTCTGGAGGCCGCAACATGCTCGCTAGAACCCTTCTCATCGCCAGTGCTGGCACCTTGTTAATTGGCACCACCGCGCTGGCCGGTCCGGCGCTCGCAAGCGCGCCCGCCCCGGCCGGCCAATGCCAGGGCGCTCCGCCGGCCGCCACCCGCATCGCGGCGACGACCGCGACGTACAACGCGATCGAGGCGAAGATCGCCGCCGGGCAGTCGCTCAGATTGCGGGACCCGGATCCGACCGCGCAGGAGGACATCATCGACTACGGCGTCAACGACCTCTGGCAGCAGGGGATCGATGGCGCGTGCGTGACCGTGGCCTACATCGTCACCAACCCCGATCCAGGTCTCCAGGCGTCAATGGCGTCCTACGACGCGGCCATGGACCTGCCGCCGGCGAACATCACTGAGATGGCACTCCCGGCCCCGACCAACCCGACCGCGACGTGCCAAGTCGAGTGCAGCCCAGGCGAAGACCGGCTCGACGCGGAGGCGATCCACTCGATGGCGCCGTACGCGAACATCCTGTTCGTCAGTCCGCCGGTGCCGGAAACCGTCGGAATGCAGGGCTGGCCGCAGGTGGCACAGGCCATCGAGATGATCGCCAACGAGCACCTCGCCGATGTCATCACGGTGAGCCTCGGTGACGGCGAGAACGACTTCATCAACGACCCGACGAACCCGACCGCCACGCAGCAGGCGGCGATCCATTCGCTGGATCCGGCATTCCTTGACGCCGCCGCGCACAACATTCCGGTGAGCTTCGCGGCCGGAGACTGCGGCCCGACCGATCCGCCGGTGCTCGGCGACACCGGCCAGTGCACCCCTGCGATCGGGCTCACCGCCGGCCACCCGGTCGACAGCCCGTGGGTCACCGCCGTCGGCGGCACGATCCCGAACCCCGGCCTAGCCACTCCGACCGGGCGGACCGCGCCGGATGCGCTGTGGACCGCGCCGAACAACGACTCCGACGCCGAGAGCGCCGGCATCTCCACTGTGTACCCGAAGCCGTGGTGGCAGCGTGGCATCCCGGCGCTGCGCGGCATTACCGGCCGCGCCTTCCCCGACATCTCGATGGATGCCTCTGACGGCACCTCGCAGGCCTCGCCTACGTTCGCGGGCGTTCTCGCGCTGGCCACGCAGTTGCGCGGCCGCGACCTGGGCACGGTCAACCCGGCTCTGGCGGCGATCGGACCGCGCGGCGCGGCGGCGGGCATCATCGATGTCCCGGCCGGCTACACCGACAGCGCGTACGGCGTCACCGGCTACGCGACCGGACCCGGCTACAGCATCGCGGCGGGCTGGGGGACTATCTACGCGCCCGCCTTCGTGCCCGCGCTGGTCAGGCAGATCAACCGGCAGCACGGAGCTTTGCAGCCCAGCCGGATGGCGCAGCGCGAGCTGAACCGACTGGAATCCAACATCAGCGAGTCCGCCTACAACGTCGCGAGCGGTCAGACGGTCACGGTCACGGGACATGGTTACATCCCTGGCCGGACTCCGAACGGGACGACGATCCTGGACGGCTTCGGCGTCTATCCGCCGCTGCCCGGACAATATGGCGTGTCGAGCGGTCCGTACGCCGACCCGACCTCGACCGTGCCCGGACAGACCTGGGATGACGTGACGGCTACGCTGACCGGCTCCCAGCTGGCCTCGCCGCAATCGCTTAGTGTGAGCGGCCCGGACGGCAACGGCACGGTCACTGTCAGCGTCGACACCACCGGGCTTGCCCCTGGCTCGTACACGGTGACGATCAACGGCATGCTCCTGACGCAAACGATCTCGTTCCACGTCGGAGGCTTCAGCTTCGGCTGACCCGGCCGCCGACTACGGCCCTGCGGAAACGCGTGCGTGACCCGCTGCGCGTTCCCGTGGGGCCGGCCTGGGCCGGGCCGCGCGTCCGCCGGGGCACAATATTCATGACCGGTTAAGCCTTCCTGGCCTGGTCCTCATCGGGCGGGGAGGCTTTTTCGCGCCATGGGCCGGTCATGCCTTGTGTCATGATCTGGCGGCCCGTATCCCTCGCATCCTCAAGGAGTTCCGTGCCTGGTGTTTCTGTGCGTCTTGCGGACGCGGCCGATCGTCCCGTGCTCGAACGCCTGTGGCTGATGTTCCGTCACGACATCTCCGAGTTCGGTGGCCAGCTGCCCAATCCGGACGGCACATTCCGCAGCGAACGGCTCCAGGCCGCGTTCGCGGACCCCGATTGGGCGGCGTACTTGCTGATGAGCGGTGGCCGGCCGGTAGGGCTCGCTCTCGTGCGGGGTTTGACCGGCCGGATTCGCGTGCTGAGCGCGTTCTTCGTCGTCCGCGCGGCGCGCCGAACCGGGATCGGACTGCGTGCCGTCCGGCAGGTGGTGGGCCGGCATCCCGGCCCGTGGGAAGTTGCCTTCCAGGACAACAATCTCGCGGCGGTGCGCTTCTGGCGCCGAGTCGGGACCGAGATCGCCGGCGAGGAGTGGACCGAAGAGCCTCGGCCGGTGCCAGGTCGGCCCGACCTCCCGCCCGACATCTGGATCTCCTTCGAGGTTGCCGCCGGCCGATGAGTTCCGCTCGGCCGGCCCGTCATCCCCTTCAGGGATGTCGAAACTCGCGCGTGTGCTGTCTTTCGCGCAACGGAGGTCGCGGTGGCTTGCCGGAGGTTGTCTCACGGGAGGAGTGGCTCGAGGCCAGGGTGGCGCTGCCGGCGCAGGAGAAGGAACTCACCGGCAGACGCGAAGCACTGAACGCCGAGCGGCGCAGACTGCCGATGGTCCGGCTCGAGAGAGCCCACGTCCTTGACGGGCCAGAGGGCCTGGTCACGCTGGCCGGGCTGTTCGCTGAGTGCCGGTAACTGGTGATGGATCACATCGTGTTCGCCCCCCGCTGAGACGCGGGATGCCCGTCGTGCACCGCGTACACCAGCGAATCCAGCGGTACGAGCGGATCGGCACCCCCCGCCGAAGAGAAAGCCGCCGCCGCGGACCTGGTGCTGTGGCGGGAGGGAGAACGAGATGAAGGCACTGATCGACGGGGCGCACGAGTGGCTGGCCAGCGCCTGAGATGCGCCAAGATCCGCTACCGAGACCGGGTGACCGCTCTCCTGGCGCTCACCCAGGTCGACAACCAGCGTCGGCCGAAGGGCGAGCGGCGGGCATATCGATGTCCGCGGTGCAGGGGCTGGCATTTGACCAGCACGCCGCGCCGGTTATGGCCAGCTCGGTCCGCGTGGCCGGAAGGACGGTCCTCGACCGGTTCCCGGCGCCTGCCCCCTTGGCAGGTCAGCTGGCGCCAAGCGCGGTCGCGCGAGCCTGCAGGTCGCGCAGTACGGCGTCTGCAATCTCGGTGAATGGCTGCCGGTTGCCGGATGCCGCCCAGCGCGCGTAAGCCGTGCCGAATGCGAGAACGCCGATCTCGGCCGCCAGGCGGGCCGTGGTTTCGTCGGTGCCGCGCGCGCGGAGGGCATCGGCCATGGCTGAGCTGAGGCGCGCGCGCTTGAGCAGCTCGCGTTCGCGCAGCTCGGGGTTGGCAGCGATGACGACTCGTCGCTGCTCGGCGACGTCGTGCCGTTCCGGCGTGAAGGCGACGGCGACGGATTCCAGCGCTGCCGCGAGGCAGCCGGCGGTCGTGGCCGAGGGAGAAGCCGACCTGATCGCCTGGGTGAACAGTTCCACGAGCATGTCCTGGCCGCCGAACAGTACCTCCCGCTTGTCGGCGTAGTGCCGGAAGAACGTGCTCTTGGTCAGCCCGGCGCGGTCGGCGATCTCGGCGACCGTCGTGGCGTCGTAACCGTGCTCGGCGAACAGGGCGAGAGCCGCCCGCTCAAGGCGTTCCCGTGCGTTCGGTTCCCACCGGCTCATGCCGACATCCTAGGTGATGGCACCATGTCTCATCACCTGCTAGAGTGATGGGACTAGGTCTTATCACTGCGGCCAGGAGCTGGCAGCACCCGGTGCCGCCGTGCGCCTGGCAGTCGGCTTTCACTGGTGTTCAGGGAGGTTCTCGTGCGTGTCTTTGTTACCGGAGCGTCCGGCTGGATCGGGTCCGCCGTCGTTCCCGAACTCATCGAAGCCGGCCATCAGGTGACAGGCCTGGCCCGGTCGGACGCCTCGGCCGCCGCCCTGGCCGCGGCGGGAGCCAAAGTGCACCGCGGTTCCCTTGATGACCTGGAGAGCCTGCGCAACGGCGCCGCCGCCGCGGACGGGGTCATCCACCTGGCCTTCAGGCACGATTTCGGCGATTTCGCCGCGGCGGCCGCGACCGACCTGCGCGCCATCCAGGCGATCGGCGATGTTCTCGCTGACTCCGGCCGGCCCCTCGTGACCGCATCGGGGACGCTCATGCTCACGATGATCGCGCCGGGGCGCCTCGGGACCGAGGACATCGTGGCCGGGCCCGAGCATGGCGGCTCGCCCAGGGTCGGATCGGAGATCGCCGTGCTCGGGCTGGCGTCCCGCGGTGTTCGCAGCGCCGTCGTCCGACTCGCGCCAACCGTGCACGGTGAGGGCGATCGCGGCTTCGTTCCCCGCCTTATCGATATCGCCGGGGACAAGGGTGCTTCTGGCTACGTAGGGGACGGGACCAATCGCTGGCCCGCCGTGCACCGGCTCGACGCTGCGCGGCTGTTCCGGCTGGGCCTGGAGAAGGCGCCGCCAGGCTCGGTGCTGCACGCGGCCGGGGATGCGGGCATCCCGTTCCGCGATATCGCCGCAGTCATCGGCAGCCACCTCGGCGTCCCGGTGATGAGCATTCCCGCGGAGGAGGCGGCCGGGCAGTTCGGGTTCCTCGGCGCCTTCGTGGGGCGCGATAACCCGACGTCGAGCGAGCTAACGCGAGCGCTCGTGGGGTGGGAACCGTCGTGTCCGGGACTGATCGCAGACCTCGAGGAGGGCCACTACTTCCTGCCTGCGGCACGGTCGAAGTACTGACGCGCAAGGATGCGGGAGGGCGCGGGACTCGCGGAGCGCGACCACGGCGTGCGACGTCGTCATTGCACTCCCGCAACCTGAGGGCCACGCCTCAAAGTGGTAGCGGACGGCAGGTTTTCGAGTAGCATACTGAGTATGATACTCGATAGGACGATCCGATGAGCGTTCGGCATGCGCTACTGGCGCTGCTCAGCGAGGGGCCGAAGTACGGACTCCGGCTCCGCGAGGAGTTCGAGGCGGGCACCGGCGAGGTCTGGCCGCTGAACATCGGGCAGGTCTATACGACGTTGCAGCGGCTGGAGCGCGACGGCCTGATCGAATCCGACGACAACGATGAGCGGGACAGCTCGCAGAAGCGGTTCCGTATCACCGTCGAGGGCGATCGCGAACTCGCGGCGTGGCTGCGGACCCCGCCGGACATGTCCTCGCCGCCGCGCGATGAGCTGGTGATTAAGGTGCTGGTGGCGCTGCGAGTGCCGGGCACCGACGTGCGCGAGGTGATCCAGGCACACCGCCGCTACCTGGTGGAGCTCATGCAGCAGTGGACGCGGATCAAGGAAGCCGACGACGGCCGTGACCTCGCGCTGGGCCTGGCCGTGGACGCGGAACTCTTCCGGCTGGACGCCGTTGTCCGGTGGCTAGACGCCGCCGACGGGCGCATCAAGCGTGCAGCCTCCGAGCCGCCCGTCGTGACAAGGCATGATCTGCCGCGGCTGAAGAAGACGGTGGTCACGCGATGAGCATGCTCGAACTGCGTCAGGTGTCGAAGGTGTATGGCCACGGCGCGGCCGAGGTGCGGGCGCTGCGCGACGTCAGCCTCGAGGTCGCCCCGGGCACGATGTTGGCGGTCATGGGCCCAAGCGGATCGGGCAAATCGACGTTGCTGACCATCGCCGGCAGCCTGGAGGAGCCGTCCAGCGGGCAGGTCCTGGTGGCGAACCAGGACCTGGCTGTGATGTCCCGTAACGACAAGGCGCGGCTGCGCCGGCAGTTGGTCGGGTACGTGTTCCAGGACTTCAACCTGCTGCCGGGCCTGACTGCGGCGGAGAACGTCTCGCTGCCGCTGGAACTGGACGGGGTCCGCGCGCGGAAGGCCAGGGAGGCCGGGCTGCGCGCACTGGACGGCCTGGGCCTGGCGGACCGCGCGTCCAACTACCCTGACCAGCTGTCCGGGGGTGAACGACAGCGCGTCGCGATCGCCAGGGCCGTGGTCGGTGACCGGCAACTGCTGCTCGCCGACGAGCCGTCCGGCGCGCTGGACTCGGGCAACGCCGAGACAGTGATGCGCATGATTCATGCGGCGTGCAGGCAGGGCGTCGCCGCCGTGGTCGTCACGCATGATGCGCAGCTTGCCTCGTGGGCGGACCGCGTGGTGTTCATCCGGGATGGTCGCATCGTCGACCAGACGGCGCCAGCTGCTGGTCCTGAGTCCTTGCTGGCGCAGGAGCGATGATTACCTTGACCCGCGCGCGGACGGGCACCGGTAACGGCGGCATAGCCGCCCGTCGCGCGGTATTTCGCTGGGGCTGGCGGCTGTTCGGCCGCGAATGGCGGCAGCAACTGCTCGTGCTCGGCCTGCTCACCGTGGCGGTTGCGGCGGCGGTCTGGGGCGTCGGGGTCGTCTCGAACGCGGCCCTCAGCAATCCCAACGCCCCCACGTTCGGTGCGGCCGCGGCGATGGCGAAGCTGCCCGGCAACGACCCGAAGCTGGCCGCCGACGTCGCGACCATTCAGCGCACCTGGGGTCCGGCCGATGTCATTGAGAATCAGAACATTGCCACTGGCACCAACCAGTCTGTGCAGCTCCGCGCCGAGAGTCCGCGCGGGCACTTTAACGCCCCGCTGCTCGGCCTGGTCAGCGGCGCATACCCGGCAGGTGCCGGCCAGGTCGCGCTGACCAGCCAGGTCGCGGCTCTGTACGGAGCGCGCGTGGGCGGCACCTGGCTGGCCGCCGGGATGACGTGGCGGGTGACCGGCATCGTGCAGGACCCGAGCAACCTGTCGGACGAGTTCGCGCTGGTCGCCCCCGGCCAGGTCAGGCACCCGAGCCAGGTAGTCATCCTGCTCGGCCCGGCCGCGGCGAACCTGGCCGGCAGCGACGCGACGCTACCGGGCGTGCCGGCGGCGGCGCTGACCACTCCCAACGAGATGGTGAGCGCGTTCCCGCAAGCGGTCCTCGTCCTGGTGGTGGAGGTAGTGGGCCTGGCGTTCATCGGCCTGCTGTCGGTTGCGAGCTTCTCCGTGATGGCCCAGCGCAGGCTCCGTGCCCTCGGCATGCTCAGCGCGATCGGCGCGACCGAACGCAATCTCCGCCTGGTCATGATCGCGGACGGCCTGGTGGTCGGCGTGGTCGGCGCGCTGACCGGGACGGCCCTTGGCCTTGCCGCCTGGGTCGCCTACGCGCCGACGCTGCAGCGGGCGACCGATCACGTTGTCGACCCGGCCAATCTGCCCTGGTGGGCGATCGCCATCGGGGCAGTGTTCGCGATCGTGACGTCGGTGCTTGCGTCCCGCAACCCGGCGAAGGCGATGGCCGCGGTCCCGGTGGTGGCCGCGCTGTCCGGACGTCCGTCGCCGCCGAAGGCGGTACGCCGATCCGCCCTGCTCGGCGTCATCGCGTTCGCCGTCGGCGTGGCCATTCTCGCCCGCTACGGCGGCCTCTCCGGGCTGCCTGGCGGCGGCGGCGGCCCCGGTAGCGCGCGTTCCCTGCTCGCGGGCCTCGTCGGCGTGATCGTCGGCATTTTGCTGCTCGCGCCGCTAGGCGTCAGCGTGCTGATCGTGGCCGCCCGGCCGCGGCTGCCGGTCGCGATCCGGATCGCCCTGCGGGACCTGGTCCGCTACCGGTCCCGCTCCGGTGCCGCGCTGGCTGCGGTCACGTTCGCCATGTTCCTGGCCATGGCGATCTGCCTGGTCGGCAGTGAGCGGACCGACAACCCGCTGAGCCCGTCCGTGCCCAATCTCTCCAGCAACCAGCTTGTCGTCACCGCCGGGCGGAGCCCGGCGCCCGGCATGATGATGCAGCTCACCAGCGCCCAGGAGGCGAGTCTGAGCAGGCGGCTGGATAGCCTCGCCGTCAGCCTGCACGCGCGGTCAGCGGTGCCGCTGGAATCGGCCGCTGGTTTGCTCCAGGCCGGCACGTCACTGAATAACAATTTCGGCGGGTCCGTGTACGTGGCCACGCCGCAGCTGCTGGCCCTGTACGGGATCAAGACCAGCCAGATCGCTCCGCGCACCGATGTCCTCACCGCGTGGTCGGGATTGGCAGGCCTGTCGAACATGGAGTTGACCTGGCAGGGCGGCGGAGTAATGGACGGTAGCGGCGGAAACGGCGGCGACGCGACGCCCTGCGCAGGCAGCGGCTGCCTGGCCAACCCCGCGATCGAGACGATCAGCAGCCTCCCCAGCGGCACCTCCGCGCCGGACACGCTGATCACCGAGTATGCGGTGCGCAAATACCACATGCAGACTCGGCTGTCCGGGTGGCTGATCCAGGCGCCTGCCCCGCTGACCGCCAGCCAGATCAGAGCCGCACGGCAGGTTACTCTCGCGTACCAGGCGCCGCTCGAGATCATGTCCGGCGCGGCGGAATTCGGCGAGGTCGCAGATATCGGCACGGCGGTCGGCATCATCATCGCCCTCGGCGTGCTGGCCGCGTCGGTCGGCCTGATCCGAAGCGAAACCGCGCAGGACCTGCGCACGCTCACGGCAACCGGGGCCAGCACCGGCACGCGGCGCACGATCACCGCGGCGACCGCTGCCGCGCTGGGCCTGCTCGGCGCCGTTCTCGGCCTGGCTTTCGCCGTGGTCGGCAGCCTGGTCTCGACGCACGGCCGGCTGTCCGCGCTGTTCGGCAACGTGCCGGTGGCCGACATGCTGCTCTTGCTGTTCGGGCTGCCGCTGCTGGCGGCAGCTGGCGGCTGGCTGCTGGCCGGGCGCGAGCCGGCCGTGATCTCACGGCAGCCACTGGAGTGACACCCCAGACCGCCGGACCTCAAGCCGGCCGTACTCTCCGCGGCGGCCTTGACGGGCTTCGGTTCGCGGCGCTACATTTAACTTAATCATTAATTAACAGAATGGTTAAGTAATGGCGGACGACCGGCTCAGCGTGATCTTCGGGGCGCTGGCTGACCCGACCCGGCGGGCGATCCTGGGCAGGCTGGCCGACGGAGAGGCGACCGTGACCGAGCTGACCGCTCCGTTCTCCATCAGCATGCCGGCGATATCGCGGCACCTCAAAGTGCTGGAGCGGGCCGGCCTGATCGCCCGGAGTCGCTCCGGCCAGCGCCTGTCCAGCACGCTGCGAGCCGCGCCGCTGCAGGAGGCGACGGAGTGGATGGAGCGGTACCGGCGGTTCTGGGATGCCAGCTTCGACCGGCTGGATGCGCACCTGCGCCAGGCCGAACCAGGAAGGGAAGCAGATTGAGTCAGTACATCGAGATCACCCGGATCTTCGACGCGCCGCGCGAGCTGGTGTACCGGGCGTTTACCGACCCCGACGAGCTCGCGCAGTGGTTCGGCCCGGTCGGCTGCCGGGTACCCCGCGACAGCATCGAGGTGGACGCGCGGGCCGGCGGTCACCTGCGATTGGTGATGACCGCTCCCGACATGCACAGCCCGGTCGAGGTGACGTTTACCGAGGTGGTGCAGAACGAGATCCTGGCGGGCGCGATCGAGGCCTCCGGGATCCCCGGAGTCGCCGGTTCGCTGCGCGTGCACCTGAGGCTTGAGTTCCACGACGAGGGCAACGGCAAGACCAGGCTCGAGCTGCGCCAGGGCCCGTTCACCACCGACCAGCTCGGCACGGACACGCGCAACGGCTGGGAGAGCTCGTTCGGCAAGCTCGACGCGCTGCTGTGAGCGTGCGTCGCACCACTTCGCGGAACCGGAGGCCGTGGTGGCCAAGCTCATCTACTCGGCGATCACGTCCGTCGACGGCTACACCGAAGACTCCCGCGGCAGCGTCGAGTGGGGCGCGCCCGACGAGGAACTGCTGAGGTTCATCAACGAGCTTGAACGACCGGCCGGCACGTATTTGTACGGTCGGCGGATGTATGAGGCGATGCTCTACTGGGAAACGGCCCACACGATCCCCGGCCAGTCACCTTCGTTCCGAGACTTCACCGCCATCTGGCAGGCGGCCGAGAAGATCGTGTTCTCAAAGACACTCGCGTCGGTGTCGAGCTCGAAGACGAGGATCGAACGCGCCGCCGGTTCCCGCACGGCCGGCACGGCCGGCATCGCTGGCGTAATCCGGCAGCTGAAGTCGGTGACCGGACACGAGATGAGGGTCGGCGGTGCCGATCTGGCCGGGCAGGCGATCAAGGCCGGGCTGGTCGACGAGGTGCGCCTGTTCCTGACTCCTCTCGTCCTCGGGGGTGGCAAGCGAGCGCTTCCCGACGGCGTCCGCTCGGATCTGGAGCTACTTGCTACGCAGCGATTCGCAAGCGGTGCTGCCTACCTCAGATACGGTGTGCTACCGCCGCGATAAGTGGCGGTTGGCGGGTTGCGGCCACCGCCGCTGCTAGAGCGGTGGCGCCGGCCGTGACCGAGCGGCTCAGGCGGATCGCCCTGGCGATATCCGCGGCCTGCGGCGGCCGCCCGGTTCCGATTTCGGGCCGGTACTCGGCGCGGCCGGAGTAACTGAGCATCCCGCCGAGCCGGACGCCGAGCGCTCCGGCGAACGCTGCCTCGCACCAGCCCGCGTTGGGGCTGGGGTGGCACGGGCCGTAGTCACGCGCCGTCCGCCACGTCGGTGCTGGCCT
>JASHUG010000221.1 GCA_030040155.1 Streptosporangiaceae bacterium | reverse complement strand
GAGCTCGCGGCAAGGGCGGGTGTCGCTGCCACCAAGAGTGACCGGCGGCCGTGGCTCACGTCGTCGCTCGCCGAAGGCGAGTCGGTGACGGTCGTGACGATCCAGCCGGCGTGAGCCAGCAAGGCCAGGTGCTGCTCGCGCGGCAAGATCGTGCGCCACGGTTCGGCAGCGCCAGTGCGGCGCCGTGCGTTGGCCGTCGCCACGACCTCGGCAGCCGGGGCAGCAGACTCATAGGTCGCGAGGCTGGCGGCCAGCGCGCTTCCGGTCGCCGCGCGCGACATCGCTCCCGCCAGCAACCGCGAGCATGCCTGCCGGTCGAGGTAGACCAGCAACCCTTCGCACAGGAACAGGGTTGGCTGGCCAGCATCGTGCCCGCAAGCAGAGAGCACGCCCGCCACCGAGTCGGACTCGAAGTCGCACGCCGCAAGAATTGCCGGAGCCGCGCCCATGGCTTGCAGCCGCTGCGCCTTGTCCGCCTGGGTTACCGGATGGTCAAGCTCGAAGAACTGGACGCCCGCGGTCCTGAACCGCAGTGCGCGGTCGTCGAGCCCTGCACCGCAGATCACGACCTGCCGCACTCCCCGGCCGAGCGCCTCGATGACTTGCTCGTCCATGAATCTCGTCCGTGCCTCGATGCCCGGCCGCAGCCATGCGGGCGGGGTGAAGGTCAGGCCGGCGCACAGCGCGCGCTGGGCATCCGGATCCCCCGCGGCACTGTGCGGGCGGGTGAGCTCGGCTCTGGTCAGCGCGACAGCCTGGCTCGTACGGGACGCACCCTTTCTCGCGGTCGGCTGACGATCAGGGCTAGTGGCCGGAGCGCTCTCAAAATTCATACGCTCAAGCTTATTAGTACTCCGCTCCGATATGTCAACTGACTGCAATACGTTCGACGAAGCAAGCAGAAATAGTAAGTGCTACCGTAGTTATTTGTGCGTGCTGACGAGCAGGATCACGAGGCGGCGGTGGCGGTCCGCCGGGCGGTGCTCAGCATCGGGCGCAGGCTCAAGGCGGAGCGGCCCGCCGGGGGCCGACCGTCGCTGGAGCTGAGCGTGCTCGGGCATCTGCACCGGCGCGGCCCCATGACGCCCGGCGATCTGGCCGCGGCCGAGCGCGTGCAGCCGCAGACGCTAACCCGGACGCTGACGAGCCTGGAGCACGGCCGCCTGATCGCGCGCGCACACCACCCGCTGGACGGCCGGCGGGCGCTGCTGACGCTGAGCCAAAGTGGGCTGGACGCGCTGCGCAGCGACATGGCAGTGCGGGATGACTGGCTCGCCTCGGCCATGGCCGATTACCTCACAAGAACCGAGCGCGAACTGCTCCGGCTGGCGGCCGGGCTGCTTGAGCGGCTGGCCGACGAGTCCGCCTGACGCTTCTAGGATCCGACCGAGCGCAGTCGCTGATGCCAGGCCAGCGCGGAGGTGTCGGTGAGCGAGGCGATCTGGTCAATCACCACGCGCAGTCGGGTCCGGTCATCCGCCGCCGACTCGAACGCGGGCCGGAAGAGCGGGTCGAGGGTCGTCGGCGCTCCGGTCATGATGCTCTCGGCGAGCTCGGCGATGATCTCCCGCTCGTGCGCCTGCGCCGCGACCACGCCGGACCGGCTCATGACGTAGTGCGCGGCCACTCCCTTGAGCAGCGCGCACTCCAGGCGCTCTCGCCGCGGAACGATCAAGTCCGCCGCATACCTGGTCAGCGGCGGCGCGCCGGGCGGGCGGGTCGCCCGCGCCGCTGCGCCGCAGAACCGGCCGATCAGCTCGCTGGTCAGGTTCTTGACCGCGGCGACTGCCGACGGGCTGCCGTCGAACTCCGCCGGCCAGTAGCCGAGCTCGAGCAGCCCGCCGAAGACCTCGCTCAGCTCGGCCTCCGTGGTGTCGCCGGGCGAGCAGTAGACCGTCAGCGTGAGCTTGGCGATGGCCTGCCGTTCCGCCTGGTCCCGCAGCACCGGGAACGTGACCAGGCCCGCGTGCAGGCCGTCCTCGACGTCGTGCACGGAGTAGGCGACATCGTCGGCCCAGTCCATGACCTGGGCCTCCAGGCACGGCCGTTCCTCCGGGGCGCCTTGCCTGATCCACGCGAACGCGTCCGCATCGTCCCCGTACGCGCCGTACTTGCCCGACGAGCTCGCCGCCTCGCCTGGCCCGAGCCACGGGTACTTCAGCGTGGCGTCCAGCGTCGCCCTGGTCAGGTTCAGGCCGGCGCCGGGCACCTTGGCCTCCAGGCGCGTGAGCAACCGGAGGCTCTGCGCGTTCCCCTCAAAGCCGCCATGGCCCGCCGCAAGCTCGGCCAGCGCCGCCTCGCCGTTGTGGCCGAACGGCGGGTGCCCGAGATCATGCGCCAGGCAGGCCGCATCGACCAGGTCGGGATCACACCCGAGAACGCCGCCTAGCTCGCGCCCGATCTGCGCGCACTCCAGGGAGTGGGTCAGCCTGGTGCGCGGGAAGTCGCCAGTTCCGACGGCGACGACCTGCGTCTTGGCCGCGAGGCGCCGGAGCGCGGCGCTGTGCAGCACCCGGGCGCGGTCCCGTACGAACGGGCCGCGCCCGGTGCCGTCTGCGCGCTTAGGCGGCTCCTGCGCCCACCTGGCCTGGGCCAGCTGGTCGTAGCCGCCAACCTCGCCGGCCTGTGTCACCTGCTGTCGCTGCCCCCCGACGTCTCCATCACCGCGGCGCGCCCGGCCTCAAGCCGCGCTACCGGCACCCGGAACGGTGAGCAGGACACGTAATCCAGCCCGGCCGAGTGGAAGAAGTGGACCGAGTCAGGGTCGCCGCCGTGCTCGCCGCACACGCCGATCTTCAGGTCCGGCCGGGCGGCCCGGCCCTCCTTCACGGCGATGCGCACCAGCCGGCCGATGCCGTCGACGTCGATCGTCTCGAACGGGGAGACGCCGAACACGCCCAGGTCGATGTAGCGGCCAAAGAACGAGCCCTCGACGTCGTCACGCGAGAAGCCCCAGCCCATCTGAGTCAGGTCGTTGGTGCCGAACGAGAAGAATTCGGCTGCCTGCGCGATCTGCCTGGCCGTGAGCGCGGCCCGCGGCACCTCGATCATCGTGCCGATCAGCGTGTGCACCGAGGTACCCGTATCCTCGGCCACCGAGGCCAGCACCTTCTCGGTCTCATCGCGCGCCGCTTCGAGCTCCTGGACCGCCCCGACCAGCGGAATCATGATCTCCGGCTTCGGGTTCCCGCCGGCCTTGACTCGGTCGACGGCGGCCTGGGCGATCGCCCGCACCTGCATCTGGTACAGGCCGGGAATGACCAGCCCGAGCCGGACTCCGCGCAGGCCGAGCATCGGGTTCTGCTCGTGGAGCCGCCGGACCGCGTCCAGCAGCTTCCGGTCGGCGTCGGTGGCGTCGTCTCCCGCCAGCGCGATCTTCACCGACAGCTCGGTCAGGTCGGGCAGGAACTCGTGCAGCGGCGGGTCGAGCAGCCTGATCGTGGTCGGCAGCCCGTCCATAGCCTCGAAGATCTCCACGAAGTCGCCGCGCTGCAGCGGCTCGAGTGCGTCCAGCGCGGCCTGCCGGGCCGCGTCGTCCTCGACCAGGATCAGCCGTTCCACCAGCTGGCGCCGCTCGCCGAGGAACATGTGCTCGGTCCGGCACAGGCCGATGCCCTGGGCGCCGAACCGGACGGCGCGGGCGGAGTCCTCGCCGGTGTCGGAGTTGGCCCGCACGCCGAGCCGACGCCGCGCGTCGGCGTGGCTCATCAACCGGTGCACGGCCTCGACCAGCTCGTCGGACTTCGGGTCGAGCTTGCCCTCGAAGTACTCGACGACCGGCGACGGAACGACCGGGACCTCGCCCAGGTAGACCTGGCCCGAGGTGCCGTCGATCGAGATCACGTCGCCCTCGTTGACGGTCACACCGCTGGCGGAGGTGAACTTCCGGCCGTTGACATCGACCTCGAGCTCGTCCGCGCCGCAGACGCAGGTCTTGCCCATGCCGCGCGCGACCACGGCGGCGTGGCTGGTCTTGCCGCCCCGGCTGGTCAGGATGCCCCTGGCGGCGATCATGCCGTGCAGGTCGTCCGGGTTGGTCTCGCGCCGGACGAGGATGACGTCCTCGCCCCGGTCGGCCCACTCGACGGCGGTGGCCGAGTCGAACACCGCCTTGCCGACGGCCGCGCCCGGCGACGCCGAGACCGCCTTGGTGATCTTCTCAGCGTCTGGGCCGGCATCAAACCGCGGGAACATGAGCTGCGCCAGCTGGGCGCCGGTGACTCTCGTGAGCGCCTCGTCCATGTCGATGAGGCCCTGGTCGACCAGCTGCGTCGCGATCCGGAAGGCCGCGGCCGCGGTGCGCTTGCCGACCCTGGTCTGCAGCATCCACAGCTTGCCGCGCTCGATCGTGAACTCAATGTCGCACAGGTCCTTGTAGTGGTTCTCGAGCGTGGCCATGATCTCCATGAGCTCGCCGTAGGACATCGCGTCGATGTGGTCCAGGTCCTGCAGCGGCACGGTGTTGCGGATGCCCGCCACCACGTCTTCGCCCTGGGCGTTCTGCAGGTAGTCGCCGTACACGCCCTGCTGGCCGCTGCCCGGGTCGCGGGTGAACGCGACGCCGGTGCCCGAGTCCATGCCAAGGTTGCCGAACACCATCGCGACGATGTTGACCGCGGTGCCGAGGTCGGCCGGGATCCGCTCCTGGCGCCGGTACAAGATCGCCCGGTCGGCGTTCCAGGAATTGAATACGGCCATGACGGCGAGGTCCATCTGCTCGCGCGGGTCCTGGGGGAAGTCCCGCCCGGCGTCGGCGCGGACGATGGCCTTGAATTCCTCGACCAGGGCCGCGAGGTCCTCGGCGTCGAGGTCGAGGTCGTTCTTGGTGCCCTTGGCGTCCTTGGCCCGGTCGATGGCGTGCTCGAACTGGCTGCCGTCGATGTTGAGCACGGTCTTTCCGAACATCTGGATCAGCCGCCGGTAGGAGTCCCAGGCGAACCGCTCGCTGCCCGCCTGCTTGGCCAGCCCGTGTACGGAGTCATCGGACAGGCCGATGTTCAGCACCGTCTCCATCATGCCCGGCATCGAGAACTTGGCCCCCGACCTGACGCTGACCAGCAGCGGGTCAGCGGGGTCGCCAAGCTTGCGGCCGAGCTGGCGCTCCATCGCGCTGAGGTGCTCGGTGACCTCCTCGGGCAGGCCCTTCGGCACCGTGCCGTGGTCGAGGTAGAAGCGGCACGCGTCGGTGGTAATGGTGAAACCGGGGGGCACCGGCAGGCCCAGGTTGGTCATCTCCGCCAGGTTGGCGCCCTTGCCACCCAGCAGGTCCTTCATGTCCTTATTGCCCTCGGTGAAGTCGTAGACGAGCTTCGGCACTGCTCTGCACTCCTGCCTGGCCAGCCCGGCTCTCGACCTGCACGGTGCCTGGGCGGCTCTCTGATCGCTCCGCTGTGTTGCGGCCTGTCGGCCCTTATCACCGAGCCTAGCGACCCGTCCATATCGGTGGCGCGCCGGTCACCGGACGTGAAATGAACAAACCGGAAACCCAAAATCGGTCCGCGCCGGCTGCCCGCCAGCCAGGACGAGAATTTCTGGGTCAGGCGAGCAGCAGATCGGGCTGATGTTCGTGTCTGTGTCATGGAACTAGACGGCACGGCGCTCACCGGGCAGCGCGACTGGCCGGGAGGCAGCGACCGCTCCCGCGCCGGGAGCGGAGGGGACGAGCGCGCCAAGGCGGTCACTGCCCTGTTCGCCGAGAATGCTCTCGGTCTTATCCGGCTGGCCCACATCATGCTCGGGAACGCGGCCGTCGCCGAGGACATCGTGCAGGACGCGTTCTGCGGCCTGTACCGGCGCTGGCCGCAACTCAGTGACCAGTCACGGGCACTCGGTTACGTAAGGTCGTCCGTGCTGAACGGATGCCGGTCGGCGATGCGGCTGCGTCCCACGGTCGAGCTCGTGGAGGGACATCAGCCGCCTGCCGCCTCGGCCGAAACGGCGCTGCTAGCCGCTGAGGAAGGCCGCGAGGTACTCCGGGCGCTGCGCCGGTTGCCCGACCGGCAGCGCGAGGTGCTGACGCTGCGGTACTACCTCGACCTGCCCGACGACCAGATCGCCGCCGCGATGGGCATCGGACCTGGCACGGTCCGGTC
>JASHUG010000220.1 GCA_030040155.1 Streptosporangiaceae bacterium | reverse complement strand
GGCGGAGCCGGCTGCGCCCCCGCGGCGACCCTGGTCGCCGAGCCCGCGCGGCTGGTCAGATAGCCCTCGGCGAGCAGCTGGCCGTAACACTCCTGGACCAGGCCGCGGGACACGCCCAGCTCGCGAGCCAGTTCCCGCGAGGACGGCAGCCGTTCCCCGCCGGCCAGCCGGCCCGTTCTGATCACGTCCCGCAGCCTCGCTTCCAGCTGTGAGCGCAGCGGCTCTCCGTCCGCGCGGTCCAGTCGCAGCAGCAGCTCGGGGCCCAAACCGGCCCACTGAATCGCCATGGAATTGGAACTTACCAGTGACCCAGTTCGGCTTCTACGGTCACAGCATGAGCACGTTGACGGGCGCCGGGACCAGCAGGAACCGCACGGAGGCAGCGCCGCGCAGCCGCCTGGTCAGCCGCCCGCTGGCAGTGGTATTCCTGTGTGCGTCCTGCACGCTCACCAGCTTCGACCTGCTGCTGTCGGTGACCCCGATGGACGCCGCTGCGGCCGGAGCAGGCAGCGCCGGCGCCGGGCTGGTGACTGGCGTGCTGCTGCTCGGCACGGTCGCGGCCGAACTCGCATCGTCCGGCCTGATCCGGCGGTTCGGATACCGGCCGGTACTGGCGGCCGGAGCGGTCTTGCTCGGCGCGCCGTCGCTGGTGCTGCTGGCCCGCTTCCCGGTGCCGGTGATAGCGCTCGCCAGCGTGATCCGCGGCCTCGGCTTCGGCCTGGGCACCGTCGTGCTGGACACACTGGCGGCCCTGCTGGTGCCGCCTGACCGGCGCGGCGAGGGACTCGGCCTGTTCGGCGTCTTCGCCACGATGCCGGGCGTCGTGGCGCTGCCCGGAGGAGTCTGGCTCGCCGGCCACTTCGGCTACCCGCTAGTCGTGAGCCTGACCGCCGCGAGCGCGCTTGTTCCGCTGGCAGTGCTGGCCTGGCTGCCAGGCCAGTCGAAAGGCAGCTGCTCGCCGGGCAGCCCCGCGCGCCAGCCGGAGCCGACCACTGGCCTGCTGGCCGGGCTTCGCCAGATCGGGCAGCTGCGGCCTGCCCTGATCTTCGCCACCAGCACGATCGCGGCCGGCGTCGTCGTCTCGTTCCTGCCGCTGGCGTCCGGGATCTCCCGCAACGCCGCCGCGGCCGGGCTGCTGGCGCAGGCCCTGACCGCCACCGTCAGCCGCTGGTGGGCCGGGCGCCGCGGTGACCGGGTCGGCCACGGCCGCTTGCTGGTTCCGGCGCTGGCAATCGCGTCGCTCGGCCTGTCCAGCCTGATCTGGCTGGCATCCCCGATCGCGGTGATCACGGGCATGTGCCTGTTCGGCGCCGGCTTCGGGATCGTGGAGAACGCGACGTTCGCGCTGATGATCGACCGCGTGCCGCCGGCCGGCCTCGGCACGGCGAGCGCGATCTGGAACCTGGCCTACGACAGCGGGTACGGTGCCGGTCCAGCGGTGTTCGGGCTGTTCGTTGGCCTCACCGGGTACCCGGTCGCCTTCGCCCTCGTCGGGCTGCTGATGCTGGCCGCGCTGCCTGCGGCCAGGCGGGAGTCCGGTCGCTAGCATTTCTCTGCGGAGCCCCCCAAAGTCTGGAGCGCGCCGTGAGCAGCCCACCGGTGCTGGCCGCAGTGCTCGCCGCGATGCGATGCCCGGCCTGCGCGAGCGCGCTGGCCCGCTGCGGCCAGCAACTGCGGTGCGAGCGCGGGCACTGCTTCGACATCGCCCGGCAGGGTTACGTCAACCTCGCGGTCGGCGGTCGGCCGGCTGCGTACGGAGACGCGGCCGCGATGATCGCCGCCCGTTCGCGGTTCCTGGATCGCGGCCACTACCGCCCGGTCGCTGCCGCCCTCGCCGCGCTCGCGGCCAGCCTGGGGCTGGACCCGGCCGGGCCCGGCGTCGTGCTCGACCTCGCCGGCGGCACCGGCTACTACCTGGCCGCCGTGCTCGACGCGCTGCCGGACAGGGTCGGCGTCTGCCTGGACGTGTCCAAGCCGGCCCTGCGCCGGGCCGCCGCCGCGCACCCCCGCGCTATCGCGCTCGGCGCTGACGTGTGGCGGCCGTTCCCGCTGGCCGATGGGTCCGCCGCCATCGTGATGAGCGTGTTCGGGCCTCGCAATGCCGCGCAGACGACCCGCGTGATCTCACCTGGCGGCGCTTACCTGCTGGTTACGCCGACGGGTGCGCACCTGGCCGAGGTCATCGGGCCGCTCGGCATGCTCCGCGTCGAGTCCGGCAAGGCGGAACGTCTCGCGACCAGCCTGGCGGGCCTGAATCGCGTTGCCGACGAGCCGCTCAGCTACCAGGTGCCGCTGACTCACGCTGACCTGAGCGACCTGGTATCTATGGGCCCGAGCGCCTATCACGTCGGCCAGGCGCAACTGGATCGCCGGCTTGAGAAGCTGCCCGAGCCGGTGCCAGTGACGGTGTCGGTCAGCCTCTCGGCCTACAGGCGGCCGTGACAGATCCCACACTCACGGTGAGGGACAGTCAGCCACGTAAGCTACCTTGTTGAGATGGTCTGGCCATATATCTTCCCCAATTTCCTGATTGGGGTGCGAGAGGGCCTTGAGGCTGGCCTGACGGTCAGCATTCTGCTGGCCGCGGCTGGCCAGGCCTCGCCAGCAGGGCCCGGAGCAGGGGCGGACGGCGACCGCCGCTCGCCGAGGATGTCGGCCGCGCCGGTCTGGCTCGGCGTGCTGGGCGCAGTCACGCTCTCGGGCGGTTTCGCCGCTGTCCTCACGTCCTCAGCTGACCTGCTGTCGGGCCGGGCGCAGGCGTGCGTCGCCGGGCTGGTCTGCGTCGTCGGCGTCGGCCTGGTCACCGCGGTGATCTTCCGGATGCGCCGCATTACCGGAGCCCCGGGGGCTGAGCGGCGCGGCGGGGTGACTCGCCGGCCGGCCGGCGGCGCCGGGGCGCTGACGCTAGTCGCGTTCCTCGCAGTCGCGAGCACGGGCCTCTTGACGACGGTAATCCTCTGGACGGCCGCCCGCGCCTCGGGGCAGGCAGCCGGGTCGCTCGGGGGCGCCGCCGCCGGCCTCGCGGTCGCGGCGGCGCTGTGCCTGCTGTGCCGCCGTGCGGTCAAGTCGCGCGTCAGGGTGTTCTTCAACCGCACTGCGTTCGCCCTGATCGTGCTCGCCGCGGGGGTCCTTGCGTCCGGGCTCGGCGACCTGCAGGACGCAGCCCTGCTCGCGGGACAGCGCTGGATGGCCTTCGACCTGGCCGTCCACGCTCACCAGGGCGCCTGGTGGCTGTCGCTGCTTACCGGCGTCTCCGGCATCCCGCCCGCGATGACTGTCCTGCAGGTCGTGGCCTGGCTGGCCTACGTCGCGGTCATCGTCCCGGCGTTCGCCAAGGCCGAAGGCCCGGCCGCGGCGCCGCACGCCGCGGCCGGCGGTGCGGGCTGGTGGGAGACAGTGGCGGGCCGGCGGCCCTGGGCTGTTGCCGCAGTGTTCGTGGTCGTGCCTGCCCTCGCGGCCGGCACGGCCATTGCCGTGCTTCCGGCGGCCGCTTCCGCGCCGACCGCGGTGACCGTGACCCGTACCCAGTGCGCGCCCGGATGGACGTCGGCCGCAGCCGGGACCCACACGTTCACGGTCCACAACCAGTCAGGGATGCCCGGCGAGATCAACCTCGATGACACCTCCGGCGACATCGAGGCTGAGATCGAGACGATCGGTCCCGGGACAACTGCGCAGCTCACGGCGACGCTCAGCAACGGAATCTACGTGTTCAGGTGCTTCATGGGCAGCCAGACGGGGACCGCGTCGGCGCCGATCCAGGTAACGGGAGGGGCAGCCGTCAGCGCGCCTGCCACCAACCCGCTCGCCAACAGGACGGTCGCCGTCAAGCCGGTGACACTGGCCGAACTCACCGGCCCGAACGACGAGTACGAGGCATACGCGGCGCGCCAGCTGGCCGACCTGGCCGAGGCGGTTACGAGGATCCAGGCTGACCTCCGCGCGAACAACACGGCCGTGGCCAGGCAAGACTGGCTCACCGCGCAGCTGGACTGGGAGCGAGTCGGGGCGTCCTATGACAGCTTCGGCCCGCTCGGCCTGGCCGTCGACGGCCTGCCCGACGGTCTTCCAGGCGGCGTCAGCGATGAGCACTTCACCGGGCTGCACCGGCTCGAGTACGGACTGTGGCACGGTCAGAGCACCGCCAGCCTGCTGTCCGTCACCGCCACGCTGGCCCGCGACGTCGCGGCGGTGCAGCAGAACCTCACCTCGGCCGCCCTGGCCGGCGACCCCGCGAACCTGCCGATACGCGCGCACGAGATCCTCGAGGACGCGCTGCGCGACCACCTGTCCGGCCTTGACGACCAGGGCGGCGGCGCCGCGTTCGCGCAGACGTACGCGGATGCGCAGGTCACCGATGCGGTGCTCGGCTACCTGGCCCCGCTGATCAATGCCCGCGAGGCCGGGCTGACCGCCATCGCCGACAGCGAGCTGGACATCTTGGAGCAGGCGCTGCTTGCGACCCGGGCCCGCGGCCAGTGGGAGTCGCTCGGCAGCGCCTCCATCACCGCCCGCGAGCAGGTGGACTCGGCCATCGACGCGGTGCTGGAGACGCTGTCCGCCGTACCCGATCTGCTCGAAGTTCCCCCCACCCACTGAAGCCTTGCTGCCCGACTCCCCGTAAGGAGCGAGAATTCATGACCGTCAGCAGACGCAGCTTCATCAAGGGCACGGCATCGGGCGTTGCCGGCACGGCGCTTGCCGCCGGCGTGCTGGCCGAAGGTGCGCGCGTGGACGCGGAGGCCGCGGCCAGCAGCGGCCTCGTTACGAGGGCGACGTATCCGTTCCACGGCCCGCACCAGGCCGGCGTGCTCACGCCGCCCCCGGCGGGCAAGCAGGCCTACGCGTGCGTCGCCGCCTTCGACTGCACCGTCTCGAACGCGGCCGACCTGGTGCTGCTCATGTACGAGCTGACCGACCGGGCCTGGTTCCTCACGACCGGCGGCACGCCGCCCAACCTCGGTGTCGGGCAGCCGCCCTCCGACAGCGACGTCCTCGGCCCCGTCGTCCCGGCCGACGGGCTGACGGTCACGCTCTCGGTCGGATCGAGTCTGTTCGACGAGCGCTACGGGCTCGCCAGCCGCAGGCCGCTGCGCCTGACCCAGATGGAACCGTTCCCCAACGATTTCCTCGATCCCGCGTGGCTGCATGGTGACCTGCTGATCCAGCTGTGCGCCAACCACCCGGACACCATCCACCACGCCATCCGCGATATCGCCAAGCACACCTCGAGCGGCATGCAGCTGCGCTGGAAGATGGAAGGCTACGGCTCGCCGCCGCGGCCGTCGGGGACCCCGCGGAACTTGCTGGGCTTCAAGGACGGCACCGCCAACCCGACCGGAAACCTGGCCGGCAGCCTGGTCTGGGTCGACGATCCCGCGGAGCCTCCCTGGGCGCTGGGCGGCTCCTACCAGGTCGTGCGGCTGATCCGGATGCTCGTCGAGTTCTGGGACCGGGTATCGATCAATGAGCAGCAGAACATGTTCGGACGGCGCCGAGACAGCGGCGCTCCGCTCGACGGCAACACCGAGTTCGACATCCCGAACTACGCGGCTGACCCGCACGGGTACGTCATCCCGCTGGACGCCCACATCCGGCTCGCCAACCCGCGCACCAAGGCGACCGCCGACGAGCGGATCATCCGGCGTTCGTACAACTACGACCTTGGCGTGGACGAGAACGGGAACCTGCAGGCTGGCCACATCTTCATCGCCTACCAGCAGGACCTCACGCGGCAGTTCGAGACGATCCAGAAGCGGCTCATCAACGAGCCCCTGGTCGACTACGTGCAGCCGTTCGGCGGAGGCTACTTCTTCACCCTGCCGGGCGTGCAGGACGCCAACGACTGGTACGGCCAGGGGCTGCTCGCCTGACTGCCACAAGCCGGCGCGGCATGCCAGCCTGCGGTAGTACGCCTGCGGGCTGACGCCAGGACCGCTGGCCGCCGATACGATCAGTTGCGTGATGAGCGCAACCCTGCCGCTCCGTACGGCCAGCTGCTGACCATGGTCGGAAGTCACCTGGCCGTAGGCCAGCTGCTGGTCGCCCTGGTCTGGGTGCTGTCCGCGGTCTTGCTCCGCCGTCGGCCGCTCGGGGCAGTGGCCCTCGCAGTGGGCGGCGCCCTCATGCTCGGGTTCGACTCGTCGCAGCGCGAGTCGGTCGTGCTGATCCTGCTGGCCGCGACCGCCAGCACCGAGGTCTGCTATGTCGCCGCCACCCGCCGCCGGCGCACCTCGCTACTCGCCGCGGCCCTGGTTGTCGGGGCGGTGCTGTTCCTGTGGCTCGCGTCGGCTGACCGGTCCGGTTATCCGCACGAAACGGCGCTGCTCGCCGTCGGGCTGCTGGCCGTCATCGCGTGGCTGATCGGCAATTCCATCCGGCAGACGCACCGCCACAACGAGGCGCTGCGGTCGCGGGCCGCCGCCGACGCGGTCACCGCCGAGCGGCTGCGGATAGCACGGGAGCTGCACGACATGGTCGCGCACAGCATCGGGATCATCGCGATCCAGGCCGGCGCTGGCAGCCGGGTCATCGACACCCAGCCGGGCCAGGCGAAGGACGCGCTGGCCGCGATCGAGGTCACCAGCCGGGACACTCTCGCCGGACTGCGGCGCATGCTGACCGGCCTGCGCCGGGCCGAGCCGCAGACCGGGCTGCAGGCCGGGCCGGGTGCAGGGCCCGAGGCCGGCCCGGCGCCACGAGACCCGGCGCCGGGCCTGGCCGACATCGACCGGCTGGTCGCGACGACGCTCGATGCGGGCGTCCTGGTCGAGGTCTCCTGGCGCGGCAGCCGCGCGCCGCTGCCGGCCGACATCGACCTGTCGGCGTACCGCATCATCCAGGAAGCGATCACCAACGTCGTCCGGCACGCCGGAACCAGCCAGTGCCGGGTGACGATCGACCGGGCGGACGACCAGCTGTCGATCCAGGTTGTCGACAGCGGGTGCGGCGGCACGATCTCCGGGAGCGGGTTCGGGATCGTCGGCATGCGCGAGCGGGCCGGCCTGCTCGGCGGCGAGTTCGCAGCCGGGCCGCGCCCCGGCGGCGGGTTCCGCGTGGCCGCACGGCTGCCGGTGCCCGTGACAGCCCGATGACACTGCCCGATGATGGCGCGATGACGGTCCGTGTCGTGCTGGCTGATGATCAGCCGCTGGTCCGGGCAGGCCTGCGCATGCTCATTGCCGACACCCCGGGCATCGACGTGATCGGCGAGGCCGGCACCGGCGCGGAGGCCGTGCGGCTCGCCAGGGACGTCGAGCCCGACGTCGTGGTGATGGACATCCGGATGCCCGGCATGGACGGCATCGAGGCGACTCAGCTGATCGTTGGCAGCGACCCGCGGGCCCGCGTCCTGGTTCTCACCACGTTCGACGACGATGAGTACGTCTACGCCGCGCTGCGGGCCGGGGCCAGCGGCTTCCTGGTCAAGGACATGGCGCTGGACGACATCCTGGCCGCGATCCGCGTCGTGGCGGCTGGTGATGCCATGATCGCGCCGGGCGTCACCCGCCGCCTGATCGGGGAATTCGCGGGCCGGCCTCGTTCCGGTGTTAAGGGTCGTGACCTCGAGGGCATCACCGAACGCGAGCGGGAGGTGCTCACGCTGATCGGAGGCGGCCTTTCCAACAGCGAGATCGCCGAGCGCCTGTGCATCAGCATGGCCACGGCCAAGACGCACGTGGCCCGGCTGCTGGCCAAGCTCGGCGCCAGGGACCGGGTTCAGCTCGTGATCACGGCCTACGAGGCCGGGCTGGTCTCGCCGTCGCGGTGACGGCGGCACCAGCCCGGACCGCCTAGTGCGCCATCGCTAGCTGGACGATCTTGATGACCACGAGGATCATCGCGACCGCCAGGTACAGCCGCAGCGCGCTCATCCCCACCTTGCGCCCGGCCGACATGGCCGGGCGGTGCAGCAGGGAGAGCGCCGGCATCCGCCAGCTGTCCCGGCCGCTGCGGTCGATGGCGGGCGGCCTGGCGGCCTCGGGGGCGCGCAGGCGGCGAGTCAGGGCCCAGCCCGCCGCCGCGAGCGAAACGGCGCCGCAACCGATCATGATGTCGATGATCTGCCGGGAGCTGATCTGCGGGAACAGGACCGAGGCGGTCAGGATCACCGACAGCGAGATCAGGATCGCGATCACTGCCCCGGTGAACATGTTGATCTTCCGGCCGTTCACCCATGGCCCGAGTACCTCGCGGTCGTTGCACAGCAGCAGCAAGAAGACCGATGCGGACGGCAGGAGCACCCCGGCGAGAGTCTGCACACCCTCGGTCAGCAGCCCGAGCGGGGAGCCGGGCAGCAGCACGAGCGCCGCGGCGGCGGCGATCAGCCCGCCGTACACCGCGTAGAAGCCCTTGGCGCCCTTGATGCCCCGGTGCAGGGAGTGCTTGATCCCGAACACGTCGCCGATCGCGTAGGCCGTCGACAGCGAGACCGCGAACGCGCCGATGATGGACGCGTCGAGCAGCGCCACCGCGAAGATCACGCCGGCCAGCCGGCCCGCGTGCGCCTGCAGCCCCGCCGCCAGCCCGGCCGCGTTGGTGAACTGGCCGAAGGCGTGCGTCCCCGCGAAAGCGGCAGTGGTTGCGCCCATGATCGCAGCACCGCCGATCACCACGATCACGATCCCGATCCACAGGTCGGCCTTCTCGTACCGCATGTACCTGGGCGTGATCCGCTTGTCGATCACGTAGCTCTGCTGAAAGAACAGCTGCCACGGCGCGACAGTCGTGCCGACGATGCCGATGATCAGCAGCATGACCGTGGCGAGCTGGCCGCCACCGCCCGGCAGTTGCGGGAGCACGAAGTCCCGTCCCAGCTGCGCCGGGCCGGGATGCGACAGGAAGTACAGCGGGATGAGGAGCAGGCTGCCCGCGCAGAACGCGACCGCGACCCGCTCGAACCGGCGGAAGCTGCCGGTGAAGGCGGCGCTCACGATCACCAGCGCCGCCAGCAGCACCGACGCGATCTTGGGCAGGCCGAGGTAGCCGGCCGCCAGCGTGATGCCGATGAACTCGGTCACGATCGTCAGCGCGTTCAGTATGAACAGGTCAATGACGCTGAACGCGCCCCAGAACTTGCCGAACCGCTCCAGGATCAGCCGGGCATGCCCGACGCCGGTCACCGCGCCGAGGCGCAGCACCATCTCCTGATTCACGTACAGCACGGGCACCAGCAGCAGCAGCAGCCACAGGAGCTTGGTGCCGTAGTTCTGCCCGGCCTGCCCGTAGGTCGCGAACGCCCCGGCGTCGTTGTCGCCGCACATCACGATCAGCCCCGGCCCGACGATCGCGAGCAGAGTCTTCAGGACCGCAGACATGCCGCGCCGGGGCGCGGTGTCATCGAGCCTGATGGTGCCGAGCGCTCCCCGGATGTCACCGACGTGCTCGGAGTCCAGGACCGCGCCGCGGTTCTGCTCCGGGACCGCGGCTGCGTTCTGGTCCAGGGTCGCGCGGCGGTTCTCCGCTGTCAGCGTCATGATGTGTCCCTCCCGCCCGGCCACGGGCTGTCTCGGGAGGCACGCAGCATCCAGCCGCCTTGCGCAGGCGCGCAGGCAGGGCTAATGCGGACGATCGCAGAGCGGGTGGTTACCGCGTGCCGGAAGAAAGCGAGTACGCACGGATTGCGGGCCGATAATGGCCCGGTCTACTTGGTTCCATGTCTCGCCTCCCTCCGGTCATGGCACGCGCGGGTGCCCAGCGCAGCGCACGCGGGGAAAGACGGGCACCGGCCTTCAGGCCGGCGCACGCACCCCAACTCGTCAGAGCTTTGGCACGACACGACGTAGCACCTCGCGTGTATGCCACACAGTCGGCGCAGCCACTTCGGGTCACCCCTTAAGCCGGGGAGACCTGTCCTGACCCTGGGCGTCTCTCGACGTCGTCGGATCAGTGGCCTGTGTTCATGTCGACGCCTCACCGAACGAGGTGCCTGTCAAACGCCTTAATTCTACCGGCTCGGCCGTGATGCGGGCAATCAAGATCCGCTGTGCTCGCGGTCACACGGCCGCAGTGATCAGCGTGTACAGGCCGAAGCCGAGCAGGATGGTCCCGGTGATTCGCTGGACCCAGGTCATCGGGATCAGCCTGAGGCTCTTGGCGCCGACGCTGATGGCCAGCGCCGCCACCGCCCACAAGCCCAGGGTGGCGCCGGCGAAGACCAGGACGGGGTCGTAGCGGGCGGCCAGGTTCGCGGCGGTGAGCTGGGTGATATCGCCCCACTCGGCGAGGAAGATGACCGCGAAGCTGGTTCCCGCCGCACGCAGGAAAGTCTCGGGCGGGCCGCCTTGCCTGGCCGCGTCCGCTCCCTCAGCGACGGACGGCCGGCTGCTCATCCACCACAGCAGGCCAGATCCGGCCAGGAACAGGCCGGCCACGATGAATTCGACGACCCGGTGCGGCAGCAGCGTGAGGAGCTGGCCGGCGGTGACTGCGATCGCCATCTGTACGGCGAACGCTGCGGCGACGCCGGCCCACACCCAGGAGGGCCGGAACCGGGTGGCCAGCACCAGCGAGGCGAACATCGTCTTGTCGGGCAGCTCAGCCAGAAAGGTCAGCGCGAACGCCGCCGCGATCACGCCGACGTACTGCATGGATGCGTCCCTCGGTCCGGTCCTGCCGGCCTCGGAACTCCGGAAGGAGAATCTTCGGCCGGATGTGCTCTACAGCCGAAGGTCTCATCCACCACGTGCCGTGGCTCGGCGGCCGGGCGCCTAGGCGCCGGGATTGTCGGCCTGCCGACGAGGGACTACTCCCCTTCAAGATCAGTGTATCAGCCGGGCGGCCTGTTGCCCGGGTGCAAGCGGTCAAGTTCTCACTATCGAGAATGTTGTCAGTGCTGAGATCAATGACTAGGCTGCTCCCGTGGCCAGCTCCGCCGACTTGCTGCTGCACCCGGTGCGCCTGCGCGTCCTCCAGGCGTTCCTCGGCGATCGCGCGCTCACGACCTCGCAGCTCAGCGCCGAGCTGGCCGACATCCCGCCGGCCAGCCTGTACCGGCACGTCGCCCGCCTGGTCGACGCCGACGTGCTCCAGGTAGTCGCCGAGCGCCGGGTCCGGGGCGCGGTGGAGCGGACATACGTGCTGCGGCTCCCCGCCGCCAGGGTCCAGCCGGACGAGATCGCCAAGATGAGCGCCGAGGACCACCGGCAGATGTTCATGGCGTTCGCGGCCGGCCTGCTGGCCGCCTATGACCGGTACCTGGCGCGCGGCGACATCGACCTGCTGCGCGACGGCGTGTCCTATGCGATCGAAGCCCTGTGGCTCGATGACGCTGAGTACGCCGAGATGATGCGGGAGATCTACACGGCCCTGATGCCGCGGCGCGCGAACGCGCGGAAAAAGGGTCGCAAGCGGCGCATGATCGCGTCCGTGCTGCTGCCCGCCGACGAAGAACCATCGTCTGAGGAGAAGCGCGACCGATGAGCAGCCACGACGTGACCTTCGACAGCGGTGGCTACACGCTCGCCGGCACCTATGCCGAGGCGGCACGGCCCGTGGCGGCCGCGCTGCTGATTACCGGCTCCGGCAAGACCGACAGGAACTCCGACGTGCACCTGCCCCTGCATCAGATGCTGCGCGCCGGGATCACGAGGCAGATCTCCGATGCGCTCGTGGCAGCGCGGGTGTCGACGCTGCGCTATGACAAGCGCGGCATCGGTGCCAGCGGCGGGAACTACCTGACTACCGGGATGGAGCAGCGCTTTGCCGACGCGCAGGCCGCGCTGGCCTGGCTCGCGGCGAGGGCGGCCGGGCTGCCCTTGCTCGCTGTCGGGCACAGCGAGGGCACCTACTACGCCGAGCGGCTCGCCGCCGACGGGCAGGTCGCCGGAGCGGTACTGCTGTCTGGCTCGGCGCGAGCCGGCGACGAGGTGCTGGCCTGGCAGACAGAACAGCTGGCGGACAAGATGCCAGGGCCCGGCCGGGTCGTACTGCGGCTCATGCGCACCGACGTTGTCCGGCTCCAGCGCAAGAACCTGGACCGGATCCTGGCGTCGACCGACGACGTGGTGCGGTTGCAGGGCACGCGGGTCGGCGCGCGCTGGGTCCGCGACTTCGTCGCGTGGGACCCGAGGCCCGCGCTCTCGCGGATCACCGTGCCGGTGCTCGCGATCACCGGCGGCGCCGACCTGCAGGTGCCGCCCGCCGACATCGAGACGTTCGGACAACTGGTCCGCGGGCCATTCGAGGGTCACGTCGCCGGCGATCTCAGCCACATGCTGCGGCCCGATCCGGATGCGCTCGGACCGCGGGGTTACCGCCGGGCGGCGCGGCAGCCGGTGAGCGCCGAGGTCCTGGAGCTCATCACCGCCTGGGTCGGCCGGCAGTGGCCTGCCGTGCCGTCGCCAGCACACAACCAAACGGGGAGTCCTGAATGAGCAGCAACCTGGTGGCCGCCGCACTGCACGCGGCGGCCGGCCCGTCGCACCAGCTGTGGAAGGCGCTGCTGCCGATCGTCATCCTGGCGGTCCTGTTCGACATTTACTGCCTGGTTGACGTCATCCGGTCCGAGTCCGTGCGACGGCTGCCCAAGGGAGTCTGGGCGCTGGTGATCGTGCTGATCAGCGCGCCCTGGGGCGGGCTCGCTTACCTGTTCCTCGGTCGTGACCGCCACCACCACGGCACCCAGCAATCATGACGGCCCAGGGCCAGCGCGTACTTCCGCAGCCCGCACGCGCCGGACCGCAGCCCGAGCCGATCGTCGCGACCTCGGGACTGACCAGGGACTACGGCGGTGTCGGCCTGTTCGACGTGAGCCTGCTCGTGCCGCGGGGCATCGTGTACGGCCTGGTCGGCCTGAACGGTGCGGGCAAGACGACGCTGCTGTCCCTGCTGTCTGGGCTCCGCAAGCCGGACCGCGGGACGATCAGGCTGGGCGTCGCGCGCGGGCGGGTGGCGGTCTGCCCGGACGTGTCCGAGTTCGACCCATGGCTGACCGCTGCCGAGGCCGTCGACCTGGCCAGATCGCTTGTCGCGCCGCACCTCGCCCGCGACGCGGTCGATGCCGCGCTGGAGACGGCTGGCCTTGCCGACGCGGCTGGCCGCGCCGTCGGCGGGTTCTCCCGCGGCATGACGCAACGGCTGGGGCTCGCGTGCGCGCTGGTAGGCGATCCGGACCTGCTGATCCTGGACGAGCCGACGTCGGCTCTTGACCCGGCGGGCCGCGCGGAGATGCTGGCCCAGGTAGCGGCGATGCGCGGCCGCCGGACCGTGATCTTCTCCAGCCACATCCTGGCCGACGTGCAGCGGATCGCCGACCAGGTCGGCATCCTCCGCGACGGCAGGCTGCTGTATCAGGGCGGCATGCAGGAGCTGATCGACACGTACCTGACGCCGGCCTGGCTGGTCCGCATCGCGGGCGATCCGTCGGAGGTGATGAACGCGGCTGCCCGTCAGCCGTGGGCAACAAGAGTGCAGCTAACCGAGCCCGGCGTGATCAGGATCGAGGCCACGGGAATCGAGGCGGGCGAGCGCGGAGTGCCCGCGGTGATCGCCGGCTGCCGGGCGAGACTGGTGTCTTTCGACCCGGCCGACGCCGATCTCGAGTCGGCGTTCCTCGCACTCACCGGCGCTGAGAAACGGGCAGCGACGTGACCGCGGGCACGCTGTCGCGGGTGCGGCGACCGGCGAGGCCGATGAGCCTGTGGCGGCTGGAGTGGCTGCGGCTGACTCGCACGCCGCGAGCGATCGCGCTGGCGGCCGTCTTCCTGTTCATCGGCCTGATCGAGCCGGTCGTCACCAGGTACCTGCGGGACATCGTCGGCCGCCTCAGTCACGGGGCGCGGATCCCGCTCCCGTTGCCGTCGCCCGCCGATGGGCTGAACAGCTACGTCAGCGAGGTCACGCTTGTCGGCCTCATCGTCGTCGTAGCAGTCGCGGCCGGGGCCCTGACGTTCGACACGCGGGCGGGCATCTCGACGTTCCTGCGTACCAGGGTCAGCAGCATGACGCGGCTCGTGCTCCCCCGGTTCGCCGTCACCGCGGCCGCCGCCGCCGTCGCCTACCTGCTGGGCACGCTCGGTGCCTGGTATGAGACGAGCGTCCTGCTCGGATCGCTGCCGGTCGGCGGCGTGCTGGCCGGGATCGGTTGCGGAGCGGTCTACATGATGTTCGCCGTCGCCGTCACCGCGCTCGCGGCGTCACTGGCGCGCAGCGCCATCGGCACCGTCGGGACCGCGCTGGCCATCCTGATCGTGATCCCGATCGCGGGCTCGATCCACGCCATCGCCAATTGGCTGCCGAGCGCGCTGGTGAATGCGCCGGTCGAGCTCGTCGGCAGCGAGCATCTCGCGCACTTCATCCCGTCGCTGGCAGTAACCGCCGCTGCCAGCGCCGCCGCTGTGTGGTTCGCCGTGTTCCGGCTCGCGCGACGGGAAGCGTAACGCGCGGCTCGGGCTGGCGCGCACGGCGGTTGGTTACGGCTGGTCCTCCGGCCGGGCGAAGCCGGACTCGTATGCGATCACCACGGCCTGCACCCGGTCGCGCAGGCCGAGCTTCAGCAGGATCCGGCTGACGTGCGTCTTGACCGTGCTTTCCTCGACCACGAGCTCAGCCGCGATCTCGGCGTTCGCCAGGCCCCTGGCCACTAGCCGCAGCACGTCAAGCTCGCGTGCGGTCAGGTCCTTGAGCTGCGGCGGCTGGAGCGTCGATGGCCGCACGGCATGCGCGAACCGGCCGATGAGCCGCCGGGTGATCGACGGGTCGATCAGCGCATTTCCGGCGGCGACGCAGCGCACGGCCCCGATCAGCTGATCGGGCGGCGCGTCCTTCAGCAGGAACCCGCTGGCGCCCATCCGGAGCGTCTCGTAGACATACTCGTCCGCATCGAAGGTCGTGAGGATCAGCACCCGGGAGCCGCCGCTGGTGAGTATCTGCCTGGCCGCGGCAAGGCCGTCCATGTTCGGCATGCGGATGTCCATCAGCACGACGTCGGGTTTCAGTGCGCCGGCCAGCTCGACCGCCTCGACACCATCCGCGGCCTCACCGACCACGCTGATGTCCGGCTCGCCCGCCAGGATGACGCGGAAACCAGCCCGGACCAGACGCTGATCATCAGCGACCAGCACGGAGATGACACGGTCGCGCGCGGCGACGGCTGGTGCGCTGCCAGCCGCTGGCTGGCTGATGGGGCTCGTCACAGATGGCTCGCCTCGCCCTCTCGCGGATCGGCCGGGTGGCTCATCGTAAACCGCCGGAACCGACGACGACCTCCGTCCGTGGAGGGATGGCCCGACGGGCAAGCCGGCCATCAGGCGGACGCGCGGTACGCGCGTGCTGACCTAGCGTGTTGGCATCAATCGCAGGCTAGCAGCGGCGGGTCGGGCTGGTTCACAATGAGACGCGTCGCGCGGAGGGGTGGAGGGGAGCTTCCGTGACCAGGACAAGCGCTGTGAGCTGGCTGTGGCGGCCAGTCGGGAACGTAGGCGACATCGGCTGGGGGGACATCGTGCTCGCGGTGCTCCTGACCGCCTGGGCGATCACGCTGGTGACCGGCACCTTCCCGGGCTCCACGGATCACGCGGGCGCGGCGGCGGCCATCGCCGTCGTGGTCATGACTGCGCCTGTGGCCTGGGAGCGCCGCGCACCACTCGCGGCGGCAGCCGTCCTGGCCGTCGGCGCGGTCGGCAACGAGTACCTGATCGGCTCGATGGTGCGCTGCGGACCCTGCCTGCCTGCGGTGCTGCTCGTTGCCTTCTTCGCCGGCACGCGGCTGGACTGGCGGTGGCTGGCCGCCGCGGCCGCGCTGTGCATGGGGTCGGTGACCGTGCAGTCCTACTACGACCCGCAGCTCGGGCCGGGCTTCGTGACCATCGGGCTGCCAGCGGTCGTACTAGCCTGCGTGGCCGGCCGGCTCGTGCGCGAGCGCAGCGCGGCGGCAGCGCGCCTGCGAGCCCGCAACGCCGAGCTGCGGGCTCAGCGAGAGCAGACAGCGGAGCTGGCCGTGGCCGCTGACCGGGCCAGGGTGGCCGATGACCTGCATGACTTCGTGCGGGAGCGGATCACGGCCATGGCTGACGCAGCCAGCACAGGGCGCGATCTGATCAGCGCGGATCCGGCCGCCGCGCAGAGCGCGCTCGCCGTGGTCGAAAGCAGCGGCCGCGAGACGCTGGCCCAGATGCGGGAGGTGGTCGGCAATCTGCGGTCCGAGCAGCTGACCGGCCCTCAGCCGGTACTCGCCGATCTCGCCAGCCTGCTGGAAAAGGCCACGACTGCAGATGCCCGGCTGCAGGTCAGCGGCAGCCCGCGGGCGCTTCCGGCCGGCCTGGAGCTGTCGGCGTACCGGATCGTGGAGCATCTGCTGGACGCGCTCGAAGACGCTCCGGCGGCCAGGATCGATGTGCACCTGCGGTTCGGCGACGACGCGCTCGAGCTGGACATCGCCGGGCCGGCGAGCCCGCATCCCGGCTCCGCTTTCGCAACGGCGCGCGAGCGGGTCACCCTGCTCGGCGGGACGCTGCACGTCGAGACGGGATCCGACCGGTGCACCGCGCTGGTCCGGCTGCCGCTGACCCCGGGTTATGCAAGCGCGTGAGCGCGCAGCGCGACTTCTCGGCAGCTGGCGGGCAGACGCGGTCCTCGCGGCCGGCCTGTCGCTGGGCATGGTCGCGTACGTGGCCGCGCAGGGCCTCTTGTCAGACGGGAACGGGATCTTCGAGACCTGCTGTGGCGTGGGCGTCATCGCGTGCATCGCGGCTCGGCGACGGTTTCCGCGACTGGCCGCGCTAGCCGCTGCTGGCTGCGCGGCCCTGGCCTCACTCGGCAACACCGGCCCGCTGCCGGGCAGCCCGCCGATCCTGGCGATCTTCCTGCTGGCCTACTCGCTCGGGACAGCCGACGGCACGGTCCGGTCGGTCGCGGCCCTGGCCTGCCTGGGCGCCGGCACTCAGGCCGCCGACGGCATCGCTGTCTTCAATCCCTTCATCGTCGTCGGCATCATCGGGCCATTCGCCCTTGGCATCGTCATGCGGTCCCGCCGCCGCATCGCCGACCAGCTGGCCGCCCGCGGTGAAGAGCTGGAGGTGGAACGCGAGCTGTTCGCGGCCGAGGCCGTCCGGTACGAACGGGCCAGGATCGCGCGCGAGCTTCACGACATCGTGGCGCACTGCATCAGCGTGATGGTGATCCAGGCGGGCGCGGGACAGCGCATCGCTGGCCGGGATCCGGCTCTGGCCGCGGAGGCATTTGACGCGATCAGCCAGGCCGTCCGGCAGGCCGAGTCAGAGATCGGCCGGCTGGTCGAGCTGCTCGGCCACGAACCCGGCCAGCGCGGGGGGCACGGCATCCGCCTGGTCGACGAGCTGGTGGCCAGGGCCGCCGCGGCCGGGCTGGCAGTGAGCTGCCGGCTCGCTGGTCCCGCCGACGAGCTGCCGGAGCAGGCGTCCGAGGCTGCCTACCGGGTCGTGCAGGAGGGTCTCACGAACGCGCTGAAGCACGCGCCCGGGGCGCATGTCGAGGTCGTGATCACGGCATCGGGGCCGAGTGTGCAGATCACGGTGCGCAACGGCCCTTCCGCTGCCGGGCCGTCCGGGCTTGAGAGCTCCGGCGGCGGCCGGGGGCTGACCGGCATGCGAGAGCGCGTGCAGGCGTGCGGCGGTGAGCTGTCGGCCGGACCGGCCGAGGGCGGCGGCTGGCAGGTACTAGCCCGGTTGCCGGGCCAGCCCGATCCTTCGCAGCTGAGCGCCACCGTCTGACCGCCTGCAGGCGCCGTGTCCGCCGGCAGACGGACGCGGTCACGCGCTGTTCCCTCCCGCGCCGGACGCGCGCGAACCAGCTCCGCCGCAGGCTGAGAGCACCATCTCATAGCGGAGGAGCAAAACGATGAAGTCCGGACTCGCGCGCTTGGCAGTACTGCTCGGCATTCTCGGCGTCGGCGACCTGGTGATGGTGCCGTTCATGCTCGCGGCCAACCACCAGAACAGTTCAGGTAACCCGCCGATGGCCGCGATCATCATCGGCGCGATCCTCGGCGTCGCGACGCTGGCCAGCCTGCCAGGCCTGCTGCGCGGCCGGCGATCGGCCTTCTGGGTCGCCACGACCTGCAGGATCGTCGACACTGTCTCGGCCGTCCTGGGAGTGTTCGGCGGCCCTGGCAACCTCTTCGTGGCCGTCGGAGCCATCAACGCCGTGCTCTCCATCGCGGCCGTCGTCGCGCTCGTCCGCATCAGCAGCCCGCGAGCCGTGCTCCGGCGCGCGACTAGCTGACCGCAGCTCCCGCGGCCGGTGTCAGCGTCCGCGCTGACCAGCGCGGCAGGGACGCTGCCGGTCACCCGATATAGAGTGAATCAGCAGACAAAGATGCCTGATAGAGAGGGATGACCGGCATGAACGGAGCGCTCGCCGACTCTGACCTGGAGCAACTGCGCAAGGACTTCTCAGCCAACCCTCAGTATCGCCTGGCGCAGAATGCGGTCACGCGAGTCACCGTCGACGATGTCGCCATCAACCGGGAGATCCTCAACGCCATCGACCACTCGCTCTCCACCACGCTGGATGACTGGAAGGTCACGAATCAGGAGCGCAGCGGCCGGTGCTGGCTGTTCGCCGGCCTTAATCTCCTGCGGGTAGGCGTGATGCGCCAGACCGGGCTCAAGGAGTTCGAGTTCTCGCAGAATCACGTGATGTTCTGGGACAAGATCGAGCGGGCCAACTACTTCCTCGAGGCCATCATCGAGACGTCGGATCGCGACGTGGATGACCGGACGGTCGCGTTCCTGCTCGACGGCGTGGCCGGCGATGGCGGTCAGTGGAACATGTTCGCCGCACTGGTCGCCAAGCACGGCCTGGTGCCGAAGGGCTACATGCCCGAGACGCAGAGCTCATCGAACACCGGGAAAATGAACGCGATCCTGCAGTACCAGCTGCGGCAGGGCGCGCGGGCGGTCCGCGAGGCCGCGGCCGAGAGCATCGAGGCCGCTCGCGCCGTCAAGGCCGACATCCTGCAGGTCATCTACCGCGTGCTGTGCATCCACCTCGGCACCCCGCCGGAGCGCTTCGACTGGCAGTGGACGGACAAGGACAAGCAGTTCCACCGCGACGGCGTCTTGACCCCGCAGGAGTTCGTAGCGAAGTACGTGAGCCTGCCGGTCCAGGACTTTGTGTGCCTGGTTAACGACCCCAGGCCGTCGAGTCCGGTCGGCCGGACCTTCACGGTCGAGTACCTGGGCAATGTCATCGGCGCCCCGCCGGTTACGTACCTGAATGCCGACATGGCCGTGATCAAGGACATCGCCGCCAGGACCATCGAGAACGGCGAACCGGTCTGGTTCGGCTGTGATGTCGGCAAGATGATGAGCAACGACTACGCGATCTGGGACGCCCGCCTGTACGACCTGCCCTCGCTTTACGACGCGGAGTTCGGGCTGGACAAGGCCGCCCGGCTGGCCTATCACGAGACGCAGATGACCCACGCGATGCTATTCACCGGTGTGGACGTCCTCGATGGCGTGACCCGGCGGTGGCGGGTCGAGAACAGCTGGGGATCTGAGCGCGGCAAGGACGGGTTCTACACCATGAACGACTCGTGGTTCGACCAGTACGTCTTTGAGATCGCGGCCCGGCGCGACGCCCTGCCTGCTGACCTTCAGCGCGCACTGGACAGCGAGCCGATCGTGTTGCCCGCCTGGGACCCGATGGGCGCCCTGGCCTAGTTAGAGAACACGAGCTTCTCGGCGTCCGCGGTCTTGGCTTCCGGGCTCGGCGGTTGCCTCAGCGTCTTGAGGTAGGCGTCGCCCGGATAGCCAGTCGCGGCGATGAGGGCCTCGGCCTGGTTCAGGTCGTAGGGCGTCACCATGAGCTGCACTTGGTCGGAGATGAGCGCCCACCGCGCGCCGGGGCCCGCGGCGTAGGGCAGGCCGACGCTCCCCGCTCCGGCGATCACCTTGCCGACGGCATCGCGGCGATACTGCACGTGCGTGTGGCCGTGCACCACCACGGCCTCATCCACGCCAGCGGTCGCCTCCCGCAACCGGTCATCCCCGGTCAGCGTCGTCAGCAACTCGATGTCACTGCGAGGGCTACCGTGGCAGAGCCGCACTCCGCCCGACGGCGGGTGGGCGACGCTGAGGCCGCCGGGCCAGGACCCGATCGTGGCCAGGCCGTCGTCGCCGTGAGCAGCGATGAGCCACTCATCTAGCTCGCGCTCGGGCTGACGGATGCCGCTGACGATATTCAGGACCCAGCGCTCGCCGTTGCCGGCGAGGTAGAAGACCGGCATCGTCAGGTTTGCGCATCGCTCCAGCACGCCACGCGGGTCGGGCCCCGTCGTGGTGCAGCCAAGAAAGGCGACGGCATCGGCCCGGGCAAAGTCGTCCGATGCGAGGACGGCGTCCAGGGCGGCGGTGTTGCCGTGCACGTCGGCGAGGCAGGCGAGCACTCCCCCGCCGGCGTCGACCAGGTCGACGCGTCTGGGCGCACTGCGCTGAATTTCCTCGGGGTCTTCCACGGTTCCCGTTCCTCCGCTCGGGTATCGCAGGCTGGCCCCCCAGACTTGAGGATAACGATGCACGAACCGGTCCAGACGCATCAAGCCGGATAGCCGATGATGGCGGGCCGGTAACGGCGGCCGCTGGGCAGCGTCCATTGCATGCGGCCGGGCTGGTCCTGGGTCAGATGCCAGCCGGGTGCCTGCTTGGCGCGGTGATGCTGCCGGCACGTGGGGGCCAGATCGCATTCGCAGGTCCGCCCGCCCTGCTCGTACGGGATCGTGTGGTCCAGGTCGCATCGCTGCGCGGGCCGGCCGCAGCCGGGGTGACAGCAGGCGGGCTGGCGGATCCGGATGAGGTGCGCCAGGCGAGCCGACGGCCGGTAGCCGGGTTCTTCGCGCTGGTGGGTGCAGGTGCCGGTTTCCAGCCACGCCATCGCGGGGGCGAGGCCGATGGCCCAGGCCAGCGCGGACGGCCCGGCGGGCGGCGGCCGGCCCCGGGGGCTGCACGCGTGGGCGACGGCCTGCCCCGCGGGCGTGGTGAGCGTGAGGCACCACCGAGTGGCAGGGTTTTCAGCCATCCGGGCGGCGAGGCTGGTGCAGGTGCCGGCCGGAGCGGGCCCGTGCCCGGCGATCTCCCCGGACTCGCAGCTGAGGCCGCCCCAGGTGGAAAGCGGCAGGGTGAGGTTGATCACGCCTGTGACCGCCGGGACCTCGGCCGCGGCCGCTGGCGGGCCCTCGGTGCCGGGCATGCCCGCGGGGAGCAACGACTGGACGGGCCGGTCAGTAAGTAGCGCGGTGAACACCCGGGCGCGCAGCTGCTGGATGGTTCCCGGAGCGCCGCGGTCAGATAGCCAGCGGGCCAGCGCGGTCAGCCGCCGGTCGGCGACGATGACGTCGGACTCGGGCAGTTCACGGCCGGCCAGGGCGGCGTTCCCTGATGGCTCGGCCCATACCTGAACCTCCGCATCGGCGGCGGCGTCCTTGGCGCGCCGGTCCGCGGCGGCGGGGTCATGGTCGAGGACGGCGCGGCGCAGGAGACGGCGGACCTGGCTTGTCGTCAGCCGGCCGGCCTCGGGCAGGATCTGCCCCGCGATCTGGTTCGCGTCGTGATCGCCCAGGGCGGCGAGCTCGGTGCCGAACACCACCGCGCGGCGCCAGTCGATCCGCCCGGCTGAAAGCGCCGCATGCACCTGCGGGAGGCGGGCCAGCGCTGCGGCGTCGCCTGCCAGCCCAGCGGCGGCCCGCCCGGTCAGCACCAGGGCGGCGGCTACCTCGTCGGTCACGTGCTCGGCCAGGTGCGGGTTTTGCAGCTGCCGAGCCTGGGCGCGCCTCCGCGCGGAAAGAGCATTGATCGCGGCGACCTGCCCGGCCGCCGCCCAGGCCGCGACCCGCTGCCACGCGCACAGCACCCCGATCAGCTCCGACTCGCCGAGTACCGCGTGCCCGCTCAAAGTCTGGGCGGCGAGGTAGGTGGCCAGCTGCGGGCCGGGGTCCAGCTCGTCAAGTTCGCCGCCGGAAGCGAACCCGGTGCCGTACCGCCCGGCCCGGTTGTGATGGAGGAACCCGGCAGCGAACGCCTCCCCCTCACCGGTCCACGGCCCGTCATCCCACAGGTCGTCCGGCTCGCCGTCCGGGTCATCCCACCAGTCGTCCGGCTCCTCGTCGGGGACGGGGGCATCGGGGTCGGGGTCGTCCCGGTTCCACGGCCTCGCCGTCGCGAGTTCGCTCACAAGTTCACCTCCCCGGCCAATGCGTCCTATCTTTCGCTCATAGTATCGAATGCCGCTGACAAAGGCAGGACGACACGACGCGAGGAGCAGAAGACTTGGCCAGCGCGACTAGGGCAGGGAGCGCAGCGAGTCGCCGGAGATCTCGTACATCCGCAGGATCTGCAGGGCCACGCCGATGCGCAGCGCGGCTGCGGCATCGTCCGCGAAGTCGCCGAGCATCCGCTCGAGCTTGGTCATCCGGTACCGCATGGTGTTGTAGTGGTAGTGCAGTATCCGGGCCGACTCGGCCACGTTGAAGCGTGTCCCCGACAGCACGGACAACGACGTGAGCAGGTCGGTCCTGCCCGGCTCTGGCAGGCCGAGAACCGGGCCCAGCGTGTCCTGCACGAACGCGCGCAGCTCGGCTTCGCTCACGTTGCTGATCAGCCGGTACAGGCCGAGTTCGGCGAAGCTGGTGACGGCGCCGCTGCCGGACAGGCGCAAGCCTGCCTGCAGCGCAACCCTTGCCTCCTCGTACAGGCGCGGGATCTCCTGCGGTCCGGCGGCCGCCTGGCTGACGCCGACGGAATAGGCTCGCCCGGTCGACGCGGCCATGTCCGCATGCACCTTGCGGCCAAGACCCGCTGCGTCACCAGCTCCGACGATCGCCACGAGCTCGGTCGCGAACCCGGCGACGGCCGCGTCGCTGTCCCTGTCCCTGACCGCCGAGGTCCACAGCTCGACCGCGCGCAGCGCAGCGGCCTCCTGCTCGCGGGCGGGCCCGTCCCCGTGATCACCGCACTGCCTGGCGACGAGAACAGCGAGCGGCCGCTGCAAGTTCCAGCCGAACCGCATTGCCCTGGCCAGCGCGTGGTCCATGTCCGCGGAGGTACCGGTCACCAGGTCGTGCAGCGTGTTGGAAGCGAACTGCTGCTCGACGGCGAGTACGGCAAGGTCCCTTGTTATCTCCAGGGCCGCCACGAGCGCTGCCTGCTCGACCGCGAGCGCGGCGACGGCGGGCAGGCCCTGCGGTCCTGTTATCGCGAGCACGAATCCGTGCTGCATGTCGCCGGCCCGGATCACGGCTGCCACCCAGTGCGCGCCGCTGTGGGCGTCCTCGCGGGCCCCCGCGGTCAGGAAGCAGCCGAGCACCCGGCCGCACGAGTCGCGGAACGCCGGGACCGACTCGCGGCCAGACCTCGTGGTCGCGGCGAGCTGATGGCCGGCCGGGTCGCAGATGACGACGTCGGCACCGGGCAGCACATCGGCTAGCTCGTCTGACAGCCGGGCCAGGCCGCCCCCCGCAAGCGCGACGCGCAGGAACGCGTCGTGGATTTGCTGGCGCCTGGCGAGTGCTGCGGTCTGCCGGTTGACGATCGTCTCGAACGTCTGGCTGAGCACGTCGTCGAGGGGTGACGAAGGCGGAATCACGACGATCGGGAAGCCAATCCGGTCCGCCTGGTCGGCCGCCGACTGCGGTACCTCGGCCAGGTACTCGTCCTGTTTCACTCCCAGCCCGGCCAGGCCGTTGGCGGCTAGCTGATCGATCAGCTGGCAGAACGCGGCTGGATCGCGGGGCAGCGGGTAGCCGGTTGTCAGCAGGAACTCGTCTTGCTTCGTCCACCGCACGATGTTGGGGACCGTCATCACGTTCATCCGCCGCACGAGCCGATCGAGGCCGTTCGCTCCGGCGATGATCCGCGCGCCGCGCATCGCGTCCAGGCCGAGCATCTCCCGGACGGTCAGCGCGTCGCTCGGGACCTGGCTGCCGCGCCGGCGCCGGCCGGGAAGCGTGACGACGTTGCCGCGGGCAGCCCCGGATTCCGGCTGCTGGAGGTCGGCCGGCTGGCTCGCCGCCGTCCGGCCGCGCCGCATGGCCATCCGTGTCAGCCCGGGCCTGGCCTAGTAACCGCGGGTGGATCCGGGGGGGCATCCCCCCCGGCAAATGCGGCCGCCCCGGTGCTGGCCGGAACGCTGCACGGGTCCTCGACCAGCCCTCGGGCCCAGGCGATGTCCGCGGCGCTCGGACTGTACTCGGCGTCGGCGTCCAGCAGCTCCAAGGGATTGGCGGTGATCATCCGCATCACCTGCTCCATCGGCACGCCCTTCTCGAAGATCGTCTGGGCGAAGACACGCAGCGCCTCCGATGGCAACGGATTGTGCCGCTGCCCGGTGTCGGAGACAAGCAGGCAACGGGAGGCGCCGATCCTGGCCACGCTCGCGGCGATCTTCTCGGGCGCGGCATACTGCCAGGCCGGCGATACCGTGCAGTACCCGAACTCTGGCATCGCGCCCATCCTGGCGACCTCCTCCAGCGTGTCCAGATCGATGTTCGGCACCCGGAAATACGGATGTGTGATCACGATCTTCTCCACGCCGACCGAGCGTGCCTCGCGGACCAGCGCGACGATCTCGCGCGGCGCCAGGTGTGAGGTGCCGAGGATGGCGCCGTACTGCGCGACGAGCTCGAGCACCTCCTTGACCTCGGGGCGGAGCTTGCCATCCTGGTCAGCGACCCAGATCCCCTCGGCCTGGCTCCGCCCGCCCTGCTGTGAGTCATAGCCGCCGGTGCCGCCGTGCACCTCGGCGTGATAGCCGGCGTCCACCGTCGGCATCCAGACTTCCTTGCCGCCGAGGCGCAGGGACGCCTCGACCGCCGCGGCGTTGATCCCGCCCACGTAGTAATTGAGTACGATCCCGCCGAACACCCTGATGCCGGGGATCACCCGCTGCACCAGGTAGGCGCGGGAGACCGTGTTTTCGTGATGACACTTCAGCATGATCGCCTTCATGCCGGCGTCACGGGCGGCCCGGACGATGTCGAAGTCGTCGGCGAGCCGCGGGAACAGGTCGGGGTAGGGGTGGCAGTGCAGGTCTACCGCGCCGGTCATGTCGATCAGCGGTCCGCCGTAGGTGCGGCGTGTCATGCGTTACCTCCAGCTGTCGGTTCGGGCAAAGCTGCGTCCGGCACGGGATAGCCGGTGATGCGGGCCCACGCGGCCCCGTCGGTGACGCCCTCGGTGCACAGGACCAGCACCCGGCTGCGGCGGCCAAGGCCGAGCGCGGCGCGCACCGGCGCCCCGGCCGGGTCGGCGCAGATGGCTTGCAGCCCCGCCAGCGCGGCGGCCCCGGTCTCGCCGGCGATGACTCCGGCTGCCGCGAGCGACCGCATCGCGGCGACCGCCCACTCGTCGGAGACGGCGACCATTGCGTCCAGGCCACGCTCGAGCAGCGGCCAGGCCAGGTGTGAGGGCGTCCCGGAGTTCAGGCCGGCCATGATCGAGGTCTGCGGGAACGGCAGCACGACCGGGTGACCGGCCCGCAACGACTCCATGACGCACCTGGCCGACTCCGGCTCGACTCCGAGCAGGTGCGCCCCCGGCCCGTCCGCGGCCTTGAAGTGCGTGATCGCGGCGGCGGCGAGCGCCCCGACGCCGACCGGGATGACGACCACGTCCGGCCGGCCGGCTCCGGCCTGCGCCAGCTGATGCTCAGCCTCGCCGAAGATGGTCGAGTACCCCTCAGTGACCCAGGCCGGGATATCGGCGTAGCCCGGCCAGGCAGTGTCGGACAAGACGATGCACGTGTCACTGGCCAGCCGGGCCGACTCCTCGACCGCCGCGTCGTAACCTCCGGCGATCACCACGACCTCGGCACCCTCGGCCGCGATCGCGTCGATCCGCGCCTGCGGGATGTTGTCGGGCATGTAGATCACGGCGTGCATGCCCAGTAGCCTCGCCATCCTCGCGACGGCCCGGCCGTGGTTCCCGTCGGTGCCGGCGCTGAAGGTGAGCCGGCCAAGCGGGGCGAAGGCGGCGGCGAGCTCGTCGATGGTGCTCCACTCGACGTCGTGGCCAAGTCGCTCGGTCAGCACCCGGTAGCAGGCGTAGGCGGCGCCGAGCATCTTGAACGCCGGCAGGCCAAGCCTGGCCGACTCGTCCTTTACCCACAGCGCGCCGACCCCTAGCTCGGCCGCCAGGTCCGGGCAGCCGATCAGGGGCGTCGGCGCGTACCCCGGCAGCCGCCGGTGCACCGACAGCGGTTCGCGCGGCTGGATCAGCCCCGGTATCCGCGCGAGCGCGGCGTGGTTGACCAGCACGTCCGGCGGGTCGAGCACGATCATCGCGCCTCCTGGCTCGCGGAGCGGACGGCCAGCAGCTGCAGCACGCGCTCGGGCGTCATCGGCAGCTGAGCGGGCCGGATGCCGATGGCGTCCTGGATGGCGCCGGCGATGGTAGCGGCCACGTTCCCGATTGGAGGCTCTCCGATACCGCGCGCGCCAAGCGGCCCCTTGCCCTCCCCGCTCTCGATGATGCCGACCGCCACGTCAGGGAAGTCGTGCGAGTTCGGGATCAGGTAGTTGGCGAACAGGCTCGCCTGCACGTAACCGTCGTCGATGGCCATGTCCTCGGTGAGGGCATAGCCGAGGCCCTGCATGGCGGCCCCCTGGATCTGGCCCTCCACGCGCATCGGGTTGATCGCCCGGCCGACATCGTGACAAGCGGCGTATTTGAGCACGGTGACCTGCCCGGTCTCGACGTCAACCTCCACGTCGGCGGCGTGCGTCCCGTAGGTGTAGTCAGGGAACGTATCGCCCTGCCCGGTCCGCGGATCGAAGGCCCCCGCCTCCGCCCGCCAGGTCGACAGGTGCGCGGTGCTGACAGCGCGCCGCTCGCACGCCGCGGCCAGTTCGGCCAGCGTGATGCTCGCGCCGCCCAGCCCGCCGGCCCGCCGTACCTGCCCGCCCGCGAATTCCAGCTCATCGGCGTCCGCTCCGAGCAGCTCAGCGGCGACTGGTGACATGCGATCGCGCAGCTCGGCTGCCGTCTGCAGGACCGCATTGCCGGACATGTACAGCTGCCTTGTCGCGAACGTGCCGCCGGCCGGAGGGTTCAG
>JASHUG010000219.1 GCA_030040155.1 Streptosporangiaceae bacterium | reverse complement strand
GCGCTCGACCCAGCGCGCTTGCCTCAACCCGTCGCAACTGTGCCCACGGGCTCCGCTCTCTCCCGGTCAGGTCAGGATGAGCTTCCAGTGGCGACCATTCACACCCAAAGGATCTACCAACCCTTTAGGTAGACTTGGTTTAACCATAACTATTGGCCACTATACGTTCACGACGATGCAATTGCATATAGTGACGGATCGGCTGAAACACCGCCGTGGCTCCGCGGCAGCGACACCCACATGCTGGCGCTGAAGGACAACCAAGGGCTGCACCCAGACTTACGAGGTCATCATGGACGGCAACAGTGGTCGGGATAAGGACTCGACCAGCTCGGTCAACAGCAGCGGCGGGTTCAGTAACGCCTGGATCCGGTCCAATTAAGCCCCTGCCCGTGATCCGGTAGTAACCACTGCCGCGCTGTAGCCGATGCCCCGGCGGGGCTCCGCCGGGGCATCGCGCTGTCGGCGGCACCAACGACAGCCAAGTAGCGGCGTGCGGCTAGCCGCAGGAGCGTCCGCCCGGCTGCAACACACTCAGCCCGTGATTCCCGACCGGGACCGCCGTGAGGTGCGCGGCGGCGAGTACTACCTTCCAGGCAGCCGCCTCGGATGGGATGACGTGGCTGCGGATCAGCCAGATCCGCTCGCAAGATCCTGGCCTGATCCGGCTCAGCGCCTCATGCAGGGCTGTGCTGACTCCGGCGAGATTTCGGTTGGGCGCAACCACGATGCGCGGCTGGTCGGGGAAGTAGGCCACGTAGCCCTGCCTGACGACGGTAGTCAGGCGCCGGGCGGGCTGGCCGTAGGGCCAGTAATAGGCGAAGCCCCAGTTGCTGTTGAGGTTGACCAGGATCACGTCATCGGCGGCCGCATGCTTGGCCACGTAGTCGGCCTGGTCGCGCACGTCTTCGTTCGGGATCGGGTGGCCGCGCACGTATGGCGCGGCCGCAGCGGAAAAGCCCGCGACTGCGGCGGCTGCCACGATCACGGCCGCCACCCAGGCCAGGGCGCCCCCGCGCAGCCACTGGCGCGCCAGCGTGCAGATGCCGGCGACCCCGATGGCCGCCACCGTGACGGTCACCGCGATCAGCCAAGTCGACGTGCGCAGATCGCCGAAGGGATAGACCTTGAGCGCAGAGAGCACGATCATCTCGGGCAGCAACACGACGATAGCCAGGGCGGTAGCCGGCCGGCCCAGCCGGAAGATGGCCACCAGGCCGACTATGACCAGCGGCAGCGCCAGCCAGACGGGACCCAGCCCGAAGTCCACGCGCAGATGGCCCAGCATCTTCGTGATGAAAGCCCAGCTCGCGTGCACGCCCTGGCCGAGCGGAACGTAATAGCCGTCCCAGAAAGTCGAGGCACCCAGCGCGTCGGCCGCCCTGGCGTCGAACGCCTCGTACACCGCGAGCATGAGCACCGCCGTCACGGCGCCGCTGGCAGTGACCTCGGCCAGGCGGCCCCAAGCCCGCCTGGCCAGCTGGACAAGGAACAGCGCTCCGATCGCGGCAACCCCGGTGAACGCCGCGACGTCGCTGAACAGCATCCCGCCCCAGACCGCCACCGACAAGGCGGCCAGCCCGCGGCGCGACCAGGTCCGTTCCAAGCGTGACGTCAGCGCCAGGATCAGCAACGCGAAGAACGCATCGGCGGTGTACTGCTTCAGGTCGTCACGCAGCAGCATCGCCGGGACCAGGAGCACGGCCAGGCCGGCCAGGGTCCCGGCCACCACCTGGTCCGCGCGGCCCCGCCAGCCAAGTCCGCGCGCAAGCCAGTAGGCCGCGGCCACCGCCAGGCCGGCGAAGGCCAGCGGCACGATCCGGGACGACTCGCTGGCTCCGAACGTAAACAGGCGCACCAGGAAGGACCAGCCGATCGGCGTGCTCGAGGTAGTCTCCGGCAGCTGGCTCAGCGGGAACCTGGTCGTGACGGCGACCCAGGCCTCGTCGTTCCAGAACGGCTGGCTGAGCATGTATCCGACATCGTGGACGGCCAGCACGCCCAGGCTCAGGACGAGGACGAGCAGATGCTCGGGGGTGAAGCGGCGAAGCCGCGCCCGCAGCCGGGTGCCAGGACGCGTAGCGGCCTGCGCCGGTGCCTCTCCGGTCGCGGTCCTGAACCGCGCGACCTGCTCAGCCATGACGACCATGGGAGGGACCCGCACGGCGTCGGCTCAACGACGCTCGGACATCGGCGCTGACTCCGGGGGTACACATGGCGAAATCTCCGTTTAGCGATCACAACCGGCAGATCTCGCCGCCGACTTGCGGTCTGCGAGGCGAGCCGGACGAGCCTCGGCAGTTGGCTCAGGATACTCGCCAGGCCGCCGGAAATGTCGCCAACCGGCCGCGGTCCGGCGAAAGCGTAGGCCGACCTGGCCGCATACCGTGACACTGTCTGCGCTGATGGCCGAACGGGGTAAGGTAAGGCGCCATGCGCTCTCAGCGAGCGCCGGATCGGGATTCCGGGGCCTCCGGCCACCGCCGCCGGACCGGCACCAGCATGCGCCTCAGCTGCGCCTTCCTCGCCGCCGTTGCGGTCGTCACGCTCGGCCTCGGCGTCCGCCAGGATCTTCAGGTCAACGCGAGCGTGCTAAGCCCGGCCGCGGTTAGGAACGCGACTGCCGCCGACAAGCAGGAGATGTGCCTGTTCCGCGCTTTCCGGCGTGAGCTGCCCGAGGGCGCCACCTTCTACGACAGCGACGCTAACTTGGGCCACTTCCAGCGACTCGCCGAGCTAGCGACTCTGTGGGCGGTGCCAGAGCAGAATCCGGCCGCAGCACAGTGGCGAGTCGCTATCGTGCCCGGTCACTGCGCTCGCATCGGGCTGAAGGTCTGGCGAGCATGAGCGCGCTTCTGACCGTCGTGCTTGGACTGGGCGTCCCCGGCCTCCTCCCGGCGCTCGCGGTGGGCCGTCGGTCTCCGGTCGTGATCTTGCTGGCCCCGGTCATCGGGGCTGTCTTCGCGGCGCTGGCAGCGGGACTCGAACTTGGGATCGCGGGATCGCTGATCGACTGGTACCTGCTGATCGCGCTGCTCGCCAACCTCGCGGTGATCGCCTGGTGGGTTGCGGCCCGGGACTCCCGCCCGGCGCCTGTACTCGCGGCTCCGCGATCATGGTTCCCGGAGTGGGGCTGGTACGTCGTCACGGTCGCGGCACTGCTCGGGGCACTCGCGGTCCCGCTGATCGCGCTGCGCTCGCACATGATCGGCTGGGACTCTAACTCCATCTGGCTGACGCACGCCCTGATGATCTCGGGCGGCCATCACGAGTTGCTGACCAGCCTGAAGAATCACACCTACACCTTCTCCAACCCCGACTACCCACCGCTGGTGCCCGCCTCCGGGGCCCTTGCGTTCAAGTTCTTCGGGATGGGCTCCCTGCTGATAGCCGTCGACACGACGGTCTTCCTGACGGCTTGCGCCCTCGGGCTCGCCGGCGCCGGCATCGCGGCAGCGGCCAGCGACGCGAGCCCGCTGCCGCGTGCAATCGCGATCGCGACCGGCGCGGCGGTCTGCATTGCCGGTTTCGCAGTGGCCAACAAGTACGGCATAGATGGCCACGCCGACCTCCTGTGGGCGGCCGCCGCGACAGCGGCGATCGTCTGGGGGCTGATCCTGCCGCGCAGCACTCAGGCACTGGCTGTCTCCTGGATCTGCGCGATCGCGGCCAGCCTGACCAAGAACGAGGGCCTCGCCACTGCCCTGATCGTGCTCGTACTGATCTCCGTCCGCTACCGGCCGCTGAGCCTCTCGCGCTCGGGCTGGCGGGCGGACAGCGTGAACGGGCGTACCAGCAGCGTGAGCGGGCGGGCAGGAAGCCACTTCAGCCGCGGGCCAGCGCGAGCCGGCTGGTGGCGGGAGTGGGCGGAGCGTGCCGCGTTCGTGCTGGTGCCGGCCGTTCCCGGCCTGGCCTGGGCGGGCCTGATGCATCTCATCGGGATTCATGACGTCTTCTTCCGGTCATCCTCTGGACAGTCCATGACCGGTCGCGCCACCGCCACGATCGACGGCATGGCCGGGCAACTGAAGATCGTGCCCGTCGCTCTCTTCATGCTCGTCGCCGGCTGTCTCGTGCTACGCAGGTACCGGGAGCGCGCGGGGTTCGCGAACCCGGCGTGGCTATGGGTGGCGTGGCTGGGATCGCTCGCGGTCATCTTCGCGACCTACGTTGTTGGCTCCTACCCGATCCACTGGTGGCTGCTGACGAGCGTCAGCCGGACGACGATATTCGCGCAGGTCCTGGTCTACGCGGATATAGGCATCTGGCTGGTGCTCGCCATAGCCGGAGCATCCGGGCGCGATATCGGACCTGCGCGGGAGGCCGCGAATGCGGCCGCCGAAGCAGGCGCAGCCACCCGCCCTGGCCCGGCCGCCGAAGCGGACGCAGCCACCCGCCCTGGCCCGGCCGCTGACCCTAGCGAATCTCCCCATCCAAGCGGGCCGGGCGGGCCCGGTGATGCAACGGCGCCGACAGCTACGCCGCCCGCCCGCCGGCTCTAAGGCTGACTGTCCAGCTGAGCTGCCAATTCAGCGAAGCTTGCTGCCCTCCGCCAGATGCCGCTCATCGGCCGCTCGCTGCCCAGGTTCGGCCTTGCGCTGACCCGGTACTGCCGGCTGCCCGCCGGCCGGCGGCCGTGGCTCAGGACTCGGCGCGGCGGCCGAGGCCGAAGCCGACGCGGTCCGCTGAGCCGGGATCTGAGCCGAGGCCGCCGACTCGGTATAGCCCGGCCGGTCAGCCGTGGGCCTTTCGCCGGGGATGGGCATGAGCTGCCGGCCTCCGTCATTGGCCTCGAACGCGCCGCCGGTGACCTCGTACCGTGGCAGCCTGCTGTGATGCTTGTACTGGGGATGCGCGTTGGCGTGCAGGACCGCCGCGAGCCAGCCGAAGAGAGCGAAGGCCACCACAATCGGGATGACCCACTGGGCGAGAATTGATCCGGACATCGGAGTACCCCCTCCCCTAGTGCCCGTCATACCCCGTGTCCCACTTGTCACAGCAGAAATCCACGGCAGAGCAAACCCCGCGCAATCAATGGCCCGCGAATCATGACTTATCCTCATGAATTGCTCCCTAGCGCGCATGGCTGGGCGCGAGGGGTGTCGCCAGCGCGACACTAACTTTCCCCAGCCACGCGAGCGGCCATCCTATTTGTGAGCTATATCGGCGGCATCGGCCCGCGGCGCGCCCGGCACGTCCTCGCATGCCCGGCGGGCATATGTCACCATACGAGAGTGATCAGCTACGCCACCCGCATCTTGTGGCTGCTTGGCGTAGTCATCCTGGTGATCGCCCTTCCCGGGGCATACCGCCTGATCCCTGTGCTTGGCCTGGGTGTCCCTTATTACGTGTCCCTGCTCCTGCACCCTGACCGTGACTGCCGGGCATGTGGAGGCACCGGCCGGCATCGGGGGTGGATGTTCCTCTGGACGCGGCGGCAGTGTCCCAGCTGCGCGGGCCAAGGGCGCCACCGCAGGCTCGGCAACATCATCCTGCATCCGAACCGGGACGTGCTGGCCGAGCGCGTGGCGAACCGGGCGAAAGTACGGCGTAACCTGCCGCGCGCCTGACCCTGGCCGGTCAGTGGCCTGGCTGAGCTAGCCCGGTCTCGTAGGCGAGCACGACAAGCTGGGCCCGGTCCCTGGCGGCCAGCTTCATCATCGCCCGGCCGGCGTGAGTCTTGACGGTCGAGCTGCTCACGTACAACTGCCCGGCGATCTCCTCGTTCGACAACCCGGCCGCGATCAGCGTGACCACCTCGCGCTCACGCGCGGTCAGCTCGCCGATTCCAGTTACCCGTCGCGGAGTGCGCGTCCGGGCGGCGAACTCGGAAATCAGCCTCCTCGTGACGGCCGGGGACAGGAGCGCCTCGCCGGCGGCCACGACACGAACGCCGTGGATGAGCTCCGCGGCGTCGGTGTCCTTGACCAGGAACCCGGCGGCCCCAGCCCGCAGGGCGTCGAAGATGTACTCATCCAGCTCGAACGTGGTCACGATGATGACGTGCACACCCTCCAGCTCGGCTCGGTCGGCGATCTGCCTGGTCGCTTCGATGCCGTCGAGCACCGGCATCCTGATGTCCATGAGCAGCACGTCCGGCTTCTCCTGGACCGCAAGCTGGACTGCCTCTTCGCCGTTGCTCACCTGTCCGACGACCGTCATGTCCTCTTCGGCGTCGAGTAGGGCCGCGAAACCGTTGCGCACCAGCGACTGGTCATCGGCCAGGCCGACACGGATCATGCGTCTGCCCGCGCCGCCATGTCGGGCTGTGGCGCGGGCAGCCAGGCGGCCACCCTGAACCCGCCCGCAGCCCTGGGCCCGGCATCGAAGGTGCCGCCCAGCTCCAGCACCCGCTCGGCCATCCCGCGGATCCCGCTCCCCGCCCCGCGGGCCCCGTTTGCGGCCCCCGGGTTCGGGTCGGCCGCAGCCGGCCGCGCCGACCCGGGATCCTCCACCTCCACGCATATCCCGGCTGGCTGATACCGCACCCGCACGGATGCCCGCCCGGCCCTGCTGTGCTTACGCACGTTAGTCAGCGACTCCTGGACAATCCGGTACGCCGCGATGTCAGCATCCGCTGGCAGTGACCGCGGCTCGCCGTCGACCGTCAGCCCCACCGCAAGCTCCGCCGACCGCACCGACGCCAGCAAGTCATCCAGCCCCGCCAGCCCTGCACTCGGCGACCGCGGCGCCCCGTCGCCGCCCTCCCGGAGCACGCCCAGCACGGTCCGCAGCTCTGCCAGTGCCTGCTTGCTCACTCCGTGAATCGCAGTCAGCGCCTCTTTGGCCCGTTCCGGCTGCCGGTCCATCAGGTGCAGCGCACTGTTCGCCTGCACGTTGATCACCGAGATGTTGTGCGCGAGCACATCATGCAGGTCCCTGGCAATCCGCATCCGGTCCTCGCTCGCGCGGCGCCTGAACTCCTCCTCCTGGCTGTGCTTGAGGGCGGCGGCCCGCTGGCCGCGTATCCTGACTAGCTCGGTGATCGCCACCAGCACAATTAGCCAGGCGGCGATGCCAGCCGCCGCGGCCGCGCTCGTATGACCGTGAGTACCGATCAGCCACGGCGGCCACGTACTCGCGAGGTAGCCGATGACCACCGACGCCACCGCGGCCGCGCGCTTGCGGGCGATAGCGGCGTTAAGAAACGCGACGCACAGCGCGAGCCAGATGAATCCGCCGCCCAGTCTGCCCGCGCCCAGCGTGGCGGCGAGGCTAACTGCGAGGACCGGGACCGGGTAACGTCGCCTCGCGATCAGGGCCATGCCCGCGATCGCCAGCAGTACGTACACGTCCCAGCGAGCCGTCACGTTGTGGTGATGTCCCGACCAGCCCGCCCAGGAGCTGCTCGCGTACGTGGCGGCCAGCTGCACTCCCGTCACCGCCAGCGCGATCCCAGCGTCGACCGCCCACTGGCGGGTTCGGCCTGGTGGTCGCTGCTCGGATGGGGCGCCCTCGATCATCGCTAGCTCCGACCGTACGTCAGCGGCCCGAGCAGTCGCGTCATCCTGAGGCCGACTTTCTGGCCGGCTGCCTACGCCTGGGGTCTACGCGCGTCGTGGCCGCCGGGCTTGGCGGCGCACTCAGGCTGATCTCGCTGGCGGACGACGTCCCGCCCCTCTCTGAGCAGCATTGCTGTCTGTAGCTAGCGCCACCAGGGCGAAGAAGGGACATCGGATAACCATGGCGATCATCGAGGCCAGGGGCCTCACGAAGCGGTACGGCCACGTGCTGGCCGTCGATCGGCTCAGTTTCGCCGTCGAACGCGGACAGGTAGCCGGGTTCCTCGGCCCGAACGGAGCCGGGAAGACCACGACCCTGCGCATGCTGCTCGGGCTCGTCCGGCCCGAAGCGGGTGACGCGGCCATCAACGGGCGTGCGTACAGCGACCTGCCTGACCCGTTGCGCCAGGTGGGAGCCGTGCTCGAGGCCTCGAGCTTCCACCCGGGCCGGACCGCCCGCAATCACCTGCGCATCGAGGCGATGGTGGCCGGCATCGACGCCGCTCGCATCGACGTAGTGCTCGACCTGGTGGGCCTCAGCGAGGCCGCGGACCGGCGCGTTCGCGGCTTCTCGCTCGGCATGCGCCAGCGCCTCGGCCTGGCCACCGCCCTGCTCGCCGACCCGGAGGTGCTCATCCTCGATGAGCCGGCCAACGGGCTCGATCCAGAAGGCGTCCGATGGCTGCGTGATCTGGTGCGCGGCCTGGCCGCCGAGGGCACGGCAGTACTGATCTCCAGCCACATCCTGGCCGAGGTCGCGCAGACCGTGGACTCGGTCATCATCGTCAACCACGGCCGGGTAGTGGTGCAGGCACCAATCGCCGAGCTCACGGCCACGGCCCGCCTTGAAGACGTGTTCCTCGGGCTTACCGCAAACTCCAATGGCGTCTGACACTGATCGCGGAGGCACCGTCATGACCAGGCTCATCAAGGGCGAGCTGTTTAAGCTGCGTACGACCAGACTGCCCTTCGGGCTCTTCGCCGCTGCAGCCGGCCTGAGCGCGCTGTTCAGCATCCTCGAGGCCAGCCGGGCTGGCACCAAGTCGGTTGCGCCGCTGTCGACGGCCGCCGGCCTGAACAATGTCCTCACCGGCGGCGTGCTGGCCCTGTTGTTCGCCGCAGTGCTTGGCGTGACCATCTCCAGCGGCGAGTTCCGGCATGAGACCGCGACCACGACCTACCTGGCGACGCCGAAGCGCAGCCGGGTGCTGATCGCCAAGAGCGTCGCGGGCGCCTGCGGCGGCGCGGCATTCGGCTTCGCGGGCTGGCTCATCGCCACGGGAGTCGGCCTTGGCTTCGTTGCGGCCGACGGCTACACGGCGCAAATTAGCGACGCGACGCTGGCCAGGTACGCCGCCGGGCACATCGCGGCCGGGGCACTGATGGCAGCCATCGGGGTCGGCATCGGATCGCTGATCAGGGCTCAGCTCGCCGGCGTGCTCGGCGTCTTCGTCTGGGCGGTGGTGATCGAGTCCGTGATCGGGAGCATGTTCAACTCGATCCAGCCGTACCTGCCTTACACGGCCGCGACCACGCTGGCAGGCAGCGTTCTTGGCGGTGCCGCGTTCGGGCCCGCACATGGCGCCTCGAGCAGCGCGAGCCCGCTTCCGTTCGCGGCGGCCACCGCGCTGCTGGCGGCGATCGCCATCGTGATCTCAGCGATAGCGGCCAGGACTACTGTCGTGAGGGACATCAGTTAGCCGGGGAGAACCCGATGAGCCAGACTCACGTCATCGTGAACCCGCTCAGCGGCGAGCGGATCACGATCCTGCGCACGGCCGCCGAGACTGCAGGAACAGTTCTCGACTGGGAACTCCTGCTCGCACCCGGCGGCCGGGTTCCGAGCAGCCACGCCCACCCGGAGCAGACTGAGACATTCACCGTCATCGAGGGGCGGATGAAGTTCCGGGTGGGCTGGCGCCGCCGGATCGTGACCTCGGGTCAGACGCTGCGGATCCCGCCGGGCACAGTGCACCACTTCGCGAATGCTGGCTCGATCCCGGCCCGGGTATCGGTGGAATCGCGGCCGGCCCTCGCGATGGAAGAACTGCTGGAGACGGCGGCAGCCATGGCCCAAGAGCAGCATGCGGCCCGGCGCGCGCTGCCCAGGCCCGTGGACCTGGCGCTCTTCATGACCGACTTCGAGCGGGAGGTCCAGGCTCCGTTCCTGCCGCGCGGGCTGGTCCGCGCGGCCACGCGCCGCCTCGCCAGTCTCGCCAGGCGGCGCGGGCTTGACGAGCGCTACCGGCGGCTTGGCCGACCCGGACTGGTAGGGGCCGATGACCGCAATTGAGGTCACCGGGCTGGTCAAGCGCTACCGCGGTGCCACTGCCAACGCAGTCGACGACATCAGCTTTCAGGTACGCCCCGGCGAGTTCTTCTGCCTGCTCGGGCCAAACGGCGCAGGCAAGACCACCACCGTGTCCATCCTTACTACGGTGCTCGAGCCGACCACGGGCCGGGTGCAGGTCGCCGGCCGGGACGTACGGAGCGACCAGGCCGGGGTGCGCCGGGAGATCGGCGTCGTCTTCCAGCAACCCGCGCTCGACCAGAACCTGACGGCCGAGGAGAACCTGCGGCTGCACGCGGTGCTCTACGGGCTGTACCGGTGGCGCCCGCTGTACCGCTGGATGCCGGCCGCATACCGGAACCAGGTGCGGGACACGGCAGCCGTGCTGGGCATGGAGAACTTGCTCGGGCGGCCGGTCCGGTCGCTGTCGGGCGGCCAGCGCCGCCGCCTGGAGATCGTCCGCGCCCTCATGCACAAGCCGAGAGTGCTGTTCCTGGACGAGCCGACGGCCGGGCTCGACCCGCAGAGCAGACGCAGCCTCTGGGAGCACCTCGGCCGGGTCCGCGCGCAGTCCGGCACGACCATCCTGCTGACCACGCATTACCTGGAGGAAGCCGAGACCGCGGATGCAGCCTGCGTGCTGGCGCACGGCAAGATCATTGACCGGGGAACTCCGGCCGAGCTGAAGCGCCGCCATGAGGCGCAGTCGCTCGAGGACGCTTACCTGGCCCTGCTCGGCGACGACGAGCAAGGCGGGCAAAGATGACGGCCAGCCGCGTGGCCTGGCTAGACGACTCGGCCGCGCCGGCCCTGCGGATGCGGCGGCGGCGCGCCGCAGCCGAGGCGAGCGCGCTGCTGGCCATCGCCCAGCGGGACGTCATCAAGCTGATCAGGGACCGGCCGAGGCTTGCGGTCAATCTTGCCTTCCCGGTCCTCCTCATCGCCGGCCTCGGCGGGCTCCTGCAGGCAACGGTCGGCAAGGTGACGGGCCTGTCGACGATCACGCTGGCATTCACGGGGGTCCTGGCGGCCAGCCTGTTCCAGTCCAGCGCAGCCGGAATGATATCGATCGTCGAGGACAGGGAGAACGACTTCTCGCGTGAGCTGTTCATAGCCCCGGTTTCGCGACTCACCCTGCTGGCCGGCAAGATCGCCGGAGAGAGCGCCGTGGCGGTCAGCCAGGGTGTGTGCATCGTGGCGTTCGCGATCGCGTTCGGCGTCCGTATGACCGGCTTGCAAGTGCTCGGGCTCGCCGCTACCGCGCTGGCGTCCTGCCTGCTCGGCGCGGCGTTCGGCCTGGCCACCATCGCGGCGCTGCCCAACCAGCGGTCGGCGATGCAGATCTTCCAGTTCCTGATCATCCCCCAGTACGTCCTCGGGGGCGTGCTCGTGCCCCTGGCCGGTGCCCCGCGGCTGCTCGGCGCGCTGGCCTGGCTGATGCCGATGCGCTACTGCGTGGACCTGACCAGGGCAGCGTTCTACGCCGGCAGCGCCGGCTACGCCAGGGTCGTGATCGGCGGCCCGGTGCTCGACGTCCTCGTCATCGCCGCCCTGACCGCCGTGCTGCTGTCCTCGGGCGCGGCGCTGTTCAGCTACCGGGAGCGAGTCCGTTAAAAGCCGCCCGTCGCGGACCACGGCGACTAACCGACCGATGGCGACGATGCGGGCTAGCATGTTCCGCCATGCGAGCCGTCAGGAAGCCGAGTGTCTATGTCGCCATGGCCGCTGCCGGGATCACCGCCGCCTGCATCGGCGCCGCCTGGCCCGCCACCGCCGCCGCCCGGCTGGCCAGTCCGGGATCTCCGGCCGCCGCCGCCGTTCGCCCGGCCGGCTACGGGAACCCGAACGGCCATGTCTACGTGCCCATCGCTGCGCGGGCGGTCAGCACTGCGCACCCAAATCACGTTATCGGTGATGGCCGGCCCGCCAGTTGTACCTCAGCCGCGGTTGTCAGGGCGGTAGCGCTCGGCGGCATCATCACGTTCAGCTGCGGCCCGAAGCCGGTCACGATCACGATGAAAGCGACGGCAAAGGTGGTGAACACAAGCCGCCGGATCGTGCTCGATGGCGGCGGGCTGGTCACGCTCAGCGGTGCGGGCAAGACCCGCATCCTGTACATGAACACCTGCGATCCGAAGCAGAAGTACACGACCTCAGACTGCTGGGAGCAGCGCTGGCCCCAGCTGATCGTGCAGAACCTGACATTCACGGACGCTTACTCAGCAGTCCGCGAGACCGGCTCGTCCAGTTACGGCGGCGGCGCGATCTTCGACGAGGGCGGCCAGCTGAAGGTAGTGAACTCGGGATTTATCGACAATCGCTGTTATCGGTACGGACCCGACCTTGGCGGTGCGGCGATCCGCGCGCTCGGCATGTGGACCGGTAGCCCGGTCTACATCACCAAGGACACGTTCGAAGGCGGTCGGTGTTCGAACGGCGGGGGACTGAGCAGCATCGACGCGAGCTGGGATGTGTACAACAGCCTGTTCGCAGGAAACCAGACCACCGGCCGGGGCGAGAACACGGGGAGCCTAGGCGGCGGCAGCGGCGGTGGTATCTACACCGATGGCGACAGCTACAGCGTCCTGGTCGACGGCACCGTGATGAAGGACAATGACGCTGGAGCGGGCGAGGGCGGTGCGATCTTCTTCGTCGTTGACGCTGGCCGGGGCGTGCTGCGGATCGAGTACTCCACGCTCCACCACAATCCGGCGGGCGGCTACCAGAATGCCCCCGGCATCTTTGACGACGTGGACCAGAAAGTAACGAAGCCCGTCGTGATCCACTCGACGATCAACTGACCCGTCTTAACCGCCGGCCAGGATCCGGCCGAATGCCGCAAGGTAGCGGCTGTCGCCCTGCTCGTGCCGCCTGAGCCAGTACTCGGCTCCCCAGAACAGGAAGGCCCATAGCCCGCCGGGCGCGCCGCGCCCGAGTCGCAGCGCGGCGTTGTAGTTCTCGACGACGTGCTCGGGCAGGCAGCTGAACATGCCGTTGCCGGCCTGGCTTGGCGGGGTTGTCACGGTCTCCCACGGCTCAGCCTGCCCCTCGGTCACCATCAGCCTGCGCCCGGACCGCACGAGGCCGGCCGACAACCGCGCGTTCAGGCGCACCTGCAGCGGGCTCTGGCTCCCGGCCAGGTATACCGTGCGCGGACCTAGGCTGGCGATCGCATGCCTGGGGTAGAAGTTGATCCCGACGACGTCGGCTAGCTGGCCGGCGACAGCCAGCGAATCGCCCTGATCCCTGGTGCGCCAGCCCTGCTGGATCCGCACCGGCATCGAGGTGGGCAGGAATCCGGTGAGCAGCACCGGACGGGAGGAGTCGGCCGCCCGGACCGCGGCCACTTCCTGCCGGACGAACGCCGTCGAAAGCCGCCAGGAGTGCTCCATCCCAAGCGGATCGACAGGCTCGTGCTCTACTTGCCACGCGATGACTTCCGTGCGGTCGCGGTAGCGCTCGACCACCCGGCCAACGAACGAGGTGGCCGCCGCCACCAGGCGGGGGTGGCTCTGCGGGCTGACCAGCCGGCCTTCGGGGAGCGGCGCCGGCAGGTGATGCGCGGGCACGAAGAACTCGGGGTAGCCGAAGGCCTTGACCGCGCCGACGCACAGAATGACTTTCTTGCCTGCCTGCGCGGCGGCGTTCACCCACCGGTCAAGAACGCCGAAATCCAGGTGGCCGGGGCGCCGCTCGAGCTGATTCCAGTACGCGGCCAGCCGGATAACGGCGAACGGATACCGCAGCAGGTCGGCCAGAGCCTGCTTCGGGTCAAGCCCGAGTGCGTATGCCTGCAGCGGCCGGTAACTGAGCCCGAGCATGGTCGCGCCCGGCGGCTCGACCGGCAGTTCTTCCCACCGGCTCGTCAGCGGCTGGCCCGGCCTGGCCACCTTGATCTCCGGCAGCAGCGCAGCAGTATCCGCCGCGCCCCGCAGCTTGGCCAGTCCCCCGCGCGCCTGATCGCTCATCGGCAGGTCCACGGGCCGCTTGGTGCTGTGTCGACCAGCTCGGCTGCCCGGCCAACCAGGTCCCGTGCGGGGTCGGCCAGGCCGGGCGCGGGACCGGCCAGATCAGCGCCGGCCGCGTGGCTCGGACGGGCCAGGGCGGCCACGAGCGCCGCCACGTCGGCCGCAGCCGCGGGCCGGGCCAGTGTCTGGCAGCCCGCCCGCATCGCGGCCAGCAGGTCAGGATCGGTCCGCAGCCGCGTGACCTCGCGCAACATCCCGCCGACGCCACGGACTCGCCGGCCGGCCCTGGCCTGGACCACGAGCGCGGCGTTACCACGCTCCTGGCCCGGCAGGTGCGAAGTCAGCAGCAAGGGGATGCCGCAGCAGAGCGCCTCGGCGATGATGCCAGGCCCGGCCTTGGTGACAACCACGTCGGCGCAGCGCAGCCAGTCGGTGAAGTTGCGGGAGAAGCCCAGCACGGTAATCCGTCCGCTGGCCCCGCCGGCCAGGGCGGCGAGCCTGCGCCGCAGTCGCTCGTTGCGGCCGCAGGCGGTGACCACGTGCACGTCATCGCGCGCCCGCAGGATCGCGGCCGTTCGCCTGGCCAGCCCGCCGCAGCCCTCGCCGCCACCGGCCAGCAGGACCACGAAGTCCCGCTCCCCCAGCCCCAGTGAGCGGCGCACGGCTGCGCGAGCGCCGTCCGGCAATGGCCCGGCCTGCGCGCGCGCGTCCACGGGAAGACCGAGCTGAGCGCACCGCGCCGGCGGGATGCCGCTGGCCAGGCACTCGGCCATGGCCTGCGGCGACGGCAGCGCCACGACATCGCCCGGCGGGTGGCGCCAGGAGGCGTGCATCGCGGCCAGGTCGGTGACCAGGGTGAGGACAGGCACGCTATCGGCGGCGAGCACAGCAGCGCGGCCGGTCAGCGGATGACAGGACACGATGACATCCGGCCGGGTCGAGGCGACGGCCGCACGCACCACGCCGGCGGCCGGGGCGAACGCGGTCCGCCACAACAGGCTCATGGCCGGCCGCGAGTTGCTGACGTAGTACGCGGCTCCCCACAGCCACGGCGCCAGTCGCACGGCCGGCCCGTAGAGCCGCGCCAGCCACCGCAGCGGGCGCGCGGCCGACGGACCGGTCAGCGGATCGCACAGGGCGGTGTGGTACGACCCCGGATGCCTGGTGGCCAGCGCCTCGATGACCGCCTCGGCCGCGCGACGGTGACCGGCTCCGGTGTCGCTGAACAGGAAGAGGACCGTCCTCGCATCCGCAGCCAGCTCACCCCGATCCACAGTCATGGCACCAATGGTGTCGTAAGCGGGTCGCGTGGTCGTCATCCTGCCGGCCTGACCTGGCTACGCCTCAGGACGAAAACCGGCCGGCCCGACTAGCGCGGCTGGAGACTGCGGGCGAACTATTGGTAGCGTCCTAGCGTTCACTGGGCTGGCTGCCACGCCGGACCGCCGCACATTTACGGAGGGTAAGTGTCTACCGACTCCGGGACTATCACGCCAGAGTCACGCGCGTATCGCGCCGCCCTGGAGGTCATCGGCCAGGTCGAGCCGGGTATCGCGGCGGCGATATCGGCGGAACTCAGGGACCAGCGCGCCTCGCTCAAGCTCATAGCCAGCGAGAACTACGCCTCCCCGGCCGTACTGCTGGCCATGGGCAACTGGCTGAGCGACAAGTATGCCGAGGGCACCATCGGGCGGCGCTTCTACGCCGGCTGCGCGAATATCGACACCGTCGAGGCGATCGCCAGCGAGCACGCCCGCGAGCTGTTCGGCGCCCAGCACGCCTATGTCCAGCCGCACTCGGGCATCGACGCCAACCTCGTGGCCTACTGGGCGATCCTCGCTCACCGGATCGAGAGCCCGGCGCTGGAGCAGGCCGGAGCCCGGCAGGTCAACGATCTCAGTGAGCAGGACTGGGCCCAGCTTCGGCGCAGCCTCGGCAACCAGCGGCTGATGGGCATGTCCCTGGACGCCGGCGGACACCTCACGCACGGGTTCAGGCCGAACATCTCCGGCAAGATGTTCGATCAGCGCGGGTACGGCACCGACCCGCAGACCGGGCTGCTTGACTACGACGCGGTGCGGTCGGCCGCGAAGGAGTTCCGCCCGCTGATCCTGGTGGCCGGGTACTCCGCGTATCCGCGCCTCATCAACTTCGCCGTCATGCGCGAGATCGCCGACGAGGTCGGCGCGACGCTCATGGTCGACATGGCGCACTTCGCCGGCCTCGTAGCGGGCAAGGTGCTGACCGGCGACTTCGATCCGGTTCCCAATGCCAGTGTCGTGACGACCACCACGCACAAGTCCCTGCGCGGCCCGCGCGGCGGCCTCGTGCTCGGCGACGCCGAGTTCGCCGACCAGGTGGACCGCGGCTGCCCGATGGTACTCGGCGGGCCGCTCGGGAACATCATCGCTGCCAAGGCGGTCGCGCTGGCTGAGGCCCGCCAGCCCAGCTTCCGCGACTACGCGCAGCGCATTGTGGAGAATGCCCGCGCCCTGGCCGAGGGCCTGCTGCGGCGCGGCGCCACCCTGGTCACCGGCGGGACCGACAACCATCTGGTGCTGCTAGATGTGAGCGGCTACGGCGTCACGGGCAGGCAGGCCGAGTCCGCGCTGCTGGAGTCCGGGATCGTCACGAACCGCAACTCGATACCGCAGGATCCCAACGGCGCATGGTTCACCTCGGGCATCCGGCTCGGCACGCCCGCGCTGACGACCAGGGGGTTCGGCCCGAGCGAGCTGGACGAGGTAGCTGAGCTGATCGTCACCGTGCTGAAAGGCACCTCGCAGAAGCCCGCGGCGAGCGGCAGCCCGTCCAAGGTCCACTACATCCTCGCGGACGGGGTCGCGGCCGAGGTCAACAGCCGGGCGGCCGACCTGCTCGCCAAGCATCCGCTGTATCCGAGCATCGACCTGTCCTGAGCGAGCCCCGTCCAGGCCGCCGGTCGCCGCCGTGACGCGCACGTGCGGACTCTGGAGATTGCGGCGGTGTTCGGCATGCCGCTGAGCCAGCACCGCTGATCGCTATCCGGTGAGGACCTGGAACGTGGCCAGGGTCGGATCCGCGGCATAGGCGATCCGGCCGCCATCCGCGGCGACCTCGCGCAGCGCCTCGACCGCCTCGGACGTGATCAGTTCGCCTGGCGCCAGTACCGGGACTCCTGGCGGGTACGGCGCGATCAGCTCGGCGCTGACCCGCCCGATCGCAGCGTCGGCCGGCACCGTCTCGTTCGCAGCGAAAAACGCCTCCCGCGGCGCGAGCACGGTCTGCGGGCGCACCGTCCACGCCGCTGCCGGCACCGGATGCCGCGCGTCGCCGCGACGCGCCTCAACCGAGGCGATCAGCGTCTCGGTGAACTTCGCGATGCGCTCCTCGTCGTCCGCGACCGTGGGGATCGCGATGATGGTGTCGCGGTCTCCCATCTCAACCGCCATCCCGGCTGCGATGAGGTCGGCCTCGACCAAGTTGCCGTTCGCTCCAGTCCCGGCCAGCAACACCACGAGCTTGGTCGGCTCGACTCCGGGACCGTCGAGCACATCAAGGCCGGGCACCTCGCGTAGCCGGTCGCGGGCCGCGGCCACCCCGCGCAGCAACCGGTCGCTCAGCTCCACGCCGTCCCTGGCCAGCAGAGCCCTGGCAGCGTCAATGCTGGCCAGGATCGAGCCGGTTGGGCTGGTGGTGTGCGTGGCGTCGAAGGCGCGGTCAAGCCGGGACCGGCTGAGCCGCTCGGTGCGCGCCAGCACCAGCGCACCCTGGGTGTAGGCGGGCAGCGCCTTGTGCGCGCTGATCACCATTCCATCGGCGCCCGCCGCAATCGCATGCGGCGGGACATCGGGATGGAAACCCAGGTGGGCGGCCCAGGCAGCGTCCACGATCAGCGGCACGCCGGCCTCATGCGCCGCCCGCGCATGGCTGGGCAGGTCGCTGATCGTCCCGACGTAGGTCGGGTCGCCAAGGAACACCGCGCACGCGTCTGGGTGCGCGGCCAGCGCCTCGCGGACGGCCCGCACCGAGACGCCTGCCGGGAGGCCGGAGGCAACGTCGATCTCCGACTGCACCCATACCGGCTGCAGGCCGGCCAGCACCAGCCCGAGCAGGAGCGAACGGTGCAGGATCCGGTTGATGATCACCTTCTGCCCCGGCTCGCCGACCGCCAGCGCCAGCGCCTGGTTACCGTGCGTCGACCCGGCGACCGAGAACCGGCACCAGTCCGCGCCCCAGAGCGCCGCCGCCCTGGCCTCGCCGTCCCTCCTGAGGTGGTCGGCGTGCTTGATCGTGTCCAGCCCGCCGTAGAACGGCGCGTCACCGGCGACCACGGTGCCGACCAGGTCCTGGAGTTGCTTGTGACCAGGGGTGCCCATCGGTATCAGCTCGCCGGCTTCGGCCTGGCGGCTGAAATCCAGCCACGCGGCGAGTATGGGGGCGTCGTTGCGCAGGCCAAGAGGGTCACGAGGATCGGGGGCGGTCACCTGCCTAGTGTGCAGGACATTGACCGATTCGTCAGCCGGCGGGCGGGGTCGCCCGCACCACGGCCTCCACCTCCGCGGCCGTGACCCCGGGAACGAACGACTCGAAGAGCCAGGTCACCTCGGCGGCGCGCATTCCGGCGATGAACTCTCTCCGCCTGGCAGTGCTCACCAGCCGGGTCGCGCCACAGACGACCATCGCATGGGAACGAGGGGCGCCCAGCCTGATGAGTTCTGTCCGCACGGCCTCGACCTCGGCCGGCCCGAAATCGAGTGGCCCGGTGCTGCCGAAGATCGGGAAGCAGCCCTGCAACCTGGCGGCTCGCGCCAGCGGCTTGCGGTGCGGCCACACGCACGCGCCCCAGACCGGCACGGGCGCCTGCACTGGTTTCGGCAGCATGGGTGGGCAGTCGATATCGAAGTGGGTGCCGTGATGAGTGAGCCCGTTCCCGGCGAGAAGCGCGAGCAGGACCTGAAGCGATTCATCGAGCAGTTCGCCGCGCTCGCGGGGCCGCGCCTCCTCGCCGAAGGAGCTGAACTCTCGCCAGCCGTCGTCCCCCAGGCCGACGCCGACGACCATGCGACCGCCGCTGAGGTGGTCGAGGCTGGCGATCTGCCTGGCCAGTACCCACGGCCGGCGCCTGGCCAGCGGCGTCACCATCGCGCCGAGCCGGAGCGTGCTCGTCGCCGTCGCGATCGCGGCGAGCGTGGTCCAGGCGTCCGCGATCGGCACGCCAGGCGGCCCGTACATGTGATCCCAGACGAAGAAGCCGTCCCAGCCCGAGTCCTGCGCGGCGGCGGCCAGGCTCGCGACCCGGCCGGGGTCAGCGAGTTCGCCGAACGGCGGCAGGTAGATCCCGGACTTCACGGGACTCATTATGTCGCCCGCAGCGTCACCAGTCCCGTGGAGCTCAGCCTGGCTCGACGCGTCGCCCGGTGATCCGGATTGGCACGATGCGCACATACACATCGCGAGGCCCCGCGGCCCACGGCTGCAGGCGCGCTGTGTTCTCCAGGTGCTGCACCTCACGCTCATCGGTGATCTGCTGGCCGTGACCTTGCACGAGCACGCTCCAGCCTGCGCGGAGTTCATCGTCGAGGTGATCAACTTCGAAGCTGAGGCGAGCGCCGGCGTAGAGAGCCAAGAGCGTGTCCGGAGCCGTGCGAAAGACGATGGATTTGCCAGCCATGACGTAGTTGACCGGCAGCATCACGATGCCCTCCGCTGATGCGAAGCCGACGCGCCCGATGCCGCCCGGCTCCAGCCGGTCGAAGCACTCCTCGGGGCAGAGCGCCTGCAAGGCGTGGACCAAGGGTTTGGCCGCCGGGGTTTCCCGGCCGGACACGGCACCCATCGCGCCCGAGTTAGCGGCGGCATTCATCCCTATCGCCATGCGTTCTCACCTCCGCCACTTGTCTTCCTGCATCTGCCCCTAGCGTCGTCGTGCGGCACTCACCAGCGCTGCGGCCTGAGGTCCCGCCTGACCGGGCCATACGGCCCGGTTGAAGCCCGCGAGCGCACCAGTCAGGCGCGCAAATCGGCTCCGCGGTAGGTGCCGAACGACCAGCGGTTGCCCTCGGGATCCTTGACTGCGAAGTCGCGTGACCCGTAATCGGTGTCGGCGAGCCCCAACCGGCGGCATGGCGTGGACGTTTTGGAAGCCCCAGGTTCCGTTGGATACAGTCGCCAGGTGCTGTTCGAGCAGCGGCTGCGCGAGGGCCTGCACGACGGGAGCGTCACGCTGGCCTTCCGGCGCTGGCGCCGGCCCCAGGTGGTCGCCGGGCACGACTACCGCACCCAGCTGGATATGGTCCGCGCTGAGGCGATCGACCAGGTCACGCCGGCCGAGATCACCCGCTCGCAGGCCACGGCAGCCGGATATACGGATGTCGCGGCGCTGCTGGCTGACCTGCGCGGCGATCATGAGCTGCCGCTGTACCGGATCAGGTTCCGGCGCCTGGACGAGCCCGATCCGCGCGACACCCTGGCCGCGACGGCCACGCTGACGGACGCCGAGGCTGACTCCATCGCGGCCCGGCTCGCGCGGATGGATGCCGCCAGCCGGCGTGGACCCTGGACCGCGGCAATCCTCGGCCAGATCGCGAGCAAGCCCGCCGTTTCCTCTGAATTCCTGGCTCAGGCGATCGGATGGGAACGGGCCGAGTTCAAGGTGCACGTGCGCCGCCTGAAGGCGCTCGGCCTCACGATCAGCCTGGATGTCGGGTATCGGCTGTCGCCAAGGGGGCAGGCCTACCTCGCAAGCGGCGCGAGTGCCAAGAGTTAGCCGAAAGCGCAGTCAGCCCGCGGCAGCCAGGCCGCTCCTCGCGATGAACCCGGTCATGTCTTCGCGGCGGATCGCGCTCGCGAGCAAGTCAGGAAACGCGTCGGGCGTGCAAGCGAACGCAGGCGCGCCGAGAGCGGCGCACTGCGCGGCGAGTTCGTGGTTGTAGGCGGGGGCGCCGTCATCCGACAACGCGAGCAGGACGACGAGCCGGACACCGCTGTCGGTCAGTGCGCCGAGCCGACGCACCAGCGCGGCCTGGTCGCCGCCCTCGAACAGGTCCGACACCAGCACCATGATGGTCTCGGCGGGTCGGGTGACGAGCGATTGCCCGTACGCGACTGCGCTGGCGATATCCGTGCCGCCGCCGAGCTGGGTCGCGAACAGCACGTCCACCGGATCGGCCAGCTGATCGGTCAGGTCCGCCACCGATGTGTCGAATACCACCAGCCTGGTCCGCACCGCGCGCAGCGACGCAAGCGATGCCGCCATCACCCCGGCGTACACGACCGACGACGCCATCGAACCGCTCTGGTCCACGACCAGGACGACGTCCTGGAGTGCGGCGATCCGGCGGCGGCGGGAGTACCCGGTGAGCCGCTCGGCGACGATCGTGCGCAGCTCGGGCTGGTAGTGCTTGAGGTTGGCACGGATCGTGGCCGGCCAGTCCACGTCCGCCAGCCGGGGCCGCCGGCTGCGGGCCGAGCGGTCCAGCGCGCCGAGGACGGCTCGGTGCAGCCGCTCTTGCAGCCTGCGCTCGATCTCGGCCACGACCTGACGGACGACGATTCGCGCCGTCTCGCGCGTCTGCTCGGGCATTGCCGAGCGGAGTGACAGCAGCGTGGCCACAAGGTGGACATCCGGCTGGACGGCGGCGAGCATCTCTGGCTCGAGTAGGAGCTGGCGCAGACCAAGCCGCTGCAGCGCATCCTGCTGCAGGACTTGCACAACCGGCGTCGGGAAATACGTGCGGATGTCGCCGAGCCAGCGGTGCACCGCGGGCGCGGAACCGGCGAGCCCGCCGCCGCGGCGGCTGGCGCCCGGTCGGGTCTCGTAGATGGCAGCCAGCGCCTGGTCGATCGCCTCATCCCGGTCCGAGAGGCCGGTGGCGCGGTTCTTTCCGCCGATCCCGGTCCCGCGCTTCGGGCCGGGCTCGGCCGCGGGTTCACCCTGCGCCGCGGGATCGGCCGCGGTGCCAAGGACAAGCCGCCAGCGACGCAGCCGCTCAGCCGCTGCGTCCAGGTCCGGTGCCGAATGCGGTTCAGCCACCAGCCACCTCCGCGCCGGACCCGCCGAGTGCCGCCGCCAGCACCGGCAGGATCTGCCGGACCCGATCGAGATCCCAGTCGACCGCGGCGCCCGCACTCGAGGACCGGAATCCGCGGCGACTAGCCCTGACCAGCTCGCCCATCTGCCGGCGCTCGGGCCACGCGAACTCCGCGAACGAGCGCCGCAGCAGCGGCAGGACCTCTTCGAACGCCTCGCCGTGCAGGCCGCACAGCCAGTCGTCGAGCAGCTGCCAGAGCACCTGGTCACGGAGCAGCAGCAGACCAGATCCGCGCAGAAACCCCTCGAGCCAGCGGACCGCGTACGCGGTCTCATCGCGCGCGGACAGCGCTCTCGCCAGGCGCCGCTGGGCCTCTTCCGGCTCCAGCACGGCGGCATCCAGGAGGAGCCGCACGCACCGGCCGGTCACCAGCCCAGGCGCGCTGGCCCGGTCGCAGACGGCATGCTGGGCGGCCCGCCAGGCGACTCGCTGATCGGGCGTGCCGACGATCGCGATGGCGTTCTCAGCCGACTCGATCGCGCCGAGCATGTCCGCGGCCGCATCATCGTCGAGCGATGCGGACGAAGCCGGCAGTCCCGCGCAGACGCGGATGAGCAGCGAGTCAACTACGCCGCGGACCATGTCCGCGCTGGTCTGGCGGACATCGCCATAGCGCAGCACCCTCGCCAGCGGCAGCAGCGCGAGCATCAGCTGCTGCACGTCACCGGTGCGCGCCGAGCGCTGCTCGAGCGCGGTCGTCACCGCCGGCAGCGCATCGGCCAGGTCGGCCAGTACAACGGCTTCTACCAGCCTCGTGATGTCAGGCAGCTGCTCGGCGCGGGCCGCGCGCTCGGCCACCACCGAGGTCGCCGCCGCTTGCACCGTGGTGCCATACCTGGCCCGCTCGATCAGCGCGACGATGAACTCCGGCTCCCAGCGCAGGTGCCAACCTTCCTTGAACGTTCCCTCGCCGCGGGCCGCGACAACAGTCCCCCATGGCACGCCAAGCAGCCGCAGCCGGTGCAGCAGCGCGGACCGTCCGCGGTCGGTCTCGCCGCGCAGGTCCAGCTCGATGTCCTTGTCCGCGGCGGACGGGCGCAGCCGGAGCCGCCGGCAGAGAGCCTCGAAGTCGGCCTGCAACGGCACGATCGGCACGTCGGCCGGGACTTCGCCTAGCTCCTCGCCGACGGTCAGCTTGCCGGTGATGAGCCGCAGCGGGGTCGCGTCGCCGAAACACAGCACGGCCTGGACGGCGTCGGTCAGCTCACTCAGGCCAGGCAGTGACCGGCCGCGGACCGCGGCGGTGGCCTCGGCCAGCCTGACCGCCTCAAGCGCCGCCGCCGTCGACACGGACACGTCGGCCGAGCGCAGCAACCCGGCGGCCCGCACGACCCAGCGCTCGGCGACCCGGTCGGGCGCACGCCACAGGTGCGCGTACCAGCCGGGAGCCGCCACGCCCGCCCCGTACCCGCTGGCCAGCGTGAGCCGTTCCGATGTCCACGGCACCCAGGTCGCACGGGTCCTGGCCGTAGCCAGGCCGCGGAGGACGTCCGCATCCGCCTTGGCAGAAGGCAGTTCGGTGAGCGCCGGCACGTGCCATGCCCCGCACACAACCGCGATCCTCAGGTGCCCTGCCTTGATCGCGGCCCGGATGCCGCGCCGCATCGCCGCCTCGCGCTGGCGGTCGCGTTCGTCCAGGACCCACCCGTCCGCCGCGGCGGCCGATCGCAGCTCCGTCATCGCCTCCCCGATCGCGGCGAACAACTCCAGTGGCTCGCCGCCGAGCCGGTGCTCCACGACGTCCTCCCACCAGCGCTCCGGATCGTCGTGGCCCGCCGCTTGCGACAGCCAGCCCAGCGGGTCGGCCACAAGGGCCTGCTCCTTGGCCGGCGGCCGCTCATCGCCGCCCGCCAGCGTGACGGCTGCCGGCAGGTCGATGAAGTGCGCAGGCCGCCCGGCGGTGGCCGCGTACGTGAGCGCCTGCCATTCCGGCGAGAAGTCGGCGTACGGCCAGAACGCCACCCGGCCCGGCTCATCGACGGCGTGCGCGAGCACGGCGACGGGCGGCGTCAGCGCGGTGACATGACGGACCAGGTCGTCGGCCTCCGGCGGACCCTCAATAAGGATCACGTCCGGATCCAGCACCGCCAGGGCGGCCCGCACGGCCCTGGCCGAGCCGGGTCCGTGATGCCGGATGCCGAGGACGGTCGTGGTCATCCGGCGGCTACCGACAGGTCCCTGCAGGCCCGATAGAGATCGCGCCAGTCCTCGCGCTCCCTGACGACGGCCTCCAGGTACTCGTTCCACGCGACACCGTCGTGCTCGGGGTCCTTGATCACGGTGCCGACCAGGCCGGCCGCGACGTCGGGGGCCCGGAGCTGGCCGTCGCCGAAGTGCGCGGCCAGGGCCATGCCGTTCGTGAGTACGCTGATGGCCTCCGCCGTCGACAACGTTCCGGTCGGCACCTTGAGCGTGGTCCGGCCGTCGCTGGTCACGCCGGAGCGCAGCTCCCTGAACACCTGGACGACCCGGCGCACCTCGGCCAGGGCCGGGGGCTCGGCCGGCAACTGCAGCGCTCGGCCAAGCTCGGCTACCCGCCGGCTAACGATCTCGACTTCGGCCTCGGACGTCTCCGGGAGCGGGAGCACGACGGTGTTGAACCGGCGCTTCAGCGCGCTGGACATCTCATTGACGCCGCGGTCACGGTCATTGGCGGTCGCGATCAGCGTGAACCCGGCGACCGCCTGGATCTCGGTGCCCAGTTCCGCGACCGGAAGCGTCTTTTCCGACAAGACGGTGATGAGGGCGTCCTGCACTTCGGCGGGCATCCTCGTGAGTTCTTCGATCCGGACGACCTTGCCATCACGCATGGCCGTCATGACCGGGGACGGCACGAGCGCTGCCGGCGACGGCCCCTCCGCGATCAGCCGGGCATAGTTCCAGCCGTACCTGACCGCGTCCTCAGCGGTGCCAGCCGTGCCCTGGACCAGCAGCGTGGAGTCACCGCTGATTGCGGCGGCCAGGTGCTCCGATAGCCAGGTCTTGGCCGTGCCGGGCGGCCCGAGCAGCAGTAGCGCCCGGTCGGTGGCCAGCGTCGCTACCGCCACCTCGACCAGTCGCCTGGCTCCGATGTACTTGGGCGTGATCGTCGTGCCGTCCCGCAGGGTTCCGCCCAGCGCGTACGTGACGACCGCCCACGGTGACAGGTTCCACGACGGCGGCCGAGCCCGGTCATCTTCGGCCTGGAGCGCGTCGAGTTCGGCCGCGTACTCCTGTTCCGCGTGCGGGCGCAGGACCGCCGCGGCGGGCGGCGGAGCGTCAGCCGCCTCGGGCTGGACGGGGGCACTCACGTCGTCGGCTCCTCCGTTAGTTCGCGGCGCATCGCCGCGCGGATGGACAGGACCTCAAGCATGCTGGCCCAGCTCTGCAGCAGATGGGGGTGCACCTGAGCCGGGTCCAGCTCGGGCGGTTCCGCAGGCTCGAGCCGCAGCGCGGCCAAGCGCAGCAGCTTGCGCGCCTCCGGGGACCGGCCGGGATCGGCGCGAGCCACCGCGGCGACGTGCATGCGCGCAGCGTCAGACAGCGCCGTCGACCACGGACCGGGCACCAGCTCAAGCGCGCCGAACAGCGGACTGCCCGGATGCGCGGCCAGCCAGCCGTCTCGCTCGGCTTCGCTCAGCGCCTGGAACGCGGTGATGCTCGCCGCACCGAAGGGTCGATCGAGCAGAGCGCCGATCCACCCAGGGTCGGAATCGCGCACGGCCGCGTCGGTCCAGCCCGCCTCGAGCGCGCCCGCCCACTCGGTTCGCTTGGACAGGGCGAGCAGGTCGGCCGGTGCCAGCCGCGTATGCCCGGCCCACCAGCGCGCCGGGGCGGCCGCCACCACCTGGCGCAGAAGCCAGGACTGCCGGCCCGTTGCCCGCGGCGGGCTGGGGTCGATCCCGTCCGCGATCATCTCCGGGGTTGCCTGTGCTGGCGGCACGACCTCAAGTGTGCCGGCGATCAGGCGGACCGCCGCGGTCGCTCGTTCTTCGGCGCGCTCCGCGAAGGCCGAGCCCGGCAGCGCCGCCAGCAACCCGGCCGCCGCCCGGCGCACCTCTGCGCGCCGGTCTGCCAGGGCCAGGTCGAGCAGCGCCTCGTCGGCCAGGCTCAGGCCGGTCGCCAGCGCGGCCACGAACGCGGCCCGGTCCAGGTAAGAGTCCGCCGCCCAGGTCGACAGGACCAGCTCGCGAGCGGTGGCCGGGTCGGTGCCGCGCAGCCGGTCCAGCAACTCCCGGCGCTGGCCCTGGCCGGCCGTGGTCCAGCTAGCCGCAGTCGAGCTGGCGTGGTCGGGCGCCGGGGCCGCGGCAGCGGGCTCCGTGGCTGCGGCCCAGGACCAGGCCGGGTTCGCGGCGGCCAGCCAGCCGGCCAGCGGTCCAAGCACCGGTGCCAGCGCCGCTTGGACGCGCCGACTGTCGGTGGCCATCGCCAGCAGGACGGGCTGGAGCACATCCGGCGGACGCCGGCCGGCCGCGGCCAGCAGGCGTAGCCACTCGATCACCAGGTCGTTCCGACCGTCGGCTATCAGCTGACTCAGGCGAAGCCGTGCGGCCCGGCTGACCGCGGGCCGCGGATCCTCCGGCGCCGGCTGCGGCGCAGCGACGTCCGCGGC
>JASHUG010000218.1 GCA_030040155.1 Streptosporangiaceae bacterium | reverse complement strand
CGCGCGGCGGGCGTCATCATCCTCGGTAAGACGAACATGGACGAGTTCGCGATGGGCTCGTCTACGGAGAACTCGGCGTTTGGTACCTCGCATAACCCGTGGGACCTCAGCCGGGTACCTGGCGGATCGTCTGGCGGCTCGAGCGCGGCCGTTGCCGCCTACGAGGCTCCGCTCGGCATCGGCACCGATACCGGCGGCTCGATCCGCCAGCCCGCCGCCGTCTGCGGGATCGTGGGGACGAAGCCCACGTACGGCGGCTCGTCCAGATACGGGCTGGTTGCGTTCGCGTCGTCGCTTGACACGCCGGGCCCGCTGGCGCGCACCGTGCTCGACGCCGCGCTCTTGCATGAGGCCATTTCCGGTCATGACTGGCGGGACTCGACGTCGGTGGACGCGCCCGTTCCGCCCGTCGTCGCAGCGGCCAGGCAGGCGGACGTAAGCGGTCTGCGCATCGGGGTGGTAGCGGAATTCAGCGGTGAGGGCTATCAGGCGGGCGTGCTGGCCCGGTTCAACGAGTCGGTCGAACTGCTGGAGTCGCTTGGCGCGAAGGTCGTCGAGGTGTCGTGCCCGCACTTCACCTATGCCCTGCCGGCCTACTACCTCATCGCCCCGAGTGAGGCTTCGTCCAACCTCGCCAGGTTCGACGCGATGCGCTATGGGCTGCGCGTTGGCGACGACGGCGTGGCCAGCGCCGAGGAAGTCATGTCGGTGACCAGGGAGGCGGGCTTCGGGCCCGAGGTCAAGCGCCGCATCATGCTCGGTACGTACGCGCTGTCCAGCGGTTACTACGACGCCTACTACGGAAAGGCGCAGCAGGTCCGGACGCTGATCAGCCGCGATTTTGACGCCGCGTTCGAGCAGGTTGACGTGCTGATTTCGCCCACGACCCCGACCACGGCGTTCGCGATCGGCGAGCGCGTGGACGACCCGATCGCGATGTACCTGGCCGACCTGTGCACGATTCCCTCCGACCTGGCGGGGAACGCGGCGATCTCGGTCCCGTGTGGTCTTGCGCCCGAAGACGGGCTCCCGGTCGGGCTTCAGGTGATGGCACCCGCCCTGGCCGACGACCGAACCTACCGAGTCGCGGCGGCGCTTGAGACGGCGCTGCAGCAGCGCTGGGACGGTCCGCTGCTGGCTCAGGCGAAGGGACTGGGGGAATGAGCAACGTGGCCGAACTGGTGCCTTACGACGAGGCGCTGTCCAGGTACGAGCCCGTCATCGGCCTGGAGACGCACGTCGAACTCGGCACGAAGACAAAGATGTTCTGCGGCTGCCTGATCGAGTTTGGTGCGCCCCCCAACACCTCCGTCTGCCCGGTGTGCCTGGGGCTGCCGGGTTCGCTGCCGGTGACCAACCGGGCCGCGATCGAGTACACGATCAAGATCGGGTTGGCGCTGAACTGCACGATCGCCACGTGGTGCCGCTTCGCGCGGAAGAACTATTTCTACCCGGACATGCCCAAGGACTTCCAGATCTCGCAGTACGACGAGCCGCTCTGCACCGACGGCTACCTGGACGTGACGGTCGACGGCCAGAGCTTCCGCATCGGCATCGAGCGGGTGCACCTGGAAGAGGACACGGGCAAGACCCTGCACATTGGCGGGGCCACCGGCCGGATCCACGGTGCCGAGTACTCGCTGGTCGACTACAACCGGGCGGGCATCCCGCTCGTCGAGGTCGTGACCAGGCCGGTGACCGGAACGGGAGGGCTGGCGCCGCTGGTCGCGCGGGCCTACGTAACCGAACTGCGGGAGTTGCTCCTGGCCCTCGGCGTGTCGGACGTGCGGATGGAGGAGGGCTCGCTGCGCTCGGACGTGAACACCTCATTGGCGCCGATCGGTGCCACGGAGTGGGGGAAGCGCACGGAGACCAAGAACGTGAACTCGCTCCGCTCCGTGGAGCGGGCGGTCCGGTTTGAGATCGAGCGCCAGGCGGCGATCCTCGATGCGGGCGGGCGGGTCGTGCAGGAGACCCGGCACTTCCACGAGGACAACGGCACCACCACGTCGGGGCGGAGCAAGGAAGAGGCCCAGGATTATCGCTACTTCCCCGAGCCCGACCTGGTGCCGATCGCGCCGCCGCCGGAGTGGGTGGCTTCGCTACGCGCCGGGCTGCCCGAGTTGCCGGCCGCCAGGCGGAGCCGACTGCAGGCGCAGTGGGGCTTCTCCGCGCAGGAGATGACGTGGCTGGCGAACGCGGGCGCGGTTGACCTCGTCGCCGCTACCGTGGCCGCGGGCGCCTCCCCGGCCGACGCGAGTAAGTGGTGGCTGGGTGAGCTGGCCATGCACGCGAACTCCAGCGGCGTCGAGCTCTCCTCGCTGGCTGTGACCCCGGCCGACGTGGCCAGGGTCAGCGCGCTGGTCAGCGCGGGCACGCTGAACGACAAGCTGGCTCGCCAGGTGTTCGGGGCGATCCTGGCCGGCGAGGGCTCGCCGGACGAGATCGTGTCAGCCCGCGGCCTGGCGGTGGTGAGCGACGAGGGTGCCCTCACCGAGGCCGTCGACGCCGCGATCGCGGCCAACCCCGACATCGCCGCGAAGATCCGCGATGGCAAGACCGCAGCCGCCGGGGCGCTCGTCGGCGAGGTCATGAAGGCGACCAGAGGCCGGGCCGACGCGAAGCGGGCGCGCGAGCTCATCCTGGACCGGCTGAGCTAGCCAGTCCGGTTGAGGGTCAGCAGTTGTACTGCAGCGTTGCGGCGCTTTGACCGGGATAGTCCCGTGGCCTTGGGAGGCAAGCCGGCGCCCGCGCCGACGGACAAATCGCCGCGCCATCGGGTGGTTGTGGAAGATTGGTGTCGCGTCGCCGGCACCTACGGCACCCAGCCGTAGCGGCCGGGGCGCGCGAACTGGCCGGTCCCGCTGCCGACCTCGCCTCCGGCGCTGACCGTATACACACCGCCGCCCTGACCAGTCCCGTCGGCAAATTGCGGACGTTATCAGCGGCGAAGTCGGCCAGCTAGCCTCGTGTTAGGCAGCCCCGCGCGACGCGACTACCCTGACTAGGGATGAGCACGAATGCCCGCGACGTCAGCGCCGAGAAACTGACCGCCGAAGTCCTGCAGGCCTACGCCGGGACGGCGGATCCGCGGCTCCGCGAGTTGCTGACCGCGCTGATCAGGCACCTGCATGCGTTCGCGACCGAGACTGGCCTCACTACCAGGGAGTGGATGGCCGGGCTGGAGTTCCTGACCGCTGTCGGGCAAAAGTGCGATCCGGAGCGCCAGGAATTCATCTTGCTGTCCGACACGCTCGGGCTCTCGTCGCTGGTCGAGACCATCAATGCTGTGGCTGGCGCCACCGAGCCGACGGTGCTCGGGCCGTTTTACCGGCCCGGTGCGCCGCACCGGAAGATGGGCGAGCACATCGGGCGGCAGGAGGACGGCCCGGTGGCGCTGATTCGCGGCCGGGTCACGGACCCGGCGGGGAACCCAGTCGATGGCGCCACCCTCGACGTCTGGCAGGGCAGCGGGAACGGGCTTTACGACATCCAGGATCCTCGGCAACCGGACTTCAACCTGCGCGGCGTCTTCACGACCGGCCCCGACGGCGGCTTCGCCTTCCGGACGTCGCGGCCAGTGAGCTACCCCGTTCCCATCGATGGTCCAGTCGGCAACATCTACCGCGCCACCGGTCGGCACAACTACCGGGCGGCGCACGTTCATGTGATCCTGTCGGCCGAGGGCTACGAGCCGGTCACGACCCACATATTCGACTCCGCCAACGAGCACCTGGGCAGCGATGCCGTCTTCGGCGTCCGTGACTCACTGATCAGCGAGTTCCGGCCCGCGGCACCCGATGACCCGGCCGACCTGCGCTACGTCGTCGACGTGGACTTCACGCTGGCACCCGTCGCCGGCTAGGGCGGGCCTGAGCTGTACGTGTCGGCCCTGGCCGGGGTCCGGTACACTGGTGGCATGACGTTCTTCGCGTATTCGGTGATGATGCCCCGCTAGCCGGGGCCATCTCAGTACGCCAGGACTCAGTCCGCACGAGGCCCCGAGGGGGCCTCGATTCATGTGCGGGTCGGTGCCCCTGACTTCTTCTCTCAGGAGGTTCCGATGACCGCTCACCGCGCTCACCCCGCGCGTGTCTATCTCAGCACGACCATCCCCTACGTCAACGGGCGCGCGCACCTTGGGCATGCGCTCGAGCTGGTGCAAGCCGACGTGCTAGCCCGCCATCATCGCCGGATCGGCGACGAGGTCCGGCTGCAAAGCGGCACCGACGACAACTCGCTGACGAACGTCCTCGCCGCCGAGGCGGAGGGGGTCACCACCAGGGAACTGGTGAACCGGAACGCCAGCGCATTCGCGGCACTGCGCGGCGACCTGTCGCTCAGCTTCGACGACTTCATCCGTACCAGCACCGATTCCCGGCACCGGCCGGGCGTGGAGCGGCTGTGGCGGGCCTGCGAGGCCAACGGTGACCTGTACCGGCGGTCCTACGAGGGGCTGTACTGCGTGCGATGCGAGCAGTTCTATACCGAGGCCGAGCTCGAGGGCGGAAATTGCCCTGAGCATGGCACTGCGCCGCAGCTGGTGGCCGAGGAGAACTGGTTCTTCCGGCTGTCCAGGTACCATGGCCAGCTACATGACCTGATCAGCTCGGGTCGGCTCAGGATCGAGCCCGCCGGGCGCCGCAACGAGGTCCTGGGGTTCATCGCCGGCGGCCTGGAGGACTTCAGCATCTCGCGGTCGGTGGCGAGGGCGCGGGGCTGGGGGATCGGCGTGCCCGGGGACCCGAGCCAGGTGATCTACGTCTGGTGGGACGCGCTCGGTAACTACATCACGGCGCTCGGCTATGGCACCCGCGGCGAGGATTACGAGCGGTGGTGGACCGCTGCCACCCGGCGGGTGCACCTGGTCGGCAAGGGCGTGCTTCGTTTCCACGCGGTCTACTGGCCGGCCATCCTGTTGTCGGCGGGGGAGCCGGTGCCGACCGAGATCTTCGTGCACGACTACCTCACCGTGGACGGCCGCAAGATCAGCAAGTCGGCTCCCGAGTCCAGTCGTCGCCGGACGGACCCGGTCGAACTGGCTGGTCAGTACGGAATCGACGCGCTGCGCTGGTGGCTGCTGCGCGACGTGCCGAGGGTCGGCGACACCGACTTCAGCGTGGAACGGCTGATCGCGAGGGCCAACGAGGACCTCGCCAACGGCTTGGGCAACCTGGTCAGCCGGGTCATCTCGCTCGTCCACTCAAGCCGCGCCGGAGTCATCACGCCGTGCCCGTGGCCGGCCGGCACGACCCGATGGCTAGCCGCCGTCCCTGGCGGGGCCGGTCCGGCAGCCGGCGCGCCCGACTGGCCCGAGGATGCCGCCGGCCTGCGGGCCGCGATCGAGCGGGCGCCAGCGGCGGTCCGGGCGGCGCTGTCAGACTTCGACTTCCGGGCCGCGACCGCGGCAGTCTGGCAGATCGTCGAGCAGGCCAACCGCTACGTGGATGCCACCGAGCCGTGGCACCTGGCTCGGGCGGAGCGGGCCGGCGACGCTGGCGCGGGTGCCCGGCTGGACGCCGTGCTTGGCGCCCTGCTGTCAGCGTGCCAGATCCTGGCCGCCGAGATCTGGCCATTCCTGCCCGACCTGGCCGCGCGGATCGCTGCGGCCTGTAACGATTCGGCCGGAGTCCTGCCCCGGCCGAGGCCGCTCTTCCCGCGCATCCTGACCACGCAGTATCCTGCGACGGCGACGGATCGGGGCGCGCCGGAGCGCAAGGTCGTCCCGGCTTCGGCGCTTTCGACGGCGGGAAGGTCTGCGGAGTGCTGATCTGGGTTCCCGTGCAGAACATCGCCGACGCGCTCGCGGACCTGGACGACGTCGCCGTCGAGGTCGTGGTGCCCGATGGCGGCAGCTTGCCGGCGAGCGCGGCCGACGTCGAGTTTTACGTGCCGCCGTTTTTCCCCGCCCCGGAGGCCGTCACAGCCATGGCGCAGATGCCGGGGCTCAGGGTGGTGCAGACGCTAACGGCCGGCTTCGACCGGGTCAGGCCCCATCTGCCGGCCGGAACCGTGCTGTGCAACGCGCGCGGTGTGCACGATGCAAGCACCTCGGAATGGGTGCTCGCCGCTATTCTCGCCTCGATCCGCCAGTTCCAGTACTTCGCTGCCGAGCAGGCAGCAGGGCGATGGAGCTACCGGTTCACCGATTGCCTGGCGGGAAAGACCGTCCTGATCGTTGGCTACGGGTCAATTGGCCAGGCGGTGGAGCGGCGCCTCAACGGGTTCGAGGTGCGGGTGCACCGGGTAGCCAGGTCGGCGCGCGACGGCGTGAACCCGGTCATCGACCTGCCGGACCTACTGCCGGAGGCGGACGTGGTGATTCTGCTCGCCCCGCTCACTCGAGAAACGACCGGAATGGCAGATTCGCGGTTCCTTGCGCGGATGAAGGACGGCGCCTTGCTGGTCAACGCCGCGCGCGGCTCGCTCGTGGTAACCGCGGACCTGGTGGCCGAGGTCTCCGCTGGCCGCCTGTTCGCTGCGCTGGATGTGACCGACCCTGAGCCGCTTGAGCCGGGGCATCCGCTGTGGCATCTGCCGAACGTTCTCATCACTCCCCATGTGGGCGCGTCCACCCCTGTGTCCTGGCTAACTGCTACGGCCTTCGTCCGGTCTCAAGTGGATCGCTACCTGGCCGGTCAGCCGCTGGCCAATGTGATCACCGGCGATTACTAGCCAGTGGCCGCAAGGTGACCAATACGAGACCGGATACCGGATTACGCGCTGATTACAACTCAGCCGCTGGCATTTGCTGGCTCGTTACGGGGCGACGTCAAGTTGTCGCCTTGTGTAGGCCCTTCCTCAATCGAAGCGTGACCTGCGACTCGTACAGTGCTTAAGCATTGTGCTTCCCGCACTTGCGAGAAGCACGCTAGGTTCACTGGCGAATCATGCACGCCTGCTGGAACTAATGGCGGCTGCTGGTGAGTCGTGTCTTGTAGAAGCTCGATGACGAGCCCGGGGTACGACTCAAATACGCACCAGGCCGAGTAGGCCGCTGGCCTTGCCGTCCTGGTGACACGCGCTAGCGTGCCCAACGGCGGGCCGCAGGAGCCAGTGACCGCGAAGGCGACGGAGCTGCTCATCAAGGAGGTCAGGTGATCGGACGTTCGGTGCCCGCGGGCCCTGTGTCCGGGCACTTTGCGTCCGCAGCGGACGCCCTTGCCGGGGGCGGTCGGCTGTGAGTGCCGGCTCGCCAGCCTGGACGGTTCTCGGCGCGCTGGTGGCAGTGGCAGCGATCGCGCTCTTGCTTCGCCGCGCGCGTGCTGGCGGTCCCGGCTACCGCTGGCTAGCCGCGGCTGCGGCCGCGTGGGGCGCCGCGTTCATTGCTCAGGTCGCCGACGTCGGGTCGGTAACGCCAACTGGAATCGAGCTTTCCCTCACTGATCTCCTTGCGCTGCTCGGGCTGGTCCCGCTCATCTTTGGCATGATCAAGCTGGCCCCGCCCGGCCCACCGCCGGACCGCTTCGGCCAGCTGCTGGACGGCGGCCTGCTCAGCCTCGGCGTTTTCGCCGTCAGCTGGATCGCTGTGCTGCGGTCTGCATACTCGGCTACGGGCATCGGGGCCGGGTCGTTCGCGGTCGACCTCATCCACCCGCTGGCCGACCTCGTCGTCCTTGGCGGCACTCTGGCGGTGGTCCTGCGGGCGGGCCGAGCTCTGCCCGCCTACCTCGCCATCGCGGCAGCCACGCTTGGCGACTTGCTTGCGGTCCAGGCCCGCGCTTCGGGAGTGCCTCCGGGGACCTGGCCCCAGCTGGCCTGGCTGCTCGCGATCTGCCTGCTCGGGGCCAGCGGCTTCTCTTACCCCTGGCCCGCGGCGGGCGAGGAGGCCGACGGTTCTCGCAGCGCCTGGCCAGCTCAGCTCGGGACCGCGCTCGCGCTGACGGCCGCGACCGTAGCGGCAGTCGTTACGCTGGTCTTCGCGGTTGTGACCTGGCGAAACAGCGGGCCGGTACCGCTCATTGCCGCGTGTGCGCTGATGCTGGCCCTGGCTGCCCGGGCCGGCGGGCTGGTCCTGCGGGCGGCAGCCACGTCGGAACTGGCTGAGCTGTCGGGCAGGAAGTTCCTGCAGTTGGCCGAGCGCACCAGCGACGTCGTGCTGCTGTGTGACGCGGCCGGGCTGGTCACCTACGCCAGCCAGGCGGTAGTCCGCTATGGATACGAGCCGGGCCAGCTCACCGGTCAGCGGCTGACCGATCTGGTGCACCCCGATGACCGGATCGGCGCCGCGCGGGCCGCCGCGCTGGCCACGTCCGGCGCATCCGCTCCCGCTGCGAGCCTCGCCTGCCAGGTGCGGGCCGCGGACGGCACCTGGCGGGACGTTCAGGCGACGGTCTCGCGGTATGTCGGCGACGGCCGGCAGAATGCCATGCTCGTGACGGCCAAGGACGTCAGCGACCAGGTAGCGCTGCGCAAGCAGGTGACTCACCTCACCTTCCACGACGGCCTGACGGGACTGCCGAACCGCGCCTACCTGGAGGAACGGGCCAAGGACCTGCTTGCCAGGCAGCCGGCCGCGGCCGGTGCTGACCGGCCGGAGCGCTCCGGCGCGATCTTCGTTGATCTCGATGGGTTCACCGCCATCAACGACTCGGTTGGCCACGGCGCCGGCGACCTGTTGCTCGCTCAGGTGGCACGCCGCCTGCGGAACTTCGTCCCGGCGCATGACACGGTCGCTCGCTGGGGCGGCGACGAGTTCGCGATCCTCATCGAGCATTCCGCCAGCCCGCAGGAGATCGTTGACATCGCGGAGCGGCTGGTCGGCGCCATCGCCGCGGCTCCGTTCCAGGTCGCCGACCGTGACGTCACCATGACGGCCGCGCTGGGTGTCGCCTTTGCCGGCCCTGACGTCGGCGAGCACCTCTTGCGCAATGCTGACCTGGCCATGGCCAGGGCCAAGGAGGCCGGTGGCGATCGGGTCGAGGTCTTTGCGGCCCACATGCATGCGGACGTCATCAGGCGACTGGAGCTGGCGACCGGCCTGCGCCAGGCCATCACGGACGACGGCCTGACCATCGAGTACCAGCCGTTGGTGGAGCTGTCGACCTCGCGGGTGGCCGGGGTCGAGGCGCTCGTGCGCTGGTATCGCCGGGATGAGCAGGTCCCGACGACTGAGTTCCTCAGCATCGCCGAAGAGTCGGGACTCATCGTTGCGCTCGGCGACTGGGTGCTGCGGGAGGCCTGCAAGCAGGCGGCGCAGTGGCGCGCGGCGGGCTGGGCCATCGGGCTCTCGGTGAACTTCTCCCTGCGCCAGGTCAGCGCGCCGCGATTCGCGGAGTCGGTGCTCACGGCACTGGACGATTGCGGGCTGCCGCGCTCCGCGCTGACCCTCGAGGTCACGGAGCGCGTGCTGATAGAGGTAGCCGGGCCGATCCTTGACGAGCTCGGCCGGCTTCGGCAGCTCGGCGTTCGGCTCGCGATCGACGATTTCGGCACGGGCTACGCCTCGCTCGCCTATCTGCGTGAGCTCCCGGTCGACATCATCAAGATCGATCCGTCATTTGTCGCCGGGCTGGGTACCGACGGCACGCTCGCGATGCTGACCAGGACCATCGTGCAGGTCGGGCACGACCTTGGCATCGAGATCGTCGCGGAAGGCATTGACCGGCCAGAACAGCTTGAGCTGCTGCGGGCCATGGGCTGCGGTCTCGGGCAGGGATTCCTGGTAGCCAAGCCGATGACCGCGCTAGGCGTCGAGGCCTTCGCCGGCCCCATGCGGGCTCGCGGCGCGCCCGTCGAAGGGTCCGAGGGCCGGCCGGACCGGCCGCTCGAGCCGATTGACCACGACGACGAGGCCGGGCTGGCCGGGACGGCCTCCGACGCCGCCGCCACTGCCCCGGCCGGCTAGGGCTCCGAGTCGGCTCCCAGGTTGTGAAGGCGTTCACAAGGCGGCCGATAGACTGTGAAACCCGACGCCCGCGCTGCGGAGGACCCGTGCCTGCTGTCGTACTCGTCGCCGAGGAGCTTTCTCCGGCCGGAATCGCGCTTCTGGAGTCCTCCTACGAGCTTCGCTACACCGACGGCACTGACCGGAGCAAGCTGCTGGCAGCGCTCGCCGACGTCGACGCGGTCATCGTGCGCAGCGCAACCAGGATCGATGCCGAGGCGATCCTGCACGCGCCCATGCTGCGTGTCGTCGCCAGAGCCGGCGTCGGACTGGACAACATCGACGTCGAGGCCGCAACGAAGGCCGGCGTCATGGTCGTGAACGCGCCCGCCTCGAACGTCGTCAGCGCGGCCGAGCATGCCATCGCATTGCTGCTCGCGCTGGCTCGCAACGTTCCGCAGGCTATGGCGTCGCTGCGGAGCGGCCAGTGGAAGCGCTCTGCCTACACCGGTGTGGAGCTTCAGGACAAGGTCGTCGGCATCCTCGGCCTCGGCCGCGTCGGGGCGCTGGTGGCCGAGCGGCTCGCCGCCTTCGACATGGCCGTGATCGCCTACGACCCGTACGTCCCGGCTGCCAGGTCGACTCAGCTCGGGGTTCGCATGGTCAGCCTCGACGAACTTCTCGCTGAAGCCGATTTCATCAGCGTGCACATGCCGAGGAATGCCGAGACCGTCGGTCTGATCGGCGACCGCGAACTGCATGTAGTCAAGCCCGACGTCCGGATCATCAATGCCGCGCGGGGCGGGATCGTGGATGAGGCCGCGCTCGCGGCCGCGCTGCGGGAAGGCCGGGTCGCGGGCGCGGGCATCGACGTTTACGCACGGGAGCCGTGCACCGACAGCCCGTTGTTCGGCTTCGACAATGTGGTCGCGACGCCCCATCTCGGCGCCAGCACGGCCGAAGCGCAGGAGAAGGCTGGCACTCAGGTCGCGAGGTCCGTCCGCCTGGCGCTCGAGGGCGAGTTCGTGCCGGATGCTGTCAACGTCCAGGGCGGCATCGTCGCCGAGGAGTTGCGGCCGTGGCTGCCGCTCGCCGAGAAACTCGGCCGGATCTTCGCCGCCCTGGCCGGGGGCGCCACCGCAGCGGTAGCCATTGAGGTTAAGGGCGAGATCGCGACGCTCGACATCAGGGTCGTTGAGCTGGCCGTGATGAAAGGGCTCTTCGCGGACGTGACCGAGGAGCCGGTGACCTACGTCAACGCGCCCTTGGTCGCCAAGGAACGCCGAGTCGACGTCACGATGACGGCCGATGCGGTAAGCCAGGACTGGCGGCACCTGCTGACGATCCGCGGTACCGCCCCCGACGGCAGACTCGTCTCGCTCGGCGGCACCCTGAGCGGACTGCGACAGTCCGAGCGCCTGGTTGAGGTCAACGGACTCGACGCGGAGATCGCGCCGGCCGCTCACATGATCTTCCTTGGTTACGTTGACCGGCCGGGCGTGGTGGGCACCGTCGGCCAGCGCCTGGGCAGCCGGCAGATCAACATCGCCCAGATGCAGGTCTGCCGGCATGCGCAGGGCGGCGAAGCCATGATCGTGCTATCGGTGGACTCGGCCGTGCCGCTCGAAGTGCTCACGGAGATCGCCGACGGCACCGGGGCCACCATGGCGACGGTTGTCGACCTCGACGAGACCTGACCGGCCTGCCTGCGGCCGAGCACGGGCGGAGCGACCTGGCCAGACGGCAGGGGGCAGCGAAGTTCACGGGGTGCCGGGCGGCGGACGCCGATATTGCCATCCGGCGCAGTCCGGCCAGTAAGGTACTGCCGTGGCAGCGCGCAGCATCAGTCTTGCAGTGATCGGCGGGGATGGGATCGGCCCCGAAGTTGTGGACGAGGCGATCAAGGTCCTGCGCGCGCTAGACACCGTCGAGATCGATCCGACCAGCTATGACCTGGGCTCGGAGCGCTACAACCGGACCGGCGAGGTGCTGCCGGAGAGCGTCCTGTCCGAGATATCGGGACACGATGCGATCCTGCTGGGTGCCGTTGGCGACCCGAGCGTGCCGAGCGGGGTACTGGAGCGCGGCCTCCTGCTCCGGCTCAGGTTCGAGTTCGACCAGTATGTCAACCTGCGCCCCGTGCGACTGTACCCCGGCGTGGCGTCGCCGCTGGCGGGGGTGCGGAACGAGTCGGTCGACATGCTCGTCGTGCGCGAGGGTACCGAGGGTCCCTACATCGAGGCTGGCGGGATCATGCGCCGCGGGACCCCTGATGAAGTGGCGACCCAGGAAAGCATCAACACGGCCTTCGGGGTTGGCCGAGTAGCGCGGTACGCGCTGCAATGTGCCGCTCAGCGGCCGCGGCGCAAGCTGACCCTGGTGCACAAGAGCAACGTGCTGGCCTACGCCGGCGATCTGTGGCGGCGCACGGTCACCGAGGCCGCGGCGGAGTTCCCCGGAGTCAGCACCGAGTACTGCCACATGGACGCTGCGGCCGTCTACTTCCTCACCAAACCAGACCGCTTCGACGTCATCGTCACCGACAACCTTTTCGGCGACATCCTCACCTCGCTCGGCGCGGCGGTGGCGGGCGGGATCGGCTTGGCCGCCGGGGCAAGCATCAACCCGGAGCGCGCCGCACCGAGCACGTTTGAGCCCGTGCACGGCAGCGCGCCGGATATTGCGGGCAAGCAGAAGGCGGACCCAACGGCGGCGATTTTGTCCGCGGCCATGCTCTGTCAGCATCTCGGGCTGACTGCCGAGGCCGCGAGAATTGAGCAGGCCGTGTCCGATGACCTGCTGGAACGGCAAGGTGCGTGGTCTCCGCGGGCAACGCCCGAGATCGGGGACGACATAGCAGAGCGGGTAGCGAGTTAGCTTTGGCAGTGAAGGTCGTGGCAACGGCGCCGCGGCCGGACTCAGGGAAGGTGCCTCGATGACCGCAGACGCGAATCATGACATCTCGTTTACCCTAAACCCGACCGCCGAGCCCGTTGCCGCCGCACGGCGGGCCGAGCTCATGGCCAACCCGGGATTCGGCCGGGTGTTCACCGACCACATGGTGACGATCGCGTGGACGGCCGAGGTCGGCTGGCACGACGCCCAGCTGCGCCCGTTTGGGGCGCTCAGCCTGAGTCCGGCCACCCACGTTTTCCACTACGGCCAGGAGATCTTCGAGGGCCTCAAGGCCTATCGGCAGGCGGGCGGTCCCATTGCGGTATTCCGCCCCGTCGCCAACGCGGCCAGGCTGATCAGCTCCGCCCGCCGGATGGCGATGCCTGAGCTGCCCGAGGACGTGTTCATCCAGGCGGTTGAGCTGCTGGTGACTCTGGATCGGGATTGGGTACCGACGGCCAGCGAGCAAAGCCTTTACCTGCGGCCCTTCATGATCGCCACGCACGTCGGCCTGAGCGTTAGCCATCCCTCGTCGTCCTTCCTGTTTGTCGTTATCGCGTCGCCAGCGGGCGCGTACTTCCCAGGCGGGCTCCGGCCGGTATCAGTCTGGCTCGCCGACGGTTACATCAGGGCCGCTGCGGGTGGCACCGGTGCGGCCAAGACCGGGGGGAACTACGCGGGCGGCTGGATCGGGCAGCTGCAGGCGACAGAGCATGGGTGCGAACAGGTCGTCTGGCTCGATGCCGCTGAGCACCGGTGGGTCGAGGAGCTGGGTGGAATGAACCTGTTCTTCGTCTTCGGCGCTGACCGCGACGCACGGATCGTGACACCGCCGCTCACCGGGACGCTACTGCCCGGTGTGATCAGGGACTCGATCCTGACCCTCGCGGCTGACCTTGGCATTCCGGCTTCGGAAGAGCCGATCTCGGTGGATCAGTGGCGGGCGGGCTGCGAGTCTGGCGAAATCACGGAGGTGTTCGCCTCCGGGACCGCGGCCGTGATCACGCCCGTCGGCGAAGTCAAGGGGTCTGCGGGTGGCTGGCCGGTCGGCAGCGAGCCCGGCCCGGTGACGATGAGGCTGCGGGATCAGCTTCTCGGCATCCAGTTCGGTCAGCTCCCCGACCCGCATGGCTGGATGCACAAGATCTGCTGAGGCCGTTGCGCCGGGCGCGCTCGGGGTCAGCCGACGGCGGCCGCATCCGGCGAAGGTATCGCTGCGTCCAGCGGCAGCACCGGCAAGTCCGTCGTCGCCGTTTCCGGGTACTTCAGGCCAGCTCCGGTGTTGAGCACGACCACCTCGTCGTCGGCACCGAGCCACCCGGACTCGCGCAACTGGCTCGCCCCGGCGACGCACGCGGCTCCCTCTGGGCAGATCCAGATCCCCTCCAGGCGGGCCGTAAGCGCCTGGGCCGCCAGCAGGTCCGCGTCCGTGACCGCGATGGCGCACCCTGCGGTCGCCCGCACCGCCTCCAGCACGAGGAAGCCGCCCAGTGGTGCTGGCACCGTCAAGCCGAACGCCGCCGTCCGGGCATCGGGCCACGCCGACGTCGTAAGCTCGTCCCGCTCGAACGCCGCAACGATCGGCGAGCAGCCCGCCGCCTGCACAGCGACCAGGCGCGGCATCCGGGATCCGATCCAGCCGAGGTCCGCGAGTTCCTGCAGCGCTTTCCAGATGCCGATAAGCCCGACGCCGCCGCCCGACGGGCACAAGATCACATCGGGGACACGCCAGCCGAGTTGCTCGGCGATCTCAATGCCGATCGTCTTCTTGCCCTCGAGCCGGTATGGCTCTTTCAGAGTGGACACGTCCATCCAGCCCGCCCGCTGGCGGACCGCCGGCGCGAGCATCCGTCCGGCATCGCCGATGAGCCCGTCCACGACATAGGTTTCCGCGCCCGCCGCCACGCATTCCGAGCGGGTGATCGCCGGAGCGTCGGCCGGCATCGCCACCAGGAACGGGAGCCCGGCTCGCGCGCTGAAGGCGGCCCAGGCCGCGCCGGCGTTGCCGTTGGTCGGCATTGCCACTCCGGCCGCGCCGAGTTCGGCCGCGCGCGACACCCCGACGGCGGCTCCGCGCGCCTTGAACGTCGCCGTCGGCAGCACGCCCTCGTCCTTCATCAGGAGCTCAGGCAGTCCGATCTCGCGTCCCAGGCGGGGCATGGGCGTCAGTGGGGTCATGCCCTCGCCGAAGCTGACCACGCGCTCAGGCCGTGCCACCGGCAGCAGCTCGTGGTATCGCCAGAGCGACGGTGGCCGGCCGCCGATCTGGCCCGGCCCCGTCAGCTCGGCGACCCGGCTCAGGTCGTAGCGCGCCAGCAGTGGTCCGCCGCACTGACACGTGCCCTGCAGCCGGCCCGCATCATGCTGGGTCGTGCAGCGCGAGCATTCGAGGTGGCTGAGGGCCGAGTAGTCATGGTTCATGTCCGCCATCCTGGTGGGCGGCCGTGTCAAGGCGCACAGCAGGTCACCCTATGGGCGCCCGCATCCGCACCGGCTCAGGCTTGCGCGGGTTGCAGCGGGGGCCTACGGCGCTGCTCCGACCTGGGTAGCGCAGCCGCAGCGCGTACGATGGAAGACACGCAGCGAAGCCCCATGCAGGAGGCTGCGATGAGACTGCGCTCACATCGCCATGACCTGGTGGTCTGGAGCCTTTCTAACAACCCGTGGGACAGGCACGGCGACCCAAGAGCCACGCGACCTGTACGCGCCAGGCGCATCCGCAGGTCGCTTCGTCTCGGCGCATTACTCGCGGTTGTCGGCATCAGGTGGCTAGGACGTGGAGCGCGCCACCGCTTGCGGCCGTTGCTGGCTGCGGTGGTGCTCATGGTCACCGGCCTTGTGCTGCGCGGCGGCGCGTGGGGGATGCTCATCATGCCAGGGCTCTGGTTGCTGTTCTACGCCCTGCTCATTCCGGCTGACTCTGGCGGGGACCGCAGGCGGCACTCTGAGCTTGAGCACGAGCTCGCTGCCTACTCAACCGTGGCCCAGCGGCGCGACTTCGTGGCGACGCTTGACCGGTATCCGGACGAGGCCACCTGCGAGTTGCGCGACATACTCGCCAGTCAGGCGGTGGCTGGCTGCGGCAGCGGGATAACCGCCTCGTCACATGGTCGGCCCTCGACCATGGATGCACGTGGGCGCTAAGGTCTGACGCTGCCGACTGGCCTCCCTTGCCTGACCCTCGGCGCAGGTGGATGCGAGGATGAACGCAGCGCCGCGCCCTGGTGTACGCGAGGAAAGGTCATTAAGTGGACGACAAGGACATCCTTGGTCACATCGACGAGCTGATCAAGACCGAGCACGAGTTGCGGCAGAAGCTCGCTGCTGGCGAGTTGTCCGGGCATGAGGAGCGCGCTCAGCTGCGCGATGCCGAGGAGGCGCTCGACCAGTGCTGGGATTTGCTCCGGCAGCGCCGAGCCAGGCGCGAGTTCGGCGAAGACCCGGACGGGTCGGCCGCGCGCTCGGTATCTGAGGTCGAGGGATACCAGCAGTAGCCGGGAGAGCAGCAGATGCGCATTGCGAGGTTCGCCGCGGATGGCGAGGTCCGGTACGGGATTGTGGAGGACTCAGGCTCCGGAACGTCGGCGGCCGCCAACGGGCATGGCACCGAGGGCCTGACGATTGCCGAGGTCGCGGGTCACCCGTTCAGCCCAGGCGAGGAAGTCAAGCTCACTGGAGCCCGTCACCAGGCATCCGACGTACGGCTGCTGGCACCGGTCTTGCCCAGCAAGGTCGTTGCTATCGGGAAGAACTACGCCGAGCATGCCCGCGAGACTGGATCGGAACCTCCGGCCGAGCCCTTGATCTTCCTCAAGCCGTCCACGGCTGTGATCGGGCCGGGCGACCCGATCGTCCGGCCGGCGCACTTGTCGAAGCGGGTCGATTTCGAGGGCGAACTCGCGGTCGTGTTCGGGCGCCTGTGCCGGGATGTGCCCGCAGCCCGAGTCCCCGAGGTGATCTTCGGTTATACGTGCGCCAACGACGTAACCGCCCGCGACCTGCAGGCGAGCGATGGGCAGTGGGCCCGGGCGAAGGGATTCGACTCGTTCTGCCCGCTGGGCCCGTGGATCGAGACGGAACTTGATCCAGGCGATGTCCTGCTGACCACCAGCGTGAACGGAGAAATCAAGCAGGAAGCCAGCACCTCCGAGCTGATACACGACATCGTCACGCTCGTGACCTACGCCACCGCCGTCATGACGATGCTGCCGGGTGACGTGCTGCTGACGGGAACTCCGGCCGGTATTGGCCCGCTGATCGCCGGCGACCAGGTGTCGGTTCACATCGACGGAATCGGAACGTTGACCAACCCAGTGGTCGACGGGAGCTAGGGCCTCTACTGGCTAGATGCACGGTGGTCTGCACTGGCTCAGGCAGGTCCTGAGCGCAGTCCAGTCGGTCCCGTACACGAGCGCGAGGAGGTCAGTTATCTCCGCTGGAACGAGATCATCGGCCGCAACGGCCTCAGTGCAGGGGGCGGGTTCGTCAGGAAAGCGGACGTATTATCGTCGAGTGTGGGCTAAACATCCTGTTTGTTATGGTTCGCGATGGACTGGCCGACCGCATTCGCTGGCCGGCCTAGGTGGCAGCCCTTGCCGCGGCCTGCGCGCCAGCCCAGACGATCGCTTTGGCCGCCGAAGGCGAGTTCGGCTACACTTCACTGGCGCGCCAGGGTAGGCCGGAGGCGCGCGATCCTTTGGGGTATGGGGTAATTGGCAGCCCGACTGGTTCTGGCCCAGTTAGTCTAGGTTCGAGTCCTGGTACCCCAGCGACACACAGAAGCGCGACCGCCTATGCCAGGCAGTCGCGCTTCATCGTATTCGGGACCTGCGGGAACGTGTCGCCCCGGCTAGTACCGGCGGCGCCGATGCCCGCGCTCCAGGCCGGAGACCCGCATCAGCAGCAAGACCACGAACGCTCCGACGATCGATCCGAGGAGGCCGGCGGCGCGGAACGTGTGGGTCTCCACGGTGTGGTACTTCACGAGTTCCCACAAGAACCCGCCGGCAAATGAGCCGATGACGCCAACCGCGATCGTGCCGAGAATGCCGATGTTATCGCGACCCGGCAGCAGCAGGCGGGCTATGAGTCCGGCGATGAGTCCGATGACGAGCAGAATTACTACGAATGCCAACATGCGATCTCAGCTACCGCATTTGACGGCCGTCATGCATGCGGGTCCGGCTGTGGTGCCAGCGCAATAGTGTTCGACTACGGTGGCTGGGCCTGGGCTGGCTGAGCGCGCTGGCTGCGGGGCCCGGCTGACCCCCGGGGTCGGCGTTGGCTTGAGCTTGCGGTTCCCGCACCGGCCGCGCGGTTTGGCGCGGTCCGGCGCGGTACGCTAACCTGAAGCCCGGCTGGGGATGAAGCGGCTGCCCACGCAGGCGCGGCCTCCAGCCATTCTGCGAGTTAGCCCGGCCGCCGTGTGTGCCCGGATCGCGCGCAGGACAGGAGTTACTTGGCCCCGTCGTCTAGCGGCCCAGGACGCCGCCCTCTCAAGGCGGTAGCGCCGGTTCAAATCCGGTCGGGGCTACGGGTGTAGCAGCAGGTCCAAGGCCTGGTCGTCGATTACAGCGGCCGGGCCTTGACTTTCTGTCTTTGACTTGCCCGTGAGCCGTGGCGTCCCCCAGGCCACTGATCCACAACCCAGGCCGGCCGCACGTCGCCGCAACCGCGGCGCGACCTGCCCGGCCGGGTCGCGCTAGCGCGCGGAGCCCGGCGGGCGGGCGTCGCTTCCGGTCTCGACCAAGTGCGAGGGGTCGCTGATCCAGCCCGACCAGGATGGCGGGTACATGGCCGCCTGTAGCCCGGCCACCTGCAGGGCGAGGATCTCGTGCGCGGCGGTGACACCGCTGCCGCAGTAGACCGCGATCGGATCGTGTCCCGGCAAACCGCGGGCCTCGAACCGTGCCCTGAGCCGCTCGGGGCTGAGGAAGTGCCCGTCTGCATCCAAGTTCGCCGACGTCGGGAGGTTGATCGCGCCGGGGATGTGACCCGCTATCGAGTCCAGCGGCTCCGACTCGCCGCTGAATCGGGCTGCATCGCGCGCGTCCACGAGGAGGCCGGTGGCGGGAAGAGCGACCACGTCGGCCGCGGTCAGCGTCGGCAGTGAGCCCGGCCGGACGACGACGTCACCGGGCGCGGGCGTGACCAGGCCGGTAACGAGCGCGCCGCCAGCGCGGACCCACGCGGACAAGCCGCCGTCGAGCAGCCTGACCTTGTCGTGCCCGGCCCAGCGCAGCAGCCACCAGGCGCGAGCTGCGGTCAGTCCGCCACCCGTGTCATACACGACGACGCTGGTACCAGCGCTGATACCCCAGCCGCGCATCGACTCCTCCAGCGCTGCGGCGGTGGGCAGGGGGGTCCTGCCTTCGGCGGCGGCGCCCGGCCCGGACAGGTCAGTGCGCAGGTCGGCGAGCTGGGCGGCCGGGATGTGTCCCGCCAGGAATGCGGCCCGGCCCTGCTCGCCTGAGCGGACGTCGAGCACGACTGGCGGGGCTGGCGACTGAAGGGCCGTCCGCAGCCCGCCTGGGGTTATCAACGGGCCGCCAGGACTGTCAGGCATCATTACCTCCGCCAGGGATCAGGGCGCTCGCCAGGGATCAGGGCGCTCGCCGGGGATCAGGGCGCTCGCCGGGGAACGACGGGCCGTACCGGAGGGACCAGGCCCCGCGGCCGCCAGCGCGGTCACCGCGTGACCGCCGTGACGAGCCGCTTGGTGTAGTCCTGCGCCGGCGCGTGCAGTACGTCGCGGGTGAGACCTGCTTCGACAACCCGCCCGCTGTTGATCACGTAGATGGCGTCGCTGATCTGCCGGACGACCGCCAGGTCGTGCGAGATGAACATGAGAGACAGGCCAAGCTCCTGCCGCAGGTCCGACAGCAGGTTGAGTATCTGCGCCTGGACCGAGACGTCGAGCGCTGAGACCGACTCGTCGCAGATCAGCAGTTCCGGAACCGGAGCGAGCGAACGAGCGATGGCCACGCGCTGCCGCTCGCCGCCCGACAGCTCGGCCGGGTACCTGCGGGCGAAGGCCTGCGGGAGACCGACCATGTCGAGCAGGTCCCCGACGCTCCCGCGCTGGTTCACGGGCGCGGTCCGCAGCGCTTCCGCGAGCGCGGCCCCGACGCGCATCTTCGGATTCAGGGCCGAGTACGGATCCTGGAAGACGACCTGGATCTGGCTGGCCGTGCGGTTGTCACTAGTCAGCATTGTGCCGCGGAAAACAATCTCGCCGCTGTCGTGCTTCTCCAGCCCGGCGACGCAGCGGGCCAGCGTGGTCTTGCCTGAACCCGACTCTCCGACGATCCCGACCGACTCTCCGTCACCGACGTCGATGCTTACGCCGCTCAGGGCCGGGCGGCCGGCGAAGATCTTGACCAGCCGCTCGACGTGGAGGATCGGGGCCGGACTGTCGTCGCGCTGCCAGCGCTCGGTTACGACCGCGGGATCGGGCACCGCGATCGGGATGTGGCTGTTGAAGCACGCGACCGCGCGCCCGTCCGCCACACGTTCCAGCGGCGGCTCAGCGGTCCGGCAGTCCTCCGAGGCCATCGAGCAGCGGTCTGCGAACGCACACCCTGGCGGCCGGTGCCCCGGTTCAGGCACGCGGCCCGGTATCACGATGAGCCGCTCGAGCCGCCGGTCCATCGGCGGATCGGATGCGAGCAGACCGGCCGTGTACGGGTGGACGGGCTTGCCCAGCACGACTGTCGGGCCTTCCTCCACGACACGGCCGGCGTACATCACGAGCACCTCATCGGTGTAACCGCGGATCAGCCCGAGGTCGTGGGAGATGAGGATCAGAGCCATACGGTGCTCGGCCTGCAGCCGCGCTAGGAGGTCGAGAACATCCTTCTGGTTGGAGGCGTCGAGCGCGGTCGTCGGCTCATCGGCGATGAGCAGCCGTGGGCTCGCGGCCAGCGCGGCCGCGATTGCCACCCGTTGCCGCATCCCGCCGGACAGCTCGCCCGGATAGCGCCTGGCGACGGCCGCCGGCAGGTTCACCTCCTCGAGATGAAGCGCGACCTGGTCGCGGATCTCCGCCCGCGAGGGCCTGCCCGTGCCGCGGTCGCCCGTGCCGCGAGCAGCCATGGTGCGAACACTGCCGCGGGCTCCGGCGCGAAGACCTGCGCGAAGACCTGCGCGAAGACCTGCGCGAAGACCTGCGCGAAGACCTGCGCGAAGCGTCCAGGCGATCTGATCACCGCAGCGATGGGTCGGGCTCAGGCTCGTGAAAGGGTCCTGAAGCAGCAGCGTGACACCCCGCCCGCGCAGCCGCTGCCAGGTCGCAGCCGAGCCGGGCAGTGTGACATCGGTCCCCGCGATCGCGACCGTGCCGGTGGCGTGCAATCCGGCGGGCAGCAGCCCGCTCACGGCCCTGGCGGTCAGGGACTTGCCCGACCCCGACTCGCCGACGATGCCGAGCGTCGCGCCCAGCGGGATCGAGAAGGACAGACCGCGCACAATGTCGCCGGCCGGCCCGGTCACGGTCAGCGAATCGGCCCGGACCTCGGCTAGCTCGGCCTTCTGCGTGAGCGTCATGGCCGAACGGCCTTCCGGTCGTCGGCGTTCAGGGCGTCCGCCAGCAGATTCACCGCGCAGGCCACCACGATGATCAGGACGGCCGGGGCGATGGAAGCGGCGGGGTTGCTGAACAGGATCTGCTCGCCGTCGATGAGCTGCCGGCCCCAGTTCGCGGTCCCCTCCTGCACTCCGACCCCGAGGAAGGACAGCGCCGACATCGCAATGATCGCGTTCGCGTAGTTGAGCAGGAAGTTCGTGCGTTCCAGTGGCCACAGGTTGACCAGCAGGTGCCGGAACATGATCCGCCACGAGGACAGCCGCAGCATCCGGGCGGCTTCCACGTACGGCTTGGTCACCTGCTCGATTACCCCGGACCGCACGATCCGGATGTCGTAGGGCGTGAACACGACGATCAGCAGCACGGTCGTCCACCAGTAGCTCGCCCCGAATATCCCGGCCACGACGAGGCCGAGCAGGACCACGGGCAGCGCCAGCAGCAGGTCGGTAACCCGGCTCAGCAGGAAGTCGGTCTTGCCCTGACGAAAGCCGGCCAGGAGTCCGAAGAACGTCCCGACGAGCATCGACCCGCCTGCCACCACCAGCGGCCCGATCAGGGTGGACGCCGCGCCGGCAACCGACAGCGCCACGATGTCGCGGCCAAGCTGGTCGGTGCCAAGCAGGTGCCCAGGGCTGCCCGGCGGCAGCTGCGACGCGAGCACGTTCACCTGCGTCGCATTGGGGAACAGCAGGTGGCCGAACAAGACGGCGAACAGGGCCGCGCCGAGGATCGCCAGGCAGGCCACCAGCGTGACCGGCCTTCTCCTGACGCGAACGCCTGGAGCCGCAGCGATCGCAGGGGTCAGCAGGTCCGCGCTCATTTGCGCAGCTGCCAGCGCCACTCGGGGCTCAGGGCCAGGTACGACAGGTCGACCGCCAGCGTCACCAGGACGATGATCGCGGCGAAAAACAGCGTCAGGAACTGCACGACCGCGAAGTCCTTGTACTCCACCGAGCTCTGCAGCAGCATGCCGAGCCCGGGTAGCGTGAACGTGGTTTCGACCAGGATCGTCGACCCCACCATGAACGACAGCACCAGGCCCATCGTCGTGATGACGGGGATGATGCCGTTGCGCAACGCGGTGGCGAGGATCCGCCGGGTGCCGATCCCCCTGGCCCTGGCGAACGAGACGTAGTCGGACTGCAGCTCGCGCACCATCGCCGTCCTGGTCAGGCGGACGATGTATGCCCCCACGCCGATCGCCAGGGTGGCTGCGGGCAGGATCAGGTGATAGACGGTGTCGGCCAGGCCCTGGCCGGCCCCCGAGGACGGGAAGATCGGCAGGTAGTAGCAGAAGACGTACAGCAGGATCAGCCCGACGGCAAACGACGGGGCGGACAGGCCGATCACGGACGACACTGAGATCAGCCGGTCGAGCACACCGCCGACCCTGACCGCCGCGATGACACCGAGCGGGACGGACACCAGGACGGCCGCCGCGAACGCCAGCCCGCAGAGCAGCAGCGTGACGCCGACGCGCTCAGAGAACAGCTGGGAGACCGAGGTCTGGTCCTCGATGGACCGGCCCCAGTTGCCCTCGAGGAACCGGCCGAGCCAGTGCAGGTACTGCATGACCAGCGACTGGTTGAGACCGTACTGGGCTCGCAGCGCGGCCACGATGCGCGGGCTGACCGGCCGGATCCCGGTGATGTTCTTGATGATGTTCCCAGGGCTGATGTACGTCAGCAGGAACACCAGTACCGAGATCACGGCCAGCAGCACTATCGCCCCGACCACCCGCCAGGCAATGAGCCTTGCGATGGCCCCCGCCGTCGACGTCGCCCGGACGGGCGGGGCCAGATCGGCGGAGTCCATCACGTCGGTCAGGGGTGCCACCTTCGTCAGCCCGCCGTCTGGTGGATGCTCGCGGCCCACGGGGTGAAGAACGTGGCGTAGTTGTAGTCCTTGATCGCCAGGCCGTCCTTGAACGCCATGCCAACCGGCTCATACCACAGCGGCACGTCCAGCAAGTAGGTGGAGTCGGCCAGCTTGTTCAGCGCGACGATCTCCTGAGCCCGCAGTTGCGGGTTGGCCTGCGAATTCTCCTCGTTCAGCAGGGAGGTGATCTGTGGATTGGTGTAGTAGGACGGGTTGCCGGGACCGAGCAGTGCCTCGACGTACTCGGCCATGTCGCCGGTGGCGACCTGGTTCCACATGAAGTTCAGGCCGATCTTGGAGTTGCTGAAGCTGCCAAGCCACTGGGCGATCGGGACCTCGGTCACCTTCAGCGTGATGCCGATCTTCGCGAGGTCGGACGCGAGCACCTGCGCGGCCAGCCCGAGTTGCGGGCCGTTGTTTGGCCAGTCGAGGGTCGTGGTGAACCCGTGCGGGTACTTCGACTCGGCTAGTTCTTGCTTGGCCGCGGCGAGGCTGTACTGGTCCTGCGGCAGGGCCGCGAGCAGCGAGGTGGCCTTGCTGAGGCTGTAGCCGCCGAGCAGCTCGATGGGCGCGCTAATTCCGGTCGCGACCTGGGAGTCACCGCCCCTGAGCACGTCCTGCACGAACGTCTGCTTGTCGAACGCGTCCGCGATGGCCTGGCGGACGTGGATGTCGTTGAATGGCGCGACGCCCGGGTTGAAGACGAGTCCGACGTACGAGGCCTGTGGTGCGTTCGTCACGTAGAAGCCGGACAGGGCGTTCCATTCAGGCTCCTCCGTCGGCATGATCCACAGCGCCAGGTCGATCGCACCGGACTTCGCGGCCAGGTACTCGGCGCTCTGGTCGTTGTAGAAGGTGACGACAATGTTCTTGATCTTCGGCTCGCCGCCCCACCAGGTGTCGTCCCTGGTGAGCCACACGCCTTCATCGGGCACGAACCTGGTGACCTTGTACGGTCCGGTGCCAAGGATGAGGCCGGTAGCCGTGCCGATGTCAGTAAGATGCGCCTTCAGGTAACTCTCGGAGCTGACCCACAGGCCGCCGGCCGTGCTCAGGCTGCCGAGGAAGCCATTCTGCGGCGCCGTGAGCTTGACCGTTACCTGGTACGGGCCGGTCTGCGCGACGCTCTTGACGTCCTGCAGGTAGTAGCACGTCTGCGGCGAGTACTTCGGAGATTCGGCGAACTGGATGCTGTACACGACGTCGGCCGCGGTCAGCCGCGCGCCGTCGGAGAATCTGGCATTGTGCCGGAGGTTGAAGACGTACGTCGTCGCGTTGGGCTCGCTCCAGCTCGTCGCGAGCGCCGGCTTGTAGGTGCCGTCGCCGGCGGGCGAGACCAGCCCCTCCTGGACCAGGGCGGCGATCCAGTGGTTGACCGTCCCTTCCTGGTCGCCGACGTACAGGTTGGTCCGCGACCCCGGAGCCGCCACCGTGAACGTCTGGAATGCGCTGCTGACGGCACTGGCCGACGCACTGCCCGCGGACGGACCCGAATTCGAGCCGCACGCCGCGAGCACGAGCAAGGATGTGACGGCGCTCGCGCCCACCAGGTACCTGCGGGCCAGGCGTCGGGCTTTCGGATGTGAGGTGATCATGCCAGACTTCCCTCTCCTGGAATCTTCAGCCGTGGCTGCTGGTCTATGTGGGGAACTAGGGGTGGTCAGCGGCTACTTGCGCCTGCAAGCTCGGGTGGTCCGGCTGGCGGCTTCGCGGCCGCCGGTTCGAACCGGTTCTGGGGCCTGACCAGGCCGAGGTGATCGCGGAACGTGCCTCCCGTGTACTCGGTCCGGTACAGACCGCGGCGCCGGAGCTCGGGGACAACGAGCTCTGTGAACGCCTGCACGGAGCCCGGCACGAATGGCGGGAAGATGTTGAAGCCGTCGGCGGCGCCGGTCTCAAACCACTCCTGCATGTAGTCGGCGACCTCGGAGGGATCGCCGGTGATGCCCCAGTCATCCCGGCGTTTGGTCGCCTGCCCCAGTGAGCCCGCGCGGACGTCGGCCCGGTCTTCGGCGAGCGGGAGCAGGTCGTCCAGCCGGTCCCTGATCGCCAGAGCCTCACGCCTGGTCTCAGCCACGATGACGCTCAGGCTGGGCAGGATGTGGATCTGGTCTGGCGCCCGGCCGTACCGGGCGGCTCGCCCCTTGACGTCGGCGTAGTACTCCCGCGCGGTCTCGACCGCGCCGCCGGCCGCGAAGATGACGTCGGCCTCGCGCGCGCCGAGCTCTCGTGACCGGTCGGAGGTACCCGCGTGCAGCAGCACGACCTGGCCCTGCGGCGGCCGGGCAACGTTGAGCGGGCCGGTTACGTCGAAGTAGGGGCCGTGATGGTCGATGGGATGGATCTTCGACTCGTCGACGTACACGCCGCGGACCGGATCCGTGACGAACGCGTCGTCCTCCCAGCTGTCCCACAGGGCCCGGACCACATCGACGAACTCGTCGGCCCAGTCGTAGCGCTTCTCGGTTTCCCAGTGCTCGGACCGGCTGAAGTTCGATGCCGCCATCGCGTCCGCGCCCGTTACCAAATTCCACGACGCCCGGCCGTGGCTGAGGTGGTCGAGGGAGGCCAGCAGCCGGGCGAGGTTGTAAGGGTCGTAGTAGGTCGGGTTGGCGGTCGCGACGATGCCGATCTTGCTTGTCGCCGCCGCGATCGCCGACGCCGCGGTGAACGGCTCGAGCCGCGACATCTGCGCCGGGTTGGTCTTCGCCAGTGCCGGGTCGGTGAACAGGCGGTCGCCGAGGAACAGGAAGTCGAATTTCGCGTCCTCGACCAGCCGCGTGACGTCCTGGATGAAGCCGATGTCGTAAGCGCCGTCCGCCCGCGAGCCCGGGTACCGCCAGCCAGCGGCGTGCGTGCCCGTGGCCCAGAACATCAGGCCGAGATGCAGCTCGCGCGCTGCCGGGCGGGTTCCGTCGGTGCTCATGCCCTGGCCCCTTCCGGCTGGTCGGTGACGGTGTTGGCGGGCCGCGGCAGCCCGAGGTGCTCGCGCAGCGTCGTCCCGCGGTAGGCGTCGCGGAACAGCCCGCGGCGGCGCAGCTCCGGCACGACCAGGGCGACGAACGCGTCGAGCTGCTGCATCAGAAACGCGGACTGGATGTTGAAGCCGTTGCACGCGCCCGCGCGCAGCCAGCGCTCGATGTAGTCGCTGATCTCCGTCGGCCCGCCGACGGCCACGTGCTCGCCCCAGATGTGCGCGTACAGCACGTCACGCCAGGTCAGGTCCTGGCCGACCGAGCGCCAGGACCGCTGCTCCGCCGTCGCGATGAGCCGCTTGCCGTCCGGGTGAGCCTCCTGCCGGGCGCTCTCGCCGACCACGTCGTCGCGCTGAACCCAGGTCACGTCCAGGCCGATCCGCTGCGAGAGCGCGCCCAGATTCCGGCTGCCCATTCCCTGCCCCTCGCG
>JASHUG010000217.1 GCA_030040155.1 Streptosporangiaceae bacterium | reverse complement strand
TCGGTGTCGGCGGGATCGCGATGGTCGCTCTCGCGGCGGTGATCAGCGCTCTGATCAGCTTCGTCGTCCTGTCGCGGCTGCGCGACTCGATGTCAATCTCGCTGTCCGCCAAGGTGAACCGGTTCCGTGAGCGCCTTGATGAAGGCACCAGGTCCGAGGACATCGACTAGCCATAGAGCTACTGCGGCTCGGCCGCGAGCCAGCCGCCGGCCTCAAGCAGCCGCAAGACTGCGGCAACTGCCTGGCCGCGAGTCAGCACCGACGTGTCGATGACAAGCTCAGCATCGGCGGGTTCTTCGTACGGGTCGGAGACGCCAGTGAAGTGGTTGATGACCCCGGCCCTGGCCTTGGCATAAAGGCCCTTGCGGTCGCGCGCTTCGCAGACCTCGACCGGCGTCGCAACATGAATCAGGAAGAAGTCACCCACCTCGCTGACCATCTTGCGCACTCGTGCCCTCGCCGCGGCGAACGGAGCGATCGGCGCGCAGATCGCGATGCCGCCGTGCCGTGCGACCTCAGCTGCGACGTATCCGATCCTGGCGATGTTCAGGTCGCGGTCGGCCCTGGAGAACGTCAGGCCGGACGACAGCAGCTGACGGACCAGGTCGCCGTCGAGCAGCGACACCTGGCGGTCACTACGCTCGGACAGGACGTCAGACAGGTCCCTGGCGATGGTCGATTTCCCCGATCCGGACAGGCCGGTCAGGAACAGTACCAGCCCACGCTCGGACCGCGGCTTCCGGACCCGCCTCAGCTCGCGGGCGACAGCGGCCGGAGTAAACCAGCCCGGAATGTCGCTGCCCGCATCCAGTAGGTCGCCCAGCTGGTCGGCGGACAGGTCTTCCATCTCGGTGCCTGCCTCGATGAGGGCGAGCGGCCGCCAGACCTCGGCGAGCGGGTCGTAGGCCCAGTCCCCTGACTGCACTACCGGGATCGATGCAGCCGCCGTCGTCGTTTCATCCGCGGGCAAGGCCGCGTCTGACATCAGGTGGGTTGCGCCATAGGCAGCCGCAATGCGCGCGCAGGCTGCCAGTTCCCGTGCCCGTCCGTCCGGGGCGGCGGCGGCATCGCGACGTGGCGCCAGCGGCACCGGAACTACCAGTGAGCCGGCCGGCAGGCTGGGGGTCGCAGCCAGGACGGTCCTGATCAGGGCCTGCTGGCTGTGCACAACCTCGATCGGTCCGCCCACGAGCGGCAACACGAGAATTTGCGCACGTAGCTGACCGGACAGATGCCTGAGCTGCCCGATCTGGCGGCTGTTCAGCGGCGCCCGCGTGGCATAGGCGAGCACGGGGCCGCCGCCAAGCCTCGCCCTTGTCTGGGCCGGAGTCAGCATCAGCCGGCGGAAGGGGCCGTGTTCGATCTCCCTGTCGGCGGTGACCGCGCCGGCCAGCCGGACCAATTCGGGTCCCGCCGTCCCGTTGACCGAGGGAGCGCGCAGCGGCGTGCGCTCGGTGATCTCCAGCACCGCCACCGGGGTGCCCTCGGGATCGGCCAGGGGAAGCCGACCCGGGCCATCGGCGCCGTAGTCAGGCGGCGCCAAGCTGGCCGGCACGTCCAGAGCCACCACGATGGGGAACGGGGTGCCGTCAGCGAGCCGCCATGCGGTCCGGACCGACGCGACGTCAGCATCGGTCATGAACGCATCAAGCGGGGCGAACGCGCCGGAGAGCAGGAGTTCGAGGTCGGCAAGCTGATCCGGCGTGAGTGTATAGGCGGGCGGGTCGGCGATCTCTGCCATCGGCGCAGCCTCAGTTCCAGCAGTCACGTTCCCCTCCATGCGGCCTCGCGCCCATCAGGGGCGCTGGTCCATGCACAACTGCCGGATCTACACCGCAACCCGAGGCTACCGGAATACGCGCCTCCGGCTCGTTATTGCAGCACCCTGGCTGACCTGTCCTCTGGCTTGCGGATAACGTAGCGCAGCTCGTCGTGATCGCAGCGCAACCGTCCGCGCGACACCCGGCTGACCAGCCTGGTCGCGAGCCGCGCGCGACCGTGGCGGGCCCGGCTCGGCGACCTGATCTGGTCGCGGTGCGCGACGGTCAGCCCGTGTCGGCTGAGGAAAGTCTCGATGCCGCGCGGGAAGGCCACCGGCTCATAGATGGCCGGATGGGGACCGGGCTCGCCTGGCCTGCTGGCCCGCCAGGCCAGGCCGCGGAGCACGTCGGGCATTCTGCGATCAAGGAAGCCCGCCGCGCTGTCGGAGTCGCTCATGCGCACCATCAGCAGCCCGCCAGGCCGCAGCGCCGCGACGAGCCGGCCGAGAACGACGTCGGCGTGGCTGATCCGGTGCAACAGCAGCGAGCAGTGCACGATGTCGAAGGACCTCGGGCGGACCTTCAGCAGGCGGAGGTCGCCGAGCGCTGCCGCGGTCAGGTCTGGACGTCTCGCGACCGCCGCCCGCGTCACGGGAGATTCGTCATCGATGTAGCAGATGTCCACCTCGTGCCCGCGGGCGCGCAGCGCGGCCGGGTCGAGATCCTCGTCGGCGGTCGTGCAGCCCGCCTGGAGTATGGCGATCGCGCGGCCCGGCCACCGCGCGGCGTGCTCGAGTGCGAACCTCGTAAACACGCGGGGCGTGCCAGCGATCGGCGGTGCGATCGCGGCGCGGGCGGGCTGGCGGTCGTCGGCGACGGCGGCCACGCCCTGCTCGTGCAGCGCGGGGCTGGCGCCGACGGCCAGGCCCCGGAGCCCTTCTGCACTCGTCACGAATCCATAGAGTAGCGCTCTGATAACTGTGCGTACTTTATTTGAGGGCGCACGGACCGCCGCGCGTCTACGGTGCGGGCACGGCCCGGCGAGCAACCCGTAGACTAGGAGCATCCCGCCGCACGGGCGCTCAACCAGCTTGGCCATGGACCCCGATGCGCCTGTCGCGGGCCATTAGTGCTGCCCAAGATAAGGACATCATGAGTCTGCACGGCCTTTTGCAGGTCATCAGGGCTGACCCTGACCTAACGCAAGCTCTTGAGCAGGCGGCCCAGCTGCCAGCCCTCGGCGGGGACCTTATTGCCCCGCTGCCGCTCCGCCCGCTGCTCGTCGCCGCGCTTGCCGAATCCGCGCCAGCACGCGGCGATCATGCCGGCCCGGTCCCGGCCGCCGGCGAGCCGCCGAGGCCGGAGGCCGACGGCGTCGTGCTCGCGGTTACCGCGACCGCGCGCGAGGCCGAGGAACTCACCGCGGGCCTCGGCTCGCTGCTTGGCGAGAACTCTGTCGGCTACTTCCCCGCCTGGGAGACCCTGCCGCATGAGCGCCTGTCGCCCCGCTCCGACACCTCGGGCCAGCGGCTGGCGGTACTGCGCCGTCTCGCCCATCCGGACCCGTCCGATCATCGCTCCGGTCCGCTGCAGGTCGTCGCCACGCCGGTCCGCAGCCTGCTGCAGCCGATGGTCAGCGGCCTTGGCGAACTGGCGCCGGTGAAGCTGGCCGCAGGCCAGCAGGCGAGCCTGGAAGATACCGTCACGCACCTGGTCGATATCGGCTACGCGCGGGTCGAACTGGTCGAGCGGCGCGGCGAGATCGCGGTCAGGGGCGGTCTGCTCGATGTGTTCCCGCCGACCGAGGAGCATCCACTTCGGATCGAGTTCTGGGGCGATGAAGTCGAGGAGATTCGCTATTTCAAGGCCGCTGACCAGCGCAGTCTGGCCACGGCCGAGGACGGGCTCTGGGCTCCGCCCTGCCGCGAGCTGCTGCTGACGCCCTCGGTCAGAGACCGTGCCCGGCAACTGGCGGCCGAGTGGCCTGGCCTGCACGACATCCTCGGCAAGATGGCCGAGGGCATCACGGTTGAAGGCATGGAGGCCCTGGCGCCCGCTCTCACGGACAAGATGGAGCTGCTGCTCAATTATCTGCAACCCGGCAGCATCATCGTCGCTTGCGATCCGGAGCGGATCAGGGCCCGCGCGGGGGATCTCGTCTGGACCAGCCAGGAGTTTCTTGAGGCCTCCTGGGTCAACGCCGCGGCCGGCGGCCAGGTCCCGATCGACCTCGGGGACGCCGCGATCCGGCCGATCACAGACGTGCGGGACACGGCCAGGGAGCTAGGGCTGCCCTGGTGGACAATCACGCCGTTTGCTGCGACGCGGGACGACGCCAGCCCGTCGGTGCCGGCTGACGACGGGCCGGCCCCGTTCCGTATCGAAGCCGATCCAGCGCCTGGCTACCGTGGCAATACCGCGCACGCCGTCGCGGACGTCCGGCAGTGGCTCGCGCAGCAATGGCGGGTCGTCCTGATCACGACCGGGCACGGGCCGGCCAAGCGGCTGGCCGAGTTGCTGCGCGGCGACGGGCTCGGCGCCAGGGACGGCGACCTGGACAGCGCGCCCGAGCCGGGCATCGCTCACGTGGCGACCGGGCAGCTGGAGTCGGGGTTTGTCTGGCCGGGGGTCAAGCTTGCCGTGCTGGCCGAGGCCGACCTGGCCGGGACCCGTTCCGGCACGCGAACCTCGCACCGGATGCCGAGCCGGCGCCGTGGCGGCATCGACCCGCTACAGCTCACGCCCGGCGACTACATCGTGCACGAGCAGCACGGCGTGGGACGCTACCTCGAGATGACGAGCCGGACCGTTCAGGGCGCGACCCGCGACTACCTGGTGATCGAGTACGCGCCGAGCAGGCGCGGCCAGCCGCCTGACCGGCTTTACCTGCCGACCGATCAGCTCGACGAGGTGACCCGCTACACCGGCGGCGAGGCGCCCGCGCTGCACCGGCTCGGCGGGGCCGACTGGGCCAAGACCAAGGGTCGCGCGCGCAAGGCCGTTCGTGACATTGCCGCCGGCCTGATCCGGCTGTACCAGGCCCGGATGGCCTCGCCGGGGCACGCATTCGGTGCGGACACGCCCTGGCAGCGGGAGCTGGAGGACGCGTTCCCGTATGTCGAGACGCCTGACCAGCTGGCCGCGGTCGATGAGGTCAAGGGCGACATGGAGCGGGCCGTCCCGATGGACCGGCTGATCTGCGGCGATGTCGGCTACGGCAAGACCGAGATCGCGGTCCGTGCGGCCTTCAAGGCGGTGCAAGACGGCAAGCAGGCCGTTGTGCTGGTGCCGACCACGCTGCTGTCCGCCCAGCACTACGCGACGTTCAGCGAGCGCTACGCGCCCTTCCCGGTGACGGTCAGGGCGTTGTCCAGGTTCCAGTCGGACCGGGAAGTCGCCGACACCCTGGAAGGCCTGGCCTCGGGCAAGGTCGACATCGTCATCGGCACCCACCGGCTGCTGTCGCCCGAGGTCAGGTTTGCCCGGCTTGGCCTGCTGGTCATCGACGAGGAGCAGCGGTTCGGGGTCGAGCACAAGGAGTTCCTCAAGCAGCTGCGTACCGAGGTCGACGTGCTGGCGATGTCGGCTACCCCGATCCCGCGCACGCTGGAGATGGGCATCTCCGGAATCAGGGAGATGTCTACGATCCTCACCCCGCCCGAGGAGCGGCACCCGGTACTCACGTCGGTGGCGCCTTACGACGAGAAGCAGATCGCCGCCGCGATCCGGCGGGAGCTGCTGCGGGACGGCCAGGTGTTCTTCGTGCACAACCGCGTGTCGTCGATCAACAAGGTGGCGGCCAGGCTGGGCGAGCTGGTGCCCGAGGCGCGTATCGCGGTCGGACACGGCCAGATGAACGAGCACTCGCTCGAGAGGATCATGAGCGGGTTCATCGATCGCGAGTACGACGTGCTGGTCTCGACCACGATCGTCGAGTCGGGCCTGGACATTCCGAACGCCAACACGCTCATCGTGGACCGGGCCGACGCCTACGGGCTGCCGGACCTCCACCAGCTGCGGGGCCGCGTCGGGCGCGGCCGGGAGCGCGGATACGCCTACTTCCTGTACCCGCCGGAGAAGCCGCTGACCGAGACGGCGCATGAGCGGCTGGCTACGTTGCAGCAGCACACAGGGATCGGGGCCGGCCTGCACATCGCGATGAAGGACCTGGAGATCCGCGGGGCCGGCAACCTGCTCGGCGGCGAGCAGTCGGGCCACATCGCCGCCGTCGGCTCCGACCTGTACCTCAAGATGATCGGCGAGGCGGTCAGGGAGATGCGCGGCGACGGCCCGGCCGAGCGACCCGAGGTGCGGATCGAGCTGCCGGTGGACGCCCACATCCCGCACGACTACGTAGCCGGCGAGCGGCTCCGGCTCGAGGCCTACACCCGGATCGCCGCCATCGACTCGGTCGCCGACATCGAGGCGGTCAGGGACGAGCTCGGCGACCGGTACGGCCTGGTGCCCGACCAGGTGGAGAACCTGCTGGCCGTGGCGCGGCTGCGGTTCGTCGCCCGGCAGGCCGGGCTTACCGACATCATGCTGCAGGGCAATCACATCAGGTTCGCGCCAGCCCCGCTGCCGGACTCGCGCGTGGTCCGGGTGCAGCGGCTGTACCCGGGGACAATCCTCAAGCCGGCTGTCAGTACCATGCTCGTACCGGTGCCGAAGGCGGTACCAGGCACGCGCGCAGGGTCCGGCAGCACGCGTGCCGGTACCGGGCAAACCATCTCACTCGGTGCGCCTCCGCTCCGCGACCAGGAATTGCTGAGCTGGTGCGAGGAGCTGATCGAGGCTGTGCTGGGGGGACTGACGCCTGCCGGGACGGCCCAGGCCGGGCCCGATGCCGCCGGAGACGGTCCGGAGGATCAGGGTTGAGCTGGAAGCTCAGCGTGAGGAGGACCATCGTCGTGCCGCGCACCTCGATGAAAGTGGCTGCGGCCGTGGCCGTGGCAGGCCTGGCCGTGTCCGCGTGCAGCACGACCAAGATGGGTGCCGCTGCGCTCACGGGCGGCGGCCGGATCTCGACGGCCAAGCTGACCGGAGAGGTCGCCAACCTCAACTCTGCCTATGCCACGGACAAGGCCAAGGGGGTCACACCGCAGCGCCCGGTTGGCCAGGAGGCCCAGCAAGTCCTGACCTGGCTCATCGTGTTCAAGGTCTACGGGAGGATCGCTGCCCAGCACAACATCTCCGTGACGAACGCGCAGGCCGGGCAGGTGATGGACGCCTACCAGCATGCGGCCGCCCAAAGCGGCGTCGACCTGGACGAATACCTGTCGGCTGGTTACGCCCTGCCGCCCGACTTGCAGTCGCAGTTCTTCCAGGCGGCAGCGATCGGGACGGCCCTGGACAACAAGCTCGATGGCGGCAAGGCGCCCAAGACGTCGGCGGGCCAGTCAGCCTTGAGTTCCAGGTTCAGCCACGACGCCTGCGTGGCTGCTAAGGATCTTGGCATCGACGTCAACCCGCAGTACGGCGAGTTTGACTACACGGGGTTCCAGGTCGTTCCGGCCCCGCCGACGCTGTCCGCTGATCCGACCCCGTCGCCGACCAGCTCGGTGCTGCTGAAGCCGCCCTGCTGAGGCCGGTGAGCCTGGTGAATGACCCAGCAGCGGGGGAGCCGACTCCCGATGCCGGCCGGGCCGGTGCGGCCGGGGCGGATGCGGCCGGGGCGGATGCGGCGGGGGCCGACCAGATACCTGGGCTGCGGCTGCTGGATCTGGTTGCGGTGATGGATACGCTGCGCACCGGTTGTCCGTGGGACGCCAGGCAGACGCACGAGAGCCTCGCCCCGCACCTGGTTGAGGAGACCTACGAGGCCATCGACGCGCTGGCGTCCGGGAATCAGCAGGCTTTCCGGGATGAACTCGGGGACGTGCTACTGCAGGTCGTGTTCCACGCCAGGGTGGCGCAAGAGCGGACGGACGGGACCGGCTACACGATCGACGATGTGGCCGATGGCATCATCTCGAAGCTGACCAGGCGGCACCCGCACGTGTTCGCGGACGTGACGGTGTCGGGGCCTGATGAGGTCAAGCAGAACTGGGACGCGATCAAGGCGGCCGAACGGGCCGCCGCGGCCGCCGGGCCTGCCTCCGCGCTGGACGGCGTGCCGCGCAGCCAGCCGGCGTTGTCGCTAGCCGCCCAGCTGTTGCGCCGGGCAGGCCGGGCCGGCGCCCCGGAAGACCTGGCCGATCTTGCCGACGCGGCCGGTCAGGCTGAGCCGCCTGACGGGCGGCCGGTGACCGACCTTGGCCGGCGGCTGTTTGCCCTGGTGGTCGAGGCCCAGGCGGCCGGCCTCGACCCCGAACTTGAACTGCGCGCCGCCGCGAGGGCGTACGCAGAGCGGGTGCGCGCCTGGGAAGCGGAGAACTAAGGCTGGGATTTCGCGTGGTCTGTGTCAGTTCTGGTTCCTCGTTACCGGCGTGCCCGGCGCGCCGCCCGGCTGGCGCTCTACTAGGCTCCGAAGCGATTCCTCACTACGGCTCGACCTCGCAGGAGCTTTACCGTGGCCTCGATCGAAGGCATTAACGCCAGGCAGATCCTCGACTCCCGTGGCAACCCCACGGTAGAGGTCGAGGTGTTGCTGGACGATGGCAGCTTCGGCCATGCGGCAGTCCCCAGTGGCGCCTCAACCGGCATCTTCGAAGCGGTGGAACTGCGCGACGGTGGCGAGGACTACGGCGGTAAGGGCGTCACCAAGGCCGTTCACGCCGTGAACGAGGAGATCCAGCCTGAGCTGCTCGGGTACGACGCGGACGACCAGCGGCTGATCGATCAGGACATGATCCAGCTGGACGGTACGCCCGACAAGTCCAGGCTGGGTGCGAACGCGATCGTCGGCGTGAGCCTGGCGGTCGCGCGGGCCGCGGCAGACTCGGCCAGCCTGCCGCTGTTTCGGTATCTGGGCGGCCCGAACGCTCATCTGCTGCCGGTCCCGATGATGAACATCCTCAACGGTGGCGCGCATGCGGACACCAACGTGGACATCCAGGAGTTCATGATCGCGCCGGTAGGGGCTGGCACCTACGGCGAGGCGCTGCGCTGGGGCTCGGAGACGTATCACGCGCTCAAGTCGGTGCTCAAGCAGCACAAGCTCAACACCGGCGTTGGTGACGAGGGCGGGTTCGCGCCGGACCTGGAGCACAACCGGGCCGCGCTTGAGTTGATCATCGAGGCCATCGGCAAGACGGGCCTGACCCCCGGCCGGGACGTGGCGCTGGCCATCGACTCCGCGGCCAGCAACTTCTTGTCCGGCGAGACGTACGCCTTCGAGGGCGGCAGCAAGAGCGCGGCCGAGATGACCGCGATCTACGCCGACTGGCTGACTTCCTATCCGATCATCTCGCTCGAGGATCCGCTGGCCGAGGAAGACTGGGCGGGCTGGCGCGAGCTGACCGCGGAGCTGGGCGGCCGGGTCCAGATCGTCGGCGACGATATCTTCGTGACGAACCCGGACCGGATCCGGCGCGGCATCAGCGAGAAGGTCGCCAACGCCTTGCTGGTCAAGGTCAACCAGATCGGCACGCTCACTGAGACCTTCGAGGCGGTGGACCTGGCGCACCGGGCCGGGTACACCACGATGATGAGCCATCGGTCCGGCGAGACAGAGGACACCACGATCGCCGACCTTGTGGTCGCGATGGGCTGCGGGCAGATCAAGTCCGGCGCGCCCTGCCGGTCCGAGCGGGTGGCCAAGTACAACCAGCTGCTCCGGATCGAGGAACTGCTCGGCGACGGCGCGGCGTACGCCGGAAGGGCGGCGTTCCCGCGCTCGGCGGCTGACGGTCAGTGACTGCGGCCGGCGGCACCGACGCGGCCGGCGGCACCGACGCGGCCGGAGGCCGGGCCGACTCGTCGCCGCGCACGAAACTCACCAGCCGGGCGGCCGTGCTGGCAGTGGTGATCTGCGCTATCGCGCTGAGCCTGGCCTATCCGGTCCGCGAGTACATCGCCGAGCGCCGTCAGATCGATCAGCTGCAGGCGCTGAATACCCAGCTTGCCGGCCAGCTCACTCGCCTGCGGGCCGAACGGCGGGCCTATACCTCGCCCATTTACATCGAGCAGCAGGCCAGGGACCAGCTGCACATGTGCTTCCCGTCGCAGAAGTGCTATATCGTCATCTTCCCAGGTCACGCCCAGGGCAAGTCCGCATCCGCGGACGCAGGGACGCCGTGGTACTCGGCGCTCTGGCAGTCCGTCCGAGAGGCGGACAGGTCCGGCGGACGGTGACATCGGTGACGGTGGGCCCGAGCCCCGCGGAGCTGGCGGTGGTGGCAAGGCAACTGGGCCGCGTGCCACGCGGCGTAATAGCGATCGCGCACCACTGCCCCTGTGGGCTGCCAGACGTGGTCGAGACGTCCCCACGGTTGCCTGACGGCGCACCGTTTCCTACCCTCTACTACCTGACCTGTCCGCGGGCCTGCGCGGCGATGAGCCGGCTGGAGGCGGCCGGGCTGATGCGCGAGATGACTGCACGGCTGGCCGCGGACTCGGTGTTGCGCGAACGCTACCTGGCCGCGCACCATGACTACCTCGCCCGACGGGCGCAGGCGGCAGCGTGCGCGGGCGTGGCCCCGCTTCGGGCTGGGACCCAAAGCGCGGGCGGAATGCCGGGCCGGGTGAAGTGCCTGCATGCGCTGGCCGCGCACGAACTGGCGGCGCCGGGCGCGAATCCGCTGGGCGCGGAGGCGGTGCGCGCGGCCGGCCAGTGGTGGGAGGCTGGTCAGTGCGTGAAAGCCGATGGCTAAGGCAGCGGCACGCGGGAAGGCGGACGGATGAGCCAGCGGGTGGCTGCCATTGACTGCGGGACGAACTCACTGCGCCTGCTAATAGCCGATGTCGATCCGGCCAGGCACACGCTGACCGACGTCGAACGGCGGATGGAGATCGTTCGGCTCGGCCAGGGCGTTGACGCGACCGGCCGACTCGCTCCCGCGGCGCTCGAACGTACCTTCCGCGCGATGGGTGAGTACGCCGGCGAGATAGCCCGCGCGGGCGCCACGGCGGTCCGGGTTGTCGCGACGAGCGCGACGAGGGACGCCAGCAACGCCGACGAGTTCGCCCGCGGCGTGCAGGACATTCTGGGCGTGCCGCCAGAGGTGATTAGCGGCGGCGAGGAGGCTCGCTTGTCATTCACCGGGGCGACTGCTGAGCTTGCAGGGAACGAGGCTGTCCCGGCAACTCCGGGACGCCCGTTGCCGCCTTACCTGGTGGTGGACATCGGCGGCGGGTCCACCGAGTTCGTGGTGGGCAGTGGCACGGCGCCGGCCGAGCAGGCCACCCTGGCGGCGATCTCCGTCGACATTGGCTGCGTTCGCCTGACGGAACGGCACCTGCACGCCGACCCGCCGTCGTCCGCCGAGGTCGCGGCGGCTCGGGATGACATCGACCGAGCCCTGGACCTTGTAGCCACCGCCGTGCCTGTCGCCAGCGCTCGCACCCTGGTAGGACTGGCCGGATCGGTCACGACCGTAACTGCGATCGCGCTCGGGCTGCCGGTCTACGACCCCCGGAAGACTCACCATGCCCGGGTGAGCGCGGCAGATGTGCACCGCGTGACGACCCAGTTGCTCGGGCAGAGCCGCGACGAGCGGGCCAAGATCGGATCGCTGCACCCTGGCCGCGTAGACGTCATCGGAGCCGGGGCGCTGATCCTCGACCAGACTATGGAGCGCTTCGGTTTCACCGAATTCGTCACCAGCGAGCACGACATCCTGGACGGCATCGCGTGGTCGATCGCTCGCGATGCCTGAGCGAGAGCCACAGGGGCCGGGGCCAGGCCCAGCGCCCCGCGAGGGACCGGTGGCGGCGGGCAGCGGCTGGCCCGAGGATCCGGCAACGCAGGCTACGCCGGTTGCTGACAACGCGGCCTCAGTACGGGAACTTGCCGCCGGCGCGAGGTCGATCAAGGACCTAGCGGCGCTGGAGTCGGTCTGCCGTGCCTGCCCGCGGCTTGTGCAGTGGCGCGAGCAGGTTGCTGCGCAGAAGCGGAGATCGTTCCAGTCTGAGACCTACTGGGGTCGTCCGGTGCCGAGCTGGGGTGCCGACCAGCCGCGCTTGCTGATCCTCGGCCTTGCGCCGGCCGCGCACGGCGGCAACCGGACTGGCCGCATCTTCACCGGCGACCGGAGCGGCGACGTTCTATTCGCCTCGCTGTGGCGATGCGGACTGGCCTCGCAGCCGACCTCGGTAAAGGCGGGAGACGGGCAGCGCCTGATCTCGACGCGGATGACCGCAGCCGTGCATTGTGCGCCGCCGGAGAACAAGCCGACCGTGGCCGAGCGCGATACTTGCGCGTCCTGGCTTGCCGCAGAGCTCGCGGAACTGCGGCCGGAACTGCGCGTGATCGTCTGCCTCGGGCA
>JASHUG010000216.1 GCA_030040155.1 Streptosporangiaceae bacterium | reverse complement strand
GCTGACGGGCGCGCTCGAGCAGCTTGGCCGGGCCTGCCGGGAGGGCCGGTTCCGGCCCGCGGCAAGCGACGAAGACGTGCACACCGCGCTGGAGCGCGGCCTGCTTGAGCAGGTGGGCTCGCTCGGCGGGAAGCTGCGGGCCGGGCGCAGCCGCAACGACCAGATCGCGACCGACCTGCGGCTCTACTTGCGCGACCGCGCCCGGCTGATCAGCTCCCGGCTGGTTGAGCTGGAGGAGGCGCTCATCGGCCAGGCCGAGCTGCACATGGGGACCGCGGCCCCCGGACTGACCCATCTGCAGCACGCGCAGCCGGTGCTGCTAGCGCACCACCTGCTCGCGCACGTGCACGCGTTCAGCCGGGACGCGAGCCGCCTGCGGGACTGGGACAAGCGGGCCGCGGTCAGCCCGCTCGGCGCGGGCGCGCTGGCCGGGTCTTCGCTGGCTATCGACCCGGAGGCCGTCGCGGCCGAGCTGGGATTCGAGTCCGCCGCGGAGAACTCGATGGACGCGGTCAGCGACCGGGACTTCGCGGCCGAGTTCTGCTTCGCGGCAGCGCTGCTCGGCGTGCACCTGTCTCGGCTGGGCGAAGAGGTCGTGCTGTGGTCGTCGCACGAATTCGGCTGGGTCGAGATCGACGACGCCTACGCGACCGGCTCGTCGATCATGCCGCAGAAGAAGAACCCGGACGTCGCCGAGCTTGCGCGGGGCAAGGCTGGCCGGCTGATCGGCGGCCTGACCGGCCTGCTGACCACGCTGAAGGGCCTGCCGCTGACCTACAACAGGGACCTGCAGGAAGACAAGGAGCCGGTGTTCGACGCGGTCGACACGCTGCTGGTCGTGCTGCCGGCGATGGCCGGGCTGGTTGGCTCGCTGCGGTTCCACAGTGACCGGCTGAGCGCGACCGCCGCGGCCGGTCACGCGCTGGCGACCGACCTAGCGGAGCTGCTGGTACGGCGGGGCACCCCGTTCCGCGAGGCGCACGAGGTCGTCGGGCACCTCGTCGTCTGGTGCCAGGTCCACGACTGCGAGCTGGGCGAGGTCAGCGACGAGGACCTGGCCAAGATCTCGCCGCTGCTGACGCCTGACGTGCGCGAGGTGCTCAGCCTCGACGGCGCCCTCGCGGCGCGGTCCAGCCGCGGCGGTACCGCTCCGGTCAGGGTGTCCGAGCAGCTGGCCAGCCTCCGCCTGGCCGTAGCGGAGCAGGCTGCCTGGGCGTCAGGCTGACCGGCGGCATCACGTGCCGCGGCACCACGTGCCTTTGTGCAGCACGGTCATGTGGGCGAACATCGGGTAGTCGGTCATGTGGACCGGACAGTAGCCGTATTGCAGCAGGGTCTGCAGCGCCTGGCTGTGCAAGGCGGACGGGTAGCCGTTGGGGAGCTCGAGTTCCACCAGGAAAATCGCCCGGCTGTCCGGGTGGGCTTTTAGGAACGCGCCGACTAGTCCCGGCGTGACGCGGAACACGGGGTCCGTGTCGCTGGCCGGGATGCGGGGCAGCCTGGCGATCGAGGCCGGGTAGCCCTGGTAGCTCTCCATGTAGTACAGCCAGCCCTCGGCGTACCAGGCCGTTGGATGCCGAGAGGTGCGAATGATGACCAGATCGCCGGGAGCGGCCAGCCGGCGCGCCCGCGCCACCGCGACCTTGACCTCTGAGAACTTCGCCGGGACAGCCTGCACCGCGTGCGACTCTTCCAGCGCCCGTGCGGTGGCGGTGCCGCCGGACACGACGATCACGGCCAGCAGGGCCGCGAAGGCCGCGAACGCGGGAACGCGCCACCAGCTCAGCTGATCGCGCTGGCGGAGCCGCCCGAGCCGCCCGAGGACGGCGCGGGCCAGCCAGACGGCCCCAATCGCGCAGAGTATGTAGAAGAGCGGCAGCATGAACAGGTTGACGCGGGTCATGCCGAATGGCCACCGCCGCAGCGGCGAGGCGATGAGCTCCAGCACCAGCGCGCCGCCGAGGGCCACGACCAGGGTGCGGGCCGTCGCCTCCCGCACGGCCGCCCAGACCCCGGCGGCCAGCAGCACCAGGATGCCGACTGCCAGCAGTTCGTGGCCTACCAGCGGCAGCTTGTACTTGGGCAGGTTGTTTTGCACGCCGACGACTCCGGTGACCATCAGCGGGTCGAAGGCCACAAGCTTCTGGAGCGCGAAGTGCACGAACGGGCCGGGGTGGCGCGGCGCGTAATAGTGGATCCAGAAGCTTGTAGCGGCGACACCTGCCTGCGGCCGGACGAAGAACACGAAATGGGCCAGGGCGATCAGCCCGGCGACGGCCTCGCCCGCGATCCGCAGCCACGTCCGGTCGCGGCTCCGGATGGTGTGGACCAGGTCAAGTACCAGCAGCGGACCGAGGATGAACACGTTCGGCAGCGAGAAGACCGCAGTCAGGCCGAGCGCCACGTACAGCAGCAGGAGCGGGACCGGCCGCCACGTGGTGCGTCGCACGAGCAAGATCAGCGCGATGGTCGCTACCGACAGGATGCCCTCGTAGGAGTAGGACTTCAGCTGCAGCGCGTTGTTAACGATCCACGGGTTCACCATCAGCAACGCGGCGACGCAGAAGCTCACCGGGCGGCTGAGCCACTTCTTGGCCAGCAGGTACGTGACGATCCCGAGTACCGGGTAGGCGACGAACATCGGCGCGCGGAGAGCGGGCTCGGTGTTCCCCAGGAGCAGCCGCGCGGTGTCCTCGATCCCGAGCCAGCCGAGGGCTAGCGGGGCGCCGGACTGGTTCAGGTGCGAGAAGAACCCCGCGCCGAGCGTTATGTCATAGGCCCGCCAGGCCTCGTCGGTGAAGAAGGGGTTCGTGAGCAAGTCGCGGAGCCAGAACTCCATCACGGCGGCTATCGCGAGTAGCACATAGATGGCGGCCGCGTCGGCGGCCCGCCCCGATGACAGGCGGGTAGCGGCTGGCGCCTCGAGCAGCCCGGCTTGCGCCGACCCAGCGGTCTGCTGACTGCTCACGTGCCCGATCCTAGGGGACGCGACCAAGTATCGGCGCAAAGCATACCTTTACATATTCCCCGCAAAGTAGACGTTTTACCTTTTCCGTGGTGTACGCGGCGCGGGGCTTGCTGACCCGCTGGTCTGGGCCTTTGCCCGGCTAGCGCCCAGCGGGGATGTGCGGCGCGGCATCGACTGGCGGACCGCTCCCGTAACCCGAGTGTGCCTTCTTCGCCATAGTTCCGAGTATCTCCGGAAAGCGACGGACGAGGCGGACGCGCGGACGGCAGGCTACTTGCGTGACTACGACAGCCAACCGCGCGCTGCTTCGCGCTCTCGCCGCCATAACTACCACCCTCGCCGCCGCTACCGCCGCGTCCTTGGCCGCGCTCAGCGGGACCGCCAGCGCCGACGCAGGCACGGGCCCCGCTGACACCGGCCCCGCCAGCGCCAATTCCGGCATTGCGGTCTCGACTGCGGGCACGCCGACGACCACGGTTTACGACTCGCTGCACTGGGTCGGCTACACATTCCCGGTCGCACACGTGACTGCCGTGCGGGCCGACTGGACCGAGCCGCGAGTGACGGGAAAGAAGGGCGAGCAGGAGTTCGTCTGGCTGGGCATCGGCGGCTGGGGCCCGAAGGACGACAACATCATCCAGGAAGGGACATTCGCCTACTTCCCGAGCAACACCCAGCGGAACGAGGGCGTCTGGTACGAACTCGTCCCGAACTATTTCGCTAAGTATGGCGGCGTGGCGGTCGCACCGGGCGATCACATCAGCGCGTCCATCACCTTGCTATCGGCGCGCAAGCACACCTGGCGGCTGGCCCTGGACGACACCACGTCCGGAGCGAGGTTCAGCAAGACCCTCACCTTCAAGTCCCTGGAGGAGTATCCGTCGTTCGTCGTGGAGGATCCGGACAAGGGCACCACGGGGCCGAACGGGCCGTTCTTCCCGTTCCCGCACTGGACGCCCGTGACGTTCACTCACATCGGCATCCGGGTCGGGAACCGGTGGCTCAGCGCGGCTCAGTTGTCGCGGTACCGGATCAACATGGTCAGGGGCCATGACACGCTCGCCACGGCCGGACGGCTGAACCGGTTCTCCAGCTTCACCGCTGCTGACCACTAGCGTGGGTCGGCCCGGCGGCGGGCGTCGGTACGCTTACTGACCGTGTACCAGGGCCGGAGTGAACTACTGCCGCGGGCATTCTTCGACCGGCCGGCCACCGAGGTCGCCCCTGACCTGCTCGGGTGCGTGTTCTGGTCGGCCGGCCCGGACGGGCGGGTGGCGGTCCGGCTGGTCGAGGTCGAGGCCTACGAGGGCTCGCTCGACCCAGCCTCACACTCGTACCGCGGACGGACGGCCCGCAACGCGGTGATGTTCGGGCCGCCCGGCCACGCCTACGTGTACTTCACCTACGGCATGCACTACTGCGCGAACCTGGTTTGCCGGCGGCCCGGTGATGCCACGGCAGTGCTCCTGAGGGCTGGCGAGGTGGTCGAGGGTAACGGGCTGGCGGCCGAGCGACGCAAGGTCCAGCGCGAGCGCGACCTGGCCCGCGGGCCAGGTCGCCTATGCCAGGCCCTCGCCATCGACCGGACCCTGGACGGCACCGACGTGTGCACGGCCGGCTCGCCGCTCGGGATCGGACCGCCAGTGGACCCGCCTGACCCGGCCGCGATCAGAACCGGCCCGCGTGTCGGTATCACCAAGGCCGCGGACCTGCCGCTGCGGTTCTGGCTGGCCGGTGATCGGTACGTGTCCGCTTATAAAGGAAACGGACCTCCACCTGCCCTCGGGCCGACCGCCAGCTGACGTGCGCTGACGGTGGGGAGGCGCCTCGTTCCCGTTTGAAGGGCTTGAATGCCGGACCGCACCGGCGAGATGGGACGATGCAGCGGTGAGCGACATCATCGAAGACCTGACCTGGCGCGGCCTCATCGCGGTGTCCACCGACCTTGACGAGCTCCGCAAGGCACTGGATACCGAGCTGGTCACGTTCTACGGTGGCTTCGATCCGACCGCCCCTGGACTGCACATCGGCAACCTGGTGCTGTTGCTGACGATGCGGCGGTTCCAGCAAGCCGGGCACCGGCCGATCGGGCTCGTCGGCGGGGCCACCGGCCTGATCGGTGACCCGAGCGGAAAGTCGGTCGAGCGGGTCCTGAATCCGCGCGAGGTCGTGGCGGGCTGGGTCGAGCGGATCCGGGCCGAGGTGACGCAATACCTGGACTTCACGCCGGGCCCGGCCGGCGCGATCATCGTCAGCAACCTGGAGTGGACCGAGCACCTGTCCGCGCTGGACTTCCTGCGTGACGTGGGCAAGCACTTCCCGGTGAACCAGATGCTGTCGCGCGAGGTGGTCCGCGCCCGGCTCGAGGCCGGCGGCATCACCTACACCGAGTTCAGCTACCAGATCCTGCAGGCCAACGACTTCCTCGAGCTGCATCAGCGGCACGGCTGCGCGCTGCAGCTGGGCGGGAGCGACCAGTGGGGGAACCTGGTCTCCGGCGTCGATCTCATCCG
>JASHUG010000215.1 GCA_030040155.1 Streptosporangiaceae bacterium | reverse complement strand
GATGCCGTCCTGCTCGGCGCCGTAGGCCGACAGCGTGTAGGTGGAGTTCTTGGTGACCGCGACGGACGACGTGCCGGTACCGGACACTGAGGCGTTGAAGTCAGAGCTGTCGCTGAGGTTCAGCACGCCGAGGTTGACCCCTACCGAAGCCGTCACGTCCACGCCGGCCTTGAACGATGCGCTCGTCGACATCGTCGTGCCGGTCGAGCTCGAGGTGGAGTAGATGGCCCACGAGTCGTTCTTGCTCGCGGGGGCGCCCAGGGCGCTGCCGGGCGGCCCGTAGACGACGCTCAGCACCTGGAAGTTGGGGTACAGCTGAGCGACTGCCGACGCGTTGATCCCGACGCTGGCCGCTGCGGAGTACTCGCCGGCGGTCGCCGTGACCTCGATGGTCGCGGCCACGGGCGCGATGTCCGAAGCTGCAGTCAAGCTCAGCGAGAATGCCTGGACCGCGTCTGGCGGCGCCAGCGACGTGGTCGACAGCGCAGCAGTGATTCCTGCTGGCGGCGTGCCAACCTGGAGGCTGACAGCGGTCTCTACCAGCGTTCTTTCCAGGTCGAAGTACACGATCACTGTCTGGCCGCTGCTAATCGACACGTTCGTAGTGAGCGGAGAGATGGCCAGCTTTGGCTGTATCGGCGGGGGTATGGGCTCGGGGGATAGATCAGGATGCACGTCTGTTGTCATCTCTTCTTCCGCTCCCGCCAGAAGTAGACGATTCGCTCGCGGGCCGGATCGGCTCGGCGCTTGCGATGCCGCCAGGGCCGGGGAAGGCCGCCCCGCACACGCATGGTGCATCCCCGCAGCTATCGGCGAAAACTAGGGACGAGCCCTAGTCCGCAAACCTAGGGTGCAAGGTCTCCGGTGGTCGACGCCTGGCGCGGCTCGTCGCGGAATACGTCCTCGAGCAGACGGATGAGGTGCAGCCAGCCCGTGAAGCTGGCGTCGTGCCCTGTCGCAGTCGTGATGTGCCCGACCGGCTGGTCCTCCGCTCCGCGCTCGAGGTTGATCACAATACGTGCCATCGGACTCCTCGTCCGGTCCCCCGATCGGCAGTATCCCAGTTAGCCAATTCATCCGCCTTGGTAACTGGACTGGTGGCGCGGCGGCTGCGCCTGCCGCGACCGCGCGCCGAGCGGCAAGCAGCCGTGCCGCACGCCTACGCGTCAGTCGGACCGGGCCCAGCCGTGTTCTCGCGACCTGGATCCGCAACCCATCGACCGCGCGACCCCCGCAACTCATCCTCAAGCAGGCGGATCAGTCTGAGCCAGCCGGTGAACTCAACCACGCCGCCAGCGGCGTTCTTGAGCCAGCCGACCGGCTGGTCATCGGGCCCTCGCTCGAGGCTAATCACGACTTCGGTCATCACGCTCCTCTGTCGCTGCGTCTCGCGAGCAGTATGCGGGCGGCCGTGCTCCGCTACCCCCGGTGGCGCACCCTAGCAGGCAAAACTGGGGGTGCGTGGACAGTAGTGAAACAGCCCGTCCTGCGCTACTTTCGGCATGAGCACGCCGGTATGCGGGGCCTCCCTGGGGCGGCAGGGGGGTGGGGAAGGAACGGCGCTGTGAATGAGTCATTCGTCGGCAGGGCCACCGAATTAGCCGAGCTTGACCGGCAATTCACGCTGGCAGCAGCCGGAAGCGGCCACGCCGTGCTGCTCACCGGTCCGGCCGGCATCGGGAAGACCGCGCTCATCCGCCGGTGCCTCAACTCCTGGGCCCGGCACGCTGCCATCCTGCACGCTTCCGGCGACGCCGAGGAGACGACGATGTCCGGCGGCCTGCTCGGCCAGCTAGTGCCGCCAGATTCGCTGGCGGGCTCGGACTTGGCCGCCGTACTGGGGAGCGGCCATGCGGATCCGCTGCGCGCAGGCTCGGCCCTGCTGACGTTCCTGCAGCAGCAGTGCGCCCCGTCGCGCGTTCTGGTCGTGGTGGTCGATGACGCGCAGTGGTGCGACGAACTGTCGCTGAAGTCGCTGAGTTTTGCCGTCCGTCGACTGCAGGCCAGCCCGGTGCTGTGCCTGCTTGCGATCCGCGCCGACGAGGTGCCCAGGCTGCCGGCGGGCATCATCCGGGCTGTCGCCGAGCACGGCGTCCGGCTTGATCTCGGCGGCCTGGCCGTGGGCGAGGTCGCCGCCCTGGCCGAGCTGACCGGGGCGGGCCGCCTGCCGACTCGGGCGGCAAGACGGTTGCGGGATCACGCTGCGGGGATCCCCCTGCACGTGCGGGAGCTGTTGCATGACCTGCCTGGCGACGTGCTTCGCACCCCTGGCCTGCAGTTGCCCGCACCACGCACGCTCGAGACGCTGGTGCTTTCACGGCTCGCTGCCTGCTCGGTCGACACCGAGCAGCTTGTCGTGGCAGCCGCGGTGCTCGGCTCCGAATGCGCCCTGGCCGATGCCGCCGCGCTAGCCGGACTGCCCGATCCGCTCCCGGCCTTGCAGGAGGCGATCGAGCAGCGACTGCTGACCGAGCCCGACACGGTCGGCCAGCGCAGGTGCGCCTTCCCGCACGCACTTATCCGGACGGCGATCTACCGAGACGTCGGCGTGAGCCGCCGGGCGGCGTTGCACCGGGCTGCGGCCAGCATGGCAACCGGCATGGCAGCGTTGGCTCATCGCTCGGCTGGCTGCCGCGCGCCCGACCATCAACTGGCCACCGACCTGGCGCGGCACGCGGTCAGCGAGCGCGCCGCGGGCCGAATGGCCGAGGCCGCAGAGCACTTCCTCATGGCGGCGAAGGTCGCCGACCGGGCTCCCGGTCCGGAGCAGTACCTGCTCGCCGCGGTCGGACTGCTGATCGACATGGGCGACGCCGCCCGCGCCCACGCCTACGCCGACCAGGTGGCCGCGCTGCGCGCGTCGGCTGCCCGCAGCCTGGTCCTCGGCCGGCTCGCGATGCTCCGCGGCGACTACGCAGCGGCCGAGGGCTGCATCGGCGAAGCCTGGGCCATGCTGGCCGCCCGTCCTCAGCTCGGCTTCGTGCAGTCCAGGGAGGATACGGCGCAGGCCGCGTGCGAGCTTGCCCTGATGCTCATCGGGCAGGGCCGGGTGGTCGACGCCGCAGCGTGGGCGCGGCGGTCAGCGCAGACGGCCACCAGCGGGTTCAGCCGCGCCTGTCCCTGCGCCGTGCAAGCTGGGTGCCTGGCCGTTGCCGGTGAAACCGGCCAGGCCAGGCAGCTCCTGATGGCCGAGCTCGACCGGTGTGCCGATCCGGTCGGGCGGCTGCTGTTGCGGGCGGCTCTCGGCGGTGTGCTGGTCTACCTTGACGATCTGCCGGGCGCAGCCGAGCACCTGGACGCGGCGACCGTGACCGACGGCGATGCCGTCCTGCCGATGGCGCACCTGCTGGAGTCGGCGCTGCTCCGGGTGCAGATGCTCTATCGCCGCGGCGACTGGAAGCAGGCAGCCGCCGAGGGCGAGCGCCTGGTGACGCTGATCGACGATCTCGATCAGGGCTGGCTGCTGGGTCGCGCCCACCTGGCCGCCATCTATGTTGCCGCGGGCCAGGGCCGCTGGGAAACCGCCGCCAGCCATCTCGAGGCGGCGGCTCGCCAGCAAGGTCAGGGCCGCGGGACCGGCATGCTCGCTTCGACCGACGCTCGGGTGGCGATCGCCGTTGCCCGTGACGACCCCGAAGCGGTGCTGGCTGCCGTGCCGTATTCCGCCGATACCGAGGAGCTACGCAGCCTCGAGCCGAGCAAGATGACGTTTGTTCCCGCCTGCGCCCAGGCGCTGGCGCGAGCAGGCCGGCTGCAGCAGGCCGAGTACCTGCTGGGGTGGTACGAGGAACGCAGCAGGTCATGCGGGCGCCGGTCCGCGCTGGCCGCCGCTAGCCGGGCCCGTGGCGTCATCGAGGCCGCCCGCCAGCGTCCCGACGACGCGCTCGCTGCGCTTGACGCCAGCCTCGGTTATCTAGCCGGCCTGGGCATGCCCATGGAGGAAGCGATGACCCGGCTTGAGCGCGGCCGGCTGCTGCGGCGGCTCGGGCAGCGCCGCTCGGCGGTCCGCGAGATCGGC
>JASHUG010000214.1 GCA_030040155.1 Streptosporangiaceae bacterium | reverse complement strand
TCCCGTGACTGGCGGCGACTTCTGCCGACGGCTGCACGGCAACGCACTGAAGACCACTGCGGTCCAAAGATCGTAGACCAGGCCAGTCGGGCGCACCAGACCGGCGGCCACGAGCACCACCCGCCTGCCGGTCTGCGGATATTCTGAATGCCATGGACAGCCGGGCGAGTGACAAGATCCCCGGAGCCAGAGTTCGGGTCAAACGACGCATACCAGCCCACCCCACCTCGAGTGCCGGACCACGGGAGTGGCTGGCCCTGGCCAACGGAGCTGTCCAGGAAGCCAGGACCGAGGGGACTGCGCTTGCGCTCGTCGGGCAGCCGCTGCCGTACCAGCCGGGTCGGGCCGAGCGGCGCAGCGGTGTGCCTGCCGAGGTCATAACTGCCGACCGCGTTCCCAATCCCTGCACGTGCTCGTGGGCGTATTCCCAGGGAAAGCTGACCTTGAAGCACTTCAACGCGGCATGCCCGGTGCACCCAGATAACCTTGATCGCTGATGCCGGAAGTACCTTAACTACGTCCCGCGCAGCCCGCCCGCTGAAGTCGGCGCCCTGGCGGGGTCAAGGCGCATCCTGCGGTGCGCTGCCGTCTAGTTGCACCGTGCGTAGCGTGATGCGGCCGGTGCCAGAGAGCGTAACGCCAAACCGCAGCGCTCGGGCGTCGCCGGGGATCGGGGCTGTTAGTTCGTAGCTGTTCCACTTGCGGTCGGCGGTGATGGCGAGGAGGTGGTCGACCGGGCTGGCGTCGCCGCTGCCCGGGTCATGCTCGGGAACAACCTGCAGACGGAGCTCAGCCCGGCTTGCCGTGTCTTCGGCGCGGATGTCGGCGTGCAAGCGGACGGTCGTGTCGCGGTACAGGCTGGCCTGCACTGCCTGGCCGAGGAAGGCCGATCCGCCAGGGTAGGCGACGGCTGAAGCGAGGACCGCGCACTGGTCCTGCGTCGTGGCCGTGAAGTCCTGCCAGTGCGATCCGGTGGGGTCGTCGCGGAAGCTGCCGCCGAACAGCCACCCGTCAAGGCCGTGGTCGAATCTGAGGTTGCGCGGCTCAGATGGCAGCTGGCCGGCGCTGCGAGGCGGCCGGGACCGCAGCCCGGCGCCGGCGGGCTCGGCGTCGAGGAACTGAGTGAGCGAGGCGCCGCCCTCGATCGGCTGGGCGAGCCGGTCCATCAGCGTGGCGGCGACCCGCACGGGCGCTCCGGTGGCGGCCGCGACGGCCAGGCCATGTCCGATCAGCGCCGGCACGGCATGCGTGCCTGCCGGGCCGCTGAGGTTGATCCGGGCCGCGGTGACGTGCGGGCCGATCTCGTCGATGTCCACTCCGGTCACGGTCGCGCCAGCCGCTTGCAGCAGGCGCCCGGTCACGTCCTCGGGCAGTGTCGCCGTCCCGTCGCGGCGGTCGGCGAGCTGCCACAGTGAGTAGCCCTCGGACGCAGGCAGCCACAGCGGCAGGGCCCGGCCGCCGTGGTCGTCGGCGAGGACGACGAGGACCTGCTCGAGACCGAATCTGCCGTCCCCGAGATCACCGGGGCGCGGCTCGGCGTGGGCAATGCGAACGGGTATCACGATGTGCCTCCGCGAACGGGATGGGATGAGGTCGGGACGGTGCGTCGCGATGTGCTCCCGCAGCCGTCGCCGGGCCTTATGCAGGCTCGTCTTCGCGGCGGCGGCCGACTCGCCAATTTCCGTGGACGGCCGGTCCGCGTAGTAGAACAGCTGGACCGCTCGCCGCTGCCCCGCTGGCAGAGCGGCTACGGCCTGACGGACGACGTCGGCGCGATCCAGGTCATCTGCCGACGGCAGCCCGTGCTGCGCGGCGGGCTGCAGCCATTCCGGCCAGTCCGCCAAGAGCAGCACGCGGGCCCGGCGCTGGTGCGTGCGATGCACGTTCAGCACGATGCCGGCCAGCCAGCCGGCGAACCGATCAGGATCCCGCAGCCGCTCCAGCGCCACAAAAGCCTGGAGAAGTGACTCCTGCACGATGTCATCGGCATCGTCTGGATCACCGCACAGCCGCAGCGCGCGGGCGCGCGCGGCCGGCTGGTAACGCTCGACCAGCAACCTGAAAGCTCCGCCGTCACCGGCCCGTGCCAGCGCAACCAGATCGCCGTCTGAAAGGTCCACGCAGATTAGTGTCAGGCTGGCCGCTAAAGGTCACCAGCTGCAGGCCCTGGACCAGTGATCCGGGCCGGCGACGGCCGGCCAGGAACTAGCTTGCCTGCGACTGCGCTGCTGCCGCGGCCGAGCTGGACCGGGTCGCGGCCGCCGCCGGTGCGCGGCTTGGAGCTATCGCGGTGGGACCCGAGAATGCGCAGATTTGCGGTTGCGGCCGGCACGTGGCTCGGCGTGATGGTGGCCGCGGTTGCTGTGCCGGTGCACACCAGTGCGGCCGCAGCGCCGATCATCACAGCTGCCTTGCCGCCAGCGCGGCCAAGGCCAGTGAGATGCCGGACGTTGCTGCCCATGGAAAGTCCCCCCGTGCGTTTTCTTGGCTGGTGTTACCGAGCTCTGACGCAGCGTCGGGAAACTAGGTTTCGGATTGAGACGCAGATCACTACTACTGAGTAACATGGGTCGCAGACATTGACCCCTATAACTTCCCTAGACGGTCTATACCAGACATCCGACATCGCCCTGTGCCGATGTAACCAAGTGGCCCGTACAGCCGGTTGACGATCCGGGCTAATCTGAGGAGGTGCATCGGGCAACCGACCAGGCCACGACCACCGCGATACCGCCGTGGAAGCCGCCGGCCGACGGCTTCGAGCGGCAATTGCGGCCCGGCCGGCGTTCGCGGCGACGGCTCCCGCTCACCCGCAGGCAGCTCGCGGCGATCCGGACCATCTGGGTGCTGACCGCCATTTCGTGCATCGGCGTGCTCTCGCTGGGACTGCCTGCAACGTCGTTCTGGCGGCACGAAGCGCTGGCCCTGCCGATAATCCTGATCTTCAACCTGGCCTGGTTCACTCCGTACCAGATCGGCCAACTCCTCGGCCTGCGTCCGCCAAGTGACACGGTCTGACAGCACAGCGGCTCCGCTCCGCGCGGTCGGCCGCAGGTCCGGACCTTCGCCTACAGCGCACACACCGCTGGCCGATTCAGGCCGCGCCCTAGTGGCGGCGGCGCAGGGCCGGATTCGCCAGCGCGGGCGGCTCGAATCCGCGGTCGGCCGGGTTGAGGTTGGTGCCGGGTGCCACGACCTCGTCGATGCGGTCGAGCACGTCGGCCGACAGCTTGACGTCGGCCGCGCCGAGGTGGCTCTCCAGGTGCTCCATGGTCCGCGGGCCGATAATCGCTGACGTAACTGCAGGGTGGTTCAGCACGAATGCCAGGGCCAGGTGGATGAGTGACAGGCCGGCTTCGGCCGCCAGGCCGGCCAGCCGGTCGGCCGCATCCAGCTTCAGCCGGTTGCCGGGCAGGTTCAGGTCGAACCGGTGCGGCAGCCGCTTGGCGCGCCGGCTGGCCGGCAACTCGGCGTCCGTCCGGTAGGCACCGGACAGCCACCCGCTGGCGAGCGGCCCCCAGCTGATGACACCCATCTCGTAGCGCTGACACGCGGGCAGCACGTCGGCCTCGATGCCGCGCACCAGGATAGAATAAGGCGGCTGCTCGCAGACGAAACGCTCCCGGTCGCGGCGGTCGGCCGTCCACTGGGCCTCGACGATCTGGTCGGCGGGGAACGTGGAACTCCCCGCGTAGCAGATCTTCCCGGCCCTGATGAGGTCGGTCAGCGCACCCAGCGTCTCGTCGATGTCGGTGTCGGGATCCGGGCGGTGAATCTGGTACAGGTCGATGTAGTCAGTGCCTAGCCGGCGCAGGCTGTTCTCGCACTCCCTGACCAGCCAGCGGCGCGAGTTGCCGCGCTGGTTAGCGTCCTCGCCCATCGGCCCGTGCGCCTTGGTGGCCAGCACAACGTGCTCTCGCCGACCGCCCGAGAGCGCCTTGCCGACGATCAGCTCGGACTCTCCCGAGGAGTAGACATCGGCCGTATCGATGAAGTTGATGCCCGCGTCCAGCGCCCGGTGGACCATCCGGATGGATTCCTCATGATCGGGGTTGCCCCAGGAGCCGAACATCATCGCTCCCAGGCAGAGCGGGCTGACGCGGACACCAGTGGAGCCGAGAAGTCGCATGCGCATGGAACCTCACTCTACTGTCCGCGCTCGCGGCCGAGGCGATCAGCAGCGGCGGGTGCGTCCTCCGAACGATAGACAGCGCTCCCACGGCGTCTCGCCCGCGTCGCGCGTATATGACGTGGACCGCGGCGAGCCTTCCAGCTATCCTGGCGCGCATGAGCAGCGACGCCGACCGCATGAGCAAGCCAGCCCTGGACGGGCTGGAGGACGAGTGGACGCAGCGGTGGGCCGAAGCTCGTGTAGTACAAGTTTGACCGTTCTAAGAGCCGCGATGACGTCTTCGCCATCGACACTCCCCCGCTCACGGCCAGCGGCTCCCTGCACCTAGGGCACGCGTTCTCCTACACCCACACCGACGTGATCGCGCGCTATCAGCGCATGCGCGGCAAAGCGGTGT
>JASHUG010000213.1 GCA_030040155.1 Streptosporangiaceae bacterium | reverse complement strand
CTGGCCGCCCGGCCAGGCGAGCGGGTCCTGGAAATCGGGCCGGGCACCGGCCTGCAGGCCCTGCACGTGGCGGGCCTGCTCGGCGCGCGTGGGCAACTCGACATCGTCGACGTCCAGCAGCCGATGCTCGATCACGTCATGCGCCGCGCCGCGGCGGCGAGGGTCGGCCCGATCGTCCCGGCCCAGGCCGACGCGCGGCACCTCCCGTTTGACGACGGCAGTTTCGACGCCGCCTACCTGGTGACGGTCCTGGGCGAGATCCCCGACCCCGCGGCCGCCATCCAGGAGATCGGCCGGGTGCTCAAGCCCGGCGGGCGGCTGGTCGTCGGGGAGTTCCTCGACCGGCACTACGTCCCGCTGGTGACCCTGCTCGGCTACGCCAACGACGCCGGGCTGCGGCCCTCAGCCTGGCTCGGCCCGCCGCTGGCCTACTTCGCCCGGTTCCAGCCGTCTTCGGCCGACATCAGGTGACGGCGCGACGTAACCGCGGGCCCGACCGGTTGCGGGCCCCGATCGGCCGCTGTCGCCCGAAGGAGTCCGCGGGAGGATGGCGGGGTGATTGATTACCACGTCCATCTGTGGCAGCACGCGCCGCTGCTGCCATTGCAGGCGAGCGTCGATCAGCTCGGCGACTACTGCGCTCGTGCGGTCCAACTCGGGGTCACCGAGCTCGCGATCACCGAGCACTCCTCCCGTTTCCGCCAGTTCGACGCGCTGCTGCGAGGCTGGTGGGAGCAAGACCCCAGCCTGGCCAGGCAGGCCGAGACGGCCACCTGCTGGGACGAGGAACTCGGGGCCGACCTCGACCAGTACGTCGAAACTGCGCTCGCGGCCAGGGCGGCTGGCCTGCCGATCGTGGTCGGCCTGGAGGTCGACTACTTTCCCGGCCAGATGCAGAAGGTCGCGGACCTGCTCGACGGGTACCCGTTCGACGTTCTCCTTGGCAGCGTGCACTGGATCGGCGCCTGGTTGTTCGACGCCCTGGACTGGGCCCGGGCCCAGGAACAATGGGCCGCCCGGGGGGTGGAGCGAGTCTGGCACGACTACACCGCATCGGTCGAAGAGCTGGCGTGCACCCAGGCGGTGGACGTGCTAGCGCATCCGGACCTGGCCAAGGTCGCGGGCCACCGGCCGGCCGCGCCCGATGAGTTCTGTGACCGGATCGCCGAGGCTGCCCGTGCCTGCGGGCTCGCCGCCGAGCTCAACTCGGCCGGCTGGCGCAAACCGTGCGCCGAGGCCTATCCCGATCGGAGGCTGCTGGCCCGATTTCACGACTACCAGGTCCCGATCACGACCGCCTCCGATGCGCACCGGCTCCCCGACGTTGCGTGGCGGATCGCCGACGTGTGCGCGATGGCCATCGCCGCCGGCTACACCGAAGTCAGCGCGTTCCGCCATCGCGCCAGGACGCCATGTCCGCTTCATCAAAGTGGCCGGTCGGACGCGCTAACCCGCGCCGACCCTGTCCGCTCCATCGGCGATCCGCCGTAGCTTCTTAACTTCGGACGGCCGGACGTTCCTGTCGTTTATCCGGTATCGCGCAGCGCTGGCCAGCACCGGGATCGGGTCGTCGCGGACGGCGGCCAGGAACTGCCTCAGGTAGGAGGCGCGCAAGGGCGCGATGACTGCGCGAAGCGGTGCGGGGAGCAGGTCGGTCTCCGAGCACGCGATGATCACGTAGGCGACGGCCACGTCGGCCGCCGGATCGCCCGCGGCGGCGTTCGACCAGTCGATGACCATCGGCCCCCGCTCGGTCAGCATCACGTTAGCCGGATGCAGATCCAGGTGCACGACCTTGTCTCCGGCCTCGAACGCCGGCCGCAGGCCCGGCGGGGCGTCGATCTGATGCAACCGGTTGTGCAGGTCAGCCAGCATCCGGCCATACTTCCCGGCCAGCCACGGCCGGCGGCTGAAATCGGCGATCATGTCTCGCCCGATGACCCGCTCCATGACGATGTCGCGTCCGCTGGCGTCATAGACGGCCGGCACCGGAAACCCGGCCTGCGCCAGGTGGATCATGAGGTCGGCCTCGCGCCGCGTGTCGGCGTCATGCCGATAGCGCCGCAGCACGCGGTTGTCGCCGATGTCATAGATGTCGGCGGACCGGCCTGAGCCGATCAGGCGTCCAGGTGGATCGCCGGCTGACATGAGACTCCCGTCTGGCGCGGACAATGGGCGAGAGCGACATGCCCCGTTCCCGCCTTGTACCAGTTTCGCCGACCCACCCGGGCGGACGCTAGCCGCGCGACGGGCCGGCCCTGCTAACACCGGCCCGGCGGCCGGCCGGCTCGCTAGCTGGCGACCGCGGCGTCGAACGCGTCGGTCTCGTCGAACGGGCCGACCACCGCCAGCGCCTTCGGCAGCCCGAGCACCTCGATGGCCACCGCACGGACATCGTCGTGCGTCACGGCGTCGATCTCGGCAAGGATCTCGTCTACCGCCTCCAGCGCCGGGTACACGAGCTCGGACTTGCCCAGGCGGCTCATTCGCGAGGACGGGTCTTCCAGGCCCAGCACGATCGAGCCGCGCAGCTGGCCCTTGCCGCGGTCCAGTTCCTCGTCGGTCAGCCCGCTGTCGATGACCTTGGTGATCTCCTCCTGGCAGATCGCGAGCACGTCGTCGGCCTTGGCCGGGAGGCAGCCGGCGTAGATGCCCCACTGGCCGGAGTCGGCGTGCTGCGAGCTGAAGCTGTAGACCGAGTAGGCCAGTCCGCGCTTCTCGCGTACCTCCTGGAACAGCCGCGACGACATGCCGCCGCCGAGGGCTGCGTTCAGCACGCCCAAGGCGAACCGCCGAGAATCGGTGCGCGACATGCCCGCGCAGCCGAGCACCAGGTTGG
>JASHUG010000212.1 GCA_030040155.1 Streptosporangiaceae bacterium | reverse complement strand
GGCGGTCGCCGAGCTCGGGTCGGGTATGCCTGGCTGTCTGCCGAGAGAGATCAGCCAGTACACCAGGGCAGCGAGAGGGTGGACGCACAGCAGGATGCGCAACAGGCGCAGGTCCAGTACCCGGCCTGGCCGTGGCGGTGGCTCCTGAGTGGGCAGGTCGGCGGTGAGATCGCTCAGCTTGGCCACGGTCCGCGCCTGATAGGCGGCGGTGGCTCTTTCCTCAAGCTCGGCCTGTGTCAGGCGGCCGTCGGCGAAGCCCTGCCGCAGCAGTGCCACGGTGCACTCTCGCTCGGCGTCGGAGGCGCGGACGGACAGGCTGGCGTGCCGTGCGGTGGCATCGCTCATGCTGGGCTGCCTGGCGGGGGGTCGGCATCCGGGCGGTCTTGCACGTCGACGAGCGCCAGGACCATCCGGGTCCAGGTTCCGTCCGCGCCGGGATCAGCGAACCGCGTGGCGAGCTGCTCGATGTGGCCGCGAAGTTCGGCCAGCGCCTGATCGGTAAGTCGGAGCGAGCCGCGGTGCAGATAAACCTCCCGGCGGCCTCCAGACTGCCCGGCTTGGTAAGCCGCTGTGATGTCCATCGCAGTGGCTTCCAGCACCGATCCCAGGAACGCAGCGGATTCCTCCGGGGTGGCATCGTCGCCTGGCGGCTCCGTCTCCGCACGCGCATAAACCCGTTCGGTCTTGCCGCGGGCCAGCCGCCGGTAACTGGCAACCTCGATCAGCCCTGCCTGCTCGAGCTGGCCGAGGTGGTAGTAGAGGCGATCAGCCGGCATCCCGGCGGAGCCGGCCAGCTCACGCGCGGACTGGGGCTCTTCGGCCAGCCACTCCAGGAGCCGGATGCGCAGCGGATCGGCCAATGCCTTGTGCACCTTATGCCAAGGCTTGCGCGACGCGCCGGTCCCGGACAAACGCTCAGGTGCGGGCTCTGATGAAATATCTTCCATTGCTTGGAATTTACTACAATGAACTGCATCCGTCAACCCTCCATCCCGCTGCATTGGCGCCGGCACTCATCGCGGTTCGCTGGTGCAGCGGCGGCCTTCGCGGCTATGGGTGCGCATGGCCTGCACGGGAGTGGGCGGATGGACCGCGCAGTAGCGCACTGACTGTGGCCGTCCTCGGCCGGGCTACCAGCAGGCTGGCGCTGACGGTAACGCGCCCGGAGTACTCCCCCTGATCGGAACCAGCACACTGCGACGGAAGAATGACCCCGTGTCTCGCGTCTTCATCACCGGCTCCACCGACGGACTCGGCCGCGCCGCCGCCAGTGTCCTGATAGGCGAAGGTCATGACGTTGTCCTCCACGCCCGCGCCCTCGAGCGGGCGGCGGCGCTTGGCGACCTGGCCCCAGACGCAGCCGGAGTTGTCATCGGCGACCTGGCCAGCGCGGCGCAGACCCGGGAACTGGCTGATCAGGTGAATGGGATCGGCCGAATGGACGCTGTCATTCATAATGCAGGCGTCTTTCTTGAGCCATCCCGCGCTGCGACCGCCGACGGCCACGCCAGGACACTCGCTGTGAACTGCCTCGCCCCCTATATGCTCACCGCATTGATCGGCCGCCCTGATCGGCTGATCTACCTGAGCAGCGGACTGCATCATGGAGGTGCCGGGTCCCTGCGGGATATCGACTGGACCGGGCGGCCCTGGAATGCCGGGCAGGCCTACGCCGAGAGCAAGCTCTACGTCACCGCGCTCGCGCTCACTGTCGCGCGGGCTTGGCCGGACATGCTCAGCAACGCCGTCGACCCAGGTTGGGTCCCGACCAAGATGGGCGGCCCCGCAGCAACCGGCGACCTAGAGCTCGGCTACCTTACGCAGACATGGCTCGCCGTGAGCGGCGATCCAGCCGCGAGAGTGAGCGGCGGCTACTGGTATCACCGGCAGCAACGCGAGCCCGCGGCAGAAGCGCGTGACTTGGCTTTCCAGGACCAGCTGATGGACCGGCTGGCCGCGCTCACCGGTGTCGCCCTCTTCTAACGCTCCCAGTGCCTCCAGCTAGACCCGGAAAGCGCTGCCGTCGTGGGTCCGTTGACAAGGCCTCGAATAATATCTTGCTTTCCAGTACATTGACCGCCATGGCTGCTAGCCCTATGACCGGGCAGGGGACCGAGCTACGCACCGCTACTGCCAGGGTGGTACGGGCGAGACTAGTCCTTAGCGGGCCGCAGGCAGCCAGATGAGCAGCGACCTGGAGCAGCGATACCGGCGAGTGCTTCGGCTGCTGCCCGGCTGGTACCGGGAGCAGTGGGAAGAGGACATGGTCGCCGCCTTCATGGACAGCTGGCTGACCGGTGATCCGGAGGCAGGCGCTTATATCGCTAAGGCTGTCGGGCCGGGCTGGGGCGAGTTGGCCAGCGTGACCGGCCTGGCCATCCGGCTGCACGTGGGCGGCGCCAGCACGCCGCGCAGGCACGCCTGGGGTCAGGCCCTGCGGCGCGCAGTGCTAGCGGTGCTGCTGGTTCACGCGGTGCTCGCCGTTAACGTGCTGGTGTTCTTGCTATGGAGCCGCCGTCTGGTCAGCTGGCTGCCTGCGCCGCCGGCGAGCCTGGCGGTCGTGCCTAGCGGAATGTGGGACACGTTGTATTACCTGGCGTGCCTCGCCTGGATCGCGATTTTCGTGACGCTGACTCTAGGGCATTACCGAACTGCTCGGGTCCTCGCGACACTGGCCATCGTCCCCAACCTGGTCGCCTTGCTGCAAGCCCAGCTCACCGGCGTCCTGCCGGCGCCGTTCGGGCCCTGGGTCTTCTGGATCCTGGTCGACCTGGCCCCGCTCCTGGCCATGACCGCCTTCCACCGGGACGCGCCATCAGCCGCGCCCAGGCCCTGGCTGGCGGCGATGCCTGCTGGCTACGTCCTCGTGTACGGGCCGCTGCAGGCGCTCCAGGTAACCGGCAACTACGCCTGGCTGCCGGACTTCTCCGGAATGTGCTGCATCCTTGTCACCCTGGCGTGCCTCGTGCACGCACCCAGGGCCTGGTCCCGCAGCGCCGCGGGCACGGGGCTGTGGTCGCTGACCCTGGTGTTGCTAGCCGCGGTCGCCGCCGCGCTCCGGATCGTCACGATCACCCGTTACTTGAACGACCCGCACCTGATCAACGTGAGCCTGGCCGAACTGGTCATCATGCTGGCCGTCGTTGCGCTTGTCGCACCCGACGCCGCCCGAGCCCAGGCAACAGCGCCCGCGTCGCCTCCGTGTCCCCAGGCGATGGCTGCCTAGGAGGATGCAGGACATGACGTGCCTCCGCCCGCTTCGCCCGCTGACCGTCCTGGCCAGCGCACTGGCCGCCGCCGGCCTCGTGCCCGCCGTTGCCGGCTGCAGCAACATCACCCCGCTAGGACCGGACCCGGCGCCAGTGAGCCTGCCACCGGCACGCGATCTGGGATCGCCGATCATCATGCAAATGATGCGCAGCCAGCCCTCCACACCAACAGGCCACTGCCCGGCCGGCTCAGTCGCGCTCTTCGGGTCGCAGCCCAACGTCCCGCGGCTCGTGGTGAGAGTCCGCCTGCGCGTCAAGTACGTCCGGGGGAGCACGGCGACGCCTGCCCCTAGCCCTGCTCCTGCCCCGGCGCGGACCAGGCCTTCCGGAGCGCCGGCGGGCGTGGCGTGCTACCGCCCGGTCGGAACTCCGGTAACGATCACCTCCGCGGCGGTTTCCTCGGTCACGATCAATCGGAACCAACCGGGACCCGCCTGGTATGAATTCGTCGTCGCCTTTCCGACGGCAGACGTGGCGGCGTTGACACTGCTCATCCGGCAGGCCTACGACGCAGGCGATGCCGTCGGCGTGAGCGTCGCCGGGAAGCTCTGGCAGGCTCCGCGACCACGACGCAAGTTCATCGCCCTCCGGGCGGAACAGATCAACCTGCTCAGCAAGACTCAAGCCGTCCAGCTTCACGGTCTGCTGGTGCCTTCTCGCTGATCTTCCCGGCTCCCCTTCGAGGCGTTGATCGGCCGGTGGGCCTCACCTCGGCTAAATCTAGGCCAATCCCGTGGCTCACGGTTTTGTGCCAGCCCGCACGGGGATGCCTTAGCGAGTCGGTGCCGGTTGTTGGATGTGGCGCTGTCGTATCAGCGACTTCCGGTGGGTGTTCGCGGCATGGCCGGGAAAGACAAGGTCTGACATGGATGGGTCAGCGGTTAAGGATCGAGTCGTCTACCCGCTGCAGCGGCGCGTCATCAATCCGGTCGTGATGCTCGCGCATGATCTCGGCTTCCCGCCGCCGGGCGATGCCTTGCTGGAAACGACTGGGCGCCGCACTGGAGTGCCGCGGCGCACACCAGTGTGCGATGGCCTAGACGGGGAGACCTTCTGGCTGGTGGCCCAACGCGGTCACCGCGCGGGCTGGGTGCGAAATATCCAGGCCAATCCGCGGGTCCGGGTCAAGGTACGCAGCGAGTCGGGGCTGGTATGGCGGACGGGAACGGCGCACATTCTGGACGATGACGACCCGCGCGAGCGCTGGCGGCTGATCGGCCGGGGCAATCTGGCGCGCGGTCTATGCGTGGGCACGTCGGCCGCGATCGCTACTGATCCGCTGACAGTGCGCATCGACCTTGATCCCATCTGATCAGCGAAAGCGCGGAACGCGACCTGCCGGAATCCAGCAGAAATGGACGTTCGCCTGTGTTCCGGGCTTAGATTCGGCGGCAAGCCGGCGGCCTCGCGAGACGAGCATCACGATAACGCGAAGCTCGCTGGATCCGGCAAGGCGCGCCCGAGAGTCACCCCGAACAGGGAGTAGCCTTGGCGCCGATGGCTCCGCAACCGTACGCCATGCCGACTATGCAACTGGGAAAGCGCGGGCCAACGGTATCCAGGATCGGGCTCGGGCTCGCCGCTCTCGGCCGGCCCGCCTACATCACCAGCCACCGGGCCCGTGACCTGCCCGACCGGAGCGTATCCGGGATGCGCGCCAGGACTTACGCGATGCTCGACGGCGCATACGAGGCAGGCATCCGGTATGCGGACGCTGCGAGGTCCTACGGCCTGGCCGAAGATTTCCTGGCCGGCTGGCTGGCCGATCGCCGCCACCCGGACATGATTGTGGGCTCGAAGTGGGGCTACCGCTATACCGGAGACTGGCGGCTTGACGCGGCCCGGCAGGAAGTCAAGGACCACACGCTAGCTACGTTCGAAAGCCAGCTAGCGCAGACGCGTGCCAACCTCGGCGACAGGCTGGCGCTCTACCAGGTGCACTCGCTGACCGAGGACTCGGGCGTGCTCGGCGACAGCGCGCTGCTGGCTGCGATGGCACGACTGCGCAGCGAAGGAGTCATGATCGGGCTGACCACCAGCGGGCCATTGCAGGCCACTACGCTGCGGCGCGCATTGGAGTCGACCGTTGACGGCGAGCCGCTCTTCTCCGCTGCCGAAGTGACGTGGAACCTGCTGGAAACGTCGGTCGCACCCGCTGCCGCCGAGGCCGCCGAAGCTGGCTGGGCGGTCCTCATCAAGGAGGCTGTGGCGAACGGCAGGCTTGCGCCCGGCGGCGACAAGGCCGACCCTGCTTCCCCACTCGCCCGGCTTGCGTCAGCACATCGGCTGACGACGGACGCGATAGCTCTCGCTGTGGCGCTGGCGCAACCCTGGACCACCGTCGTGCTGTCCGGCGCGGTGACAACTGCCCAGCTAGCCGCCAATCTTGCGGCGCTGACGATCACCGGACTCGACCACCTGGATTTCGATATGGCCGAGCCCGCAACTGAATACTGGTCAGCCCGGTCGCGCCGGCCCTGGAGCTGACACGACATCCCGGTTGATGAGCAATCGCACAGTAACGTGACACCTGGGGGAGCGTCAGGTGAGCTGGACATCTACCGGGCGCCGCAAGACAATGCTCCGGGCTCCGGCTGGCTCCGATGTCAGCCTTGGGCATCACGGTGGCATCGGTGAATTACCGGCTCGTTCCGGCACGCAGTTCCCCGGCCAGCTGCACGACGTGAAGTCCGTGCGCGACTGCCGTCTGAGTGCGAGGGCTGAGACGGCGCCAGCTCTTACTCCTGTAAATAACTTTGCCAGTCGGGTAGCTGCCGCTTACTCTGAATAGACAGAGCCATACGAAAGGAGCCCGGTGAATACCTGGTCGCCGAGCATCGAGCGCGGAATGCACTACGCCCCGTGCCAGTCGATGCTGGACGTGACGAGGGAAACGGTGCCGCCGATGTAGCCGGATATGGCCGCAGTAGCAGGCACCGCCCCCAGGACAAAGCCCTGGCGGGCGGTTTCTTATTCGTAGCGACAAGTGCACATAGGGACGTAGTTCAGCGGCCAGAACGGCAGCCTCCAAAACTGCGCGCCGGGGGTTCGAGTCCTCCCGTCCCTGCTGAGCGGCGCCCTTCGGGGGAATCCGCCTGCACATTGAGAACTCAAGAGTGGGAAACGTCAGGTGCGGTCGAGCAGCCGCACAATCCGACGGTCCCTGGCCGTGCGCGCTCTGCGCCGGCCAGGGCCGTCATCGTGGGATGACAGCTAAGGACTGGTTCTGCTCGCGTGGTTGCAGCGGCTTCAAGTGCCGCCCAGCCCTGGTAGCCAAGCCCTTGTAGCTCAGTCGGCAAGAGCGGCCGTCTCGTAAACGGCAGGTCACCCGTTCGATTCGGGTCAGGGGCTCCAAGCCCTTCTAGCCCAACCGCAAGAGGCGCTGCGCTCAGACCGCAGAGCATCCCGGTTCAAATCCGGGGAAGAGTACCAAGGAGAGCAAACTGAACAGACGCGCCAATTACCGTCGCCATGGTGCTAGAGACGTGCTCTAAATGCGCGCACGACAGCGGGTCGAGGACAAGTTGGCTGGGCGAAATGGTTCTTAGCCCAGCATGGAGAGTGAACCGATCAGGGATCGGGACCGGTTGCTAGCCGGATCGTGTCCGCGAGGACATGGCTTTCGAGTAGTCCGCTCTCCGCTCTGGATGATGAAGCTGTCAGGGATAGCCGCCCGTTCGAAGCGGGACGGGCCCGGAAACGGGCTGGGGGTCAGGTCCTCCGTCATCCGCTGGCTCGTAGCTCACCTGGTTAGAGCAGCTGCCTGATACGCAGCAGGCAGGAGGTTCAAGCCCTCCCGAGCCAACTCAAGGCGACGTAGCTCAGCTGGTAGAGCGCCCCGCTCATAACGGGAAGGTTCCGCAGGTTCATGTAAGGGACTCCGGTGCTTGATCAGCGCGGGGTTCCAGGGTTGCATGAGCATCCCCGGCATGTCCGGTAGGTGGCGACGTGTGAGGTTCTGAGGCTGGCGGTCTTCGCCTGGCCTCGCGGATTTGATTGCCACTGCTGGCCTGCCACGGATGACCCGTATGAGGGAAGTGGGCCAGCCCGGCTGCCGGGC
>JASHUG010000211.1 GCA_030040155.1 Streptosporangiaceae bacterium | reverse complement strand
GCGCGGACCGACGAGATGGTGGAGCCCTTCTGACCGACGGCGACGTAGATGCAGCGGACCTGCCGCTTCGGGTCGCCCGATTGCCAGTTCTGCTTCTGGTTGATGATCGTGTCGATCGCGATCGTGGTCTTGCCGGTTTGGCGGTCGCCGATGATGAGTTCCCGCTGACCCCGGCCGATCGGGGTAATGGCGTCGATCGCCTTGATGCCGGTCTGCAGCGGCTCTGACACCTTCTTGCGCTGGACCACTGACGGAGCCTGCAGCTCGAGCTGCCGGGGCTCGAGCGTGCCCTGGATCGGTCCGAGTCCGTCCAGGGGGTCGCCCAGCGGCCCGACGACGCGACCAAGGTAGCCGTCGCCGACCGGGACCGAGAGCACCTCGCCGGTTCGCTTGACCCGCTGGCCTTCCTCGATCTGATAGAACTCGCCGAGAATAACGACGCCGATCTCCCGGACGTCCAAGTTCAGCGCGATGCCGCGGGTGCCGTCTTCGAACTCCAGCAGTTCGTTGGCCATGGCCGAGGGCAGGCCGGAGACCCTCGCGATGCCGTCGCCGCACTCGACAACGGCGCCGACCTCCTCGGTGGCGACTGCTCCCGGCTTGTAGGTGTCGACGAAACGCTCGATAGCGCTCCGGATATCTTCGGGCCGGATTGTCAGCTCCGCCATCTTCCTCGTGTCCTTCTCGTCTGTATCGGGAGTCTGCGCTTGTTCTTCTTGTTCGTGGCGGGGCCGCCCACGCGGCCGGGCGGGCCCCGGCGCGTCCGGCCCGGTTTCCGCTGGCTTGGCCGGCTCCTCGCTCACCTAGCCACCAGTCTGCGCCCCGCCTCGGCTAGCCGGGTCGCCACGCTGCCGTCGATCAGCTCGTCCCCGATCCTGACCGTGAGCCCGCCCGCCACCTTCGGGTCGAGGACGACGTTCAGGTGCACCTGGTGCCCGTACGCGGTGGCGAGAGCGGCGGCGAGCCGGCTGCGCTGCCGGTCAGTCAGCGCCACCGCGACGTGGACCTCGGCAACAAGCCGTTCGCGCCTGCGCGCGGCGAGCCTGGCATATTCCTCCAGGCTCACATCCAGGCTGCGGCCGAGCGGGTTGACGGCGGCCTCGGTGATAAGGCGCAGCGCCTCAGGGGTCACCCTCGCGGCGAGCAGGTTGTCGAGCAGGTCGCGCTTGGCGGTGGCGGGCAGGAACGGGTTCGTCAACGCGATCCGCAAGTCCGGCTCGCTGTTGACGATACGGCCGAACCTGAAAAGCTCGTCCTCGAGATCGTCTAGTCGGCCCTCGTGCTCAGCGGCGGCGATGATCGCCTGCGCAGCAAGCTGCTCGACCGCATCGGTCAGGTCTCCAGGTGCCGACCAACGGGCCGCGCCCACGGCCTCGATCAGGCCCGCCGTGGCATCGCTGACCTTGCCGCTGAACACGGCCAGGGCAAGCTCGGCTCTGGCCTGATCCGATCGGGACGGATCGCTGAGGGCTCGGCGCAGCGCCGGCTGGGTGGCCAGCACGCCCGCCGCGGCGAACAACTCGTTGCCGAGGTCGGTCGCGGCCCGCGGGTCGCCGACGAGCGGCTCGAGCCGATCCTCGACCTCGGCGATAGAGGTCCTGCTGATGCCCCTCATGACGATGACCGGGCTCCCGACGCCGTGCTCTGGCTGGCATCGAGATCGGCAAGGAACCGGTCGACAACCCGGCTCTGCCTGGCCTCATCCTCCAGCGACTCACCAACGATCTTGCCGGCAAGCTGGACGGCCAGGGTGCCAACCTCGGCCCGCAGCGAAGCAAACGCCTGCTGGCGATCGGCGTCGATCTGGCTATGCGCCGCAGCGATGATCCGCCTGGCCTCTTCCTCGGCTTCGTGGCGCTTCTCGGCGATGATCCTGGCGCCTTCCTCAATGGCCTGCTCGCGCTGCCGCGCCGCATCGTGCCGTGCTTCGGCGAGCTGTGCCTTGTAGTCATCGACCAGGCGATCGGCCTCTTTTTGGGCTGCGGTGGCCCGCTCAATGCCGCCCTCGATGGCGTCGGTCCGGTCCTGGAGGGTCTTGGTGATCCGCGGCAGGAGAACTCGCCACAGGGCGACGAACACAATCAAGAACGCGACGCCACCCCAGATGACCTCAGTCCAGCTAGGGACCAGGGGGTTCCCGGTCAGCGGCGGGTTTACGACGGCCAAGTGGTGATACACGACGGCTACCTCCGGGGGTCTACTTCAGGAAGTAGAAGACAGCGATACCGATGAGCGCCAGCGCTTCGGTCAGCGCGAAGCCGATCCACAGGAAGCCAGTGAGGCGACCCTGAGCCTCAGGCTGGCGTGCGATCGACTCCATGAACTTCCCGAAGATGATGCCGATGCCAACGCCGGGGCCAATCGCGGCCAAGCCGTAAGCGAGCGCGCCCAGGTTGACGATGTGGAGCTGGTACGGGTTGGTGGAGGAGCCAGGAGCCCCGCCACTGGCCGCGACGTAGAGCAGGTGATGCAGGTGCATCGCGAGCTGCATTGTTGTGTTTCCTTTTTGTCAGGCCGGCCACGTAGCCGGCTGTTCCTTAATTGACGTCGGATTAGTGCGTGGGTTCGTACGCGCCTGCTATGTAGTTGGCGGTCAGGATGGTGAAGATGAACGCCTGCAGCAGCTGGATCAGCAGCTCCAGGCCGGTCAGCGCGATGAGAACGGCGAAGGATACCGCCGAGTACACCAGCCCGATCGAAAGGCTCAGCAGATACCAGGTAGCGAGCGCGAACACCAGCAGTAGCACGTGGCCGGCCAGCATGTTCGCGAATAGCCGGATCGACAGCGTGAACGGCCGCACGATGATGTTGGAGAACAGCTCGATCGGCACCAGCAGCGGCAGGATCCACAACGGCGCGCCCTGCGGCACGGCCATGTTCCTGAAGTAGCCGTAAGGGCCTTGCTTCCAGATACCGATGCCCATGTAGAGGACCCAGACCATGACGGTGAGGATGAGCGGGTACTCATACCGGGACGTCGCCGGGAAGTACAGGATCGGGATGACGCCGAAGATGTTGTTGATCCAGATGAAGAAGAACAGCGCGGAAAGGAACGGCAGCCAGTTGTCGCCTTTCTTGCCCATCTGCGGACGCAGGATCTGGTCCCGGACGAAGAGGATGCCGAGCTCGCCGACGTTCTGGATACCGCGCGGCACCAGGTCCGGCTTTCTGAAGGCCGCCCAGAAGAACCCGACCACGATGACGGTTGTCAGCAGCACAAGCAACATCGGCTTGTCAAAGTGGAAGTTGCCGATGGTAAATATCGGCTTGAAGTAGAAGTCCACGATCGACGGCGACGGGTAGCCGCAGCCGGAGTACAAGTGTGTGTTCAAGGGCGTGCAGCTGGCCCCGACCGCCACTACATGGGTCACCTGGTCACCTTTCCAAGCTGTCGCGCACAGGGCGGGGTCCATGCGAGGACAGGCCGCTGCGGGTCAAGGTCAGTCATCATGGCGCAGTCGGCTGACACGATCGCAGCCGGGGTTACCGGAACGTAAAACACGGCCGATTGGGGGCAGGTCAGGACCTGGTGAACCGGAAGATGATCATGACGACGGACAGCACGATCCCCAAGATCATGCCCATCGGGAACAGGATGGAGATGCCGGTGAAATGCGCGACGACCCAGCCGATCGCGCCGTAGATGAGCATGCCTCCGAGCATGTAGCTGAAGACGCGCCAGCCCTCGTTCTCGTGCGGCGCGGGCGGCTCCTGCGCTGGGCCGCCAGCCCCGGTCACGCCGACCACCCGGTCCCGCGCAGGCGGCATCGGCCGCGGGCCGCGATCTGCCGTCCGGGGTCCATGTCGCTGCCACGGGTCATCGTTCTCCAGCCGGCTCGACATAGAGCATCTTCGTCCGGTACCACGAGAACGCCAGCGCGGCCTGGTATACGAGAACGAGAACGATGATCGTCACGCCGAACAGCAGCCCGCTAAACGCGGTGCTGTCGCGAAGGGTGCTGATCAGCACCAGCAGGGCCAGGATCTTGACGAAATACATGGCCATGCCAGCGCCCGCCATGGCCTGCGGGCTGACCTTCGCACCGAGGCCAAATGCCAGCACGGTCAGGCCGAAGAAGGCCGCCACGACGCCGATGGCGATCGCCGCACCGAGCACGCCCTTGCCGCCGGCGGCGACACTGATTGCAAGCATGACCGCGCCTGCGGCGCCGGTCACGATTGCGGATCGCCGCGCCATCGGGGCGATGTTCGCCAGCATCTTTCAGGAGACTCCGGGTGTGGTCGGAAGCTGCTGCGGCCGAGCCCAGTTGAAGGTAGCTCGCGGTCGCAATGTGCCCCGTTCCACGAGCCCCTGGCAGTGGGTTGCCAGGTGAGCGCAACGTATCACGGGGTCCACTTCAGACCGCGAGTGGGTGCTCGTGAAAGATATCACAAGCTCTCTGGCGTTGTAGCTCAGCAGGTCACCTAGTGTGACGAAGCGCTCAAACGCAGGTGGAGTTTGACCAGGTCAGCGGCACATTCAAGCGCACACCTAGGGTCGGTCAAGAGAGGGTTGATCCGGAGTCGCTTGCGAGGCTGCACGCACACGTCAGTTCGGCATGTCACTCGGGTCGATGACCGGGCCCGACTCCGCGTGGCCCGCATGCTGACCGCGGCCGGCCAAGCGCGCGAGCCCGCCGGGCCCGGCCAGATGGCTTCCGCTCTCGGCCTGCGTCCGGCGCGGCAGCGGATGCGCTAGGTCGTCGCCCGCAGTCGTCGCTGGCGGCGGTGAGCCCGCCTTGGACCGGCCTCGCCAGGCCGTTTCGTCTGGTGGCCGGCCCCGCACGAATCCGTTAGTGCCGACGGTGCCGGCGCGCACCGAATCGGAGTCTGGCTCGATCGCCGGCGGCACAGTGCCGACGACGGACCGGGGGCGTCTGGGCGACTCGACGGACGCATCCCTGGGCGCCTCGGCGGGCGCATACCCGGCCGCCTCGGACCCAGCAGACGCATACCCGGCCGGCTCGACGGCCGCCGGCAGACGCCCGACAGCACCGGTCGGCATACTCAGGTTGGCTCCCGAGCGCGGGCCGAACGCTCCGTTCAGGTCCGTCGGGCCGGACTGGCCCTTGTCGACGTCAGCGGGCCGCGGCCGTTCGGCGACCGAGACGGCCAGATCCGGCGAACCCGCCGACAAGGCGGACTCGGAGCCCTCGCCAGCCGACGGCGCGGCGGCCTGCAGGGCTTCGGCGGGCCGCAAGGCCTCGGTAGCTCCCGGCGTTCCCGTCGCACCGAGGCCGAGGGCGGCAACCGCCTTTTGCGGGCGGTCGCGGTTGCGCAGCCATGGCATCGACATCAGCACCAGGGTGAGAACGGCCGCCGCCGTGATCACCACGAAGACGAGCACGGGCTGACCGTGGTGGTTGGCCAGCCCCCGCTCTGCGGTCTTCTCCAGGGAGAACCACACGACGCTGCCGGAGAACAAGGCGGCCCATAGGTACATCACCACCACGCTGGCCCGCTGCGAGTGGCCGATCCCGATGAGCTTGTGGTGCAGGTGCTTTTGGTCAGCCGCGAACGGGGACAGTCCCGCCCGCATCCGGCGGACCACGGCGAGCAGCATGTCGGTGTACGGGATGACCAGCAGCACGGCCGGGAGCAGCAGCGGCATGATCACCGGATAGCGGTTGATCTCGGACAGGTCGGCGGCGTCCAGCGACGTGATGCTGGAGATCGGGGCATACGCCAGCACCAGGCCAAGCAGCATCGACCCCGTGTCGCCCATGAAGATCCGGGCCGGATAGAAGTTGTGCGGCAAAAACCCCAGGCAGACCCCGGCCAGGAGGGCAGAGGCAAGCGCTGGGGCGGCCAGCGCCGAGATGCTGAGGACCTTGGTCATCCCGTAGTAATAAATGAGGAACGAAACCGAAGCGATCGCGACGATCCCGGCCGCGAGGCCGTCGAGCCCGTCGATGAAGTTGACCGCGTTGATCGTCGCGACCACGATCAGGATGGTCAGCAGAGTTGACTGATCTGGCGTCGGGGCGAAGGTGCCGCCCCCAGGCTCGGGCAGCCAGTTGAGCTGGGTCCCCGTGGCCACCAGGATCGCACCGGCTGCGACCTGGCCGGCCGCCTTCGTGAGGGCCGACATACCCCAGCGATCATCGATAACGCCGATAGCGACCAGCAGGCCGCCCGCCAGGAGCAGGCCCTGAACCATGCCGGTCGACCCGAAGGCGCTCCGTAGCTGGGGGATCTGCTCGGCCACGAACAAGCCCGCTGCCAGGCCGATGTACATGGCCACGCCGCCACCGCGCGGCACCGGGACCGTGTGCACGTCGCGCTCGCGTGGCGCGTGCATGGCCCCGAACCTGACCGCCGCCCGCCGGACCAGCGGCGTCAATATATAGGTGACGGCGGCCGCCACCAGCAAGGTCAGGATGTAGTCCTTCACCGCTCACCGGGTCCGGAGAGTGTCGCTGCGCACAGCATCACGGCCACTCTAGAACACCCGCCGGCCGGCGATGACTCATGGCTGACCGGCCTCGGCCCCCGCCAGCACCGCGGCCACTTCACGCAGCCTGCCGATCGAGATGGCACCCCGCCGCAGCAGCCGCGGCTGGTTTCCCGTCAGGTCCACGATCGTGGACGCGGCACCGCCGGTCCTGGGCCCCGAGTCCAGGTAGACCGAGACCGACTCACCGAGTTGATCGCGAGCCTGCAGCGCAGTCGTCGGCGACGGCTCGCCGGTGCGGTTGGCGCTCGTAACGGCCATCGGCCCGGTTTCCTGCAGCAGTTCGAGCGCCACCTCGTCTTGCGGCATCCGGACCGCGACCGTGCCCTTGGTTTCCCCGAGATCCCAGCTCAGGGTCCTGGCGGCCCGGCAGACAATAGTCAGGCCGCCGGGCCAGAACTCGTCGATGAGCAGCTGCCCATACGGACCGAGGTCCTCTACCAGCGCCGCCGCGGCCCGGACGGTGCCGACCAGCACGGGCGACGGCATGTCCCTGCCCCGGCCCTTGGCTGCGAGCAGCTTCATTACGGCAGGAGGGCTGAATGCATCCGCGCCCACGCCGTAGACGGTGTCGGTCGGCAGCACGACCAGCTCTCCGCGAAGGACGGCGCTGGCGGCGTCGGTCAGCCCCTGCTGGCGCTGGGTGTCATCGGCGCAGTCATACCAGGCGCTCATAACGGATCATCCTGCCATGGATAGGGGATCGGCTTGGCCCTGAACCTCGGGTAGGCGCGACCGGAACTGGTCCAAGGACCGTATCTGCCGCGGCCAGGCCCAGGCGACCGCCCAGCGAACCCATGAATGCGACATGGGTATTGCCACGGCTTTGCTGCCGCAATACCTGCGTCACATCACCGTTCGAGTACCACACGTTAGGACTCGTGCTAGGGGCGGGCCGCCGTCACGAACCGGTCGCGTCCTGCCAGATCCGGGTGATTGCGCGTCTGGAGCCAGCCTCGCTCCTCGGCGAATATCCAGTAGACCGCCGGGCCCTGTTGCGCGCCGTGCTCAACCGCAACCAGTCCGCCGGGCCGCAGCAGCCGGCGCGCCGTCGCCTCGATCACCCGGACCGCGTCCATGCCGTCGGCGCCGCCCCAGAGCGCTGTCGCCGGGTCGTACTCCCCCACCTCCGGCGGCACCCACGACCCGACCGGGATGTACGGAGGGTTGCTGACAACCAAGTCGACCGTCCCGTCGAGCTCGGCCAGTTCCGTGGCGAAGTCACCGGCGTGCAGCCGGACCCGGCCGGCGGTATGCGGCGCGGCGGCGGCACAGGCCTCGATGTTGCGCTCGGTCCACTGCCGCGCGAGCGGGTCGGCCTCCACCGCGTGCACGAGCGCTCGCGGGACTTCCTGCGCTATCGACAGCGCGATGGCCCCGGACCCGGC
>JASHUG010000210.1 GCA_030040155.1 Streptosporangiaceae bacterium | reverse complement strand
CGTCCCACTTGGCGTCCTCGGTCTGATACACAAGGTCGGCCTGGTCGGACCTGATCATCGGCATGTTGGTCGGGATTGGGACCACGCCGATCTTGTAGGTCTGCCAGAACTCGTTAGCCTCGGTGACCGCCGTTCCGGTCATGCCCGCGAGCTTCTCGTACAGCCGGAAGTAGTTCTGCAGCGTGATCGTGGCGAGAGTCTGGTTCTCGTCCTTGATCTGCACGCCCTCCTTGGCCTCCACCGCCTGGTGCAGGCCCTCGCTCCAGCGCCGGCCGTGCAGGATGCGGCCGGTGAACTCGTCGACGATCAGGACCTCGCCGTTCATCACGACGTAGTCCTTGTCCTTGTGGTAGAGCTCCTTGGCCCGCAGGGCGTTGTTCAGGAAGCTGATCAGCGGCGTGTTGACGCTCTCGTACAGGTTGTCGATGCCGAGCTCGTCCTCGACCTTCTCGACGCCCGACTCCAGGATGCCGACGGTCCGCTTCTTCTCGTCGACCTCGTAGTCGCCCTCGCCCTCCTCGCCCCGGCGCAGGCGCGGCACGATCCTGGCGAAGCTCTGGTACCAGACGCTGTTCTGGTCCACCGGGCCGCTGATGATCAGCGGGGTCCTGGCCTCGTCGATCAGGATCGAGTCCACCTCGTCCACGATGGCGAAGGCGTGGCCGCGCTGGACGCACTCGTCCAGGCCCCAGGCCATGTTGTCGCGGAGGTAGTCGAAGCCGAACTCGTTGTTCGTGCCGTAGGTCACATCGGCCGCGTACTGCTCGCGGCGGACGTCGGGCGTCATGTCGGCCAGGATCACGCCAACCTTGAGGCCGAGGAAGCGGTGGATCCGGCCCATCCACTCCGCGTGATACTTCGCGAGGTAGTCGTTTACCGTAACGACGTGCACGCCCCGCCCGGCCAGCGCGTTGAGGTAAGACGGCAGTACCGCGGTCAGCGTCTTGCCCTCGCCGGTCTTCATCTCAGCGATGTTGCCGAGGTGCAGCGCCGCCCCGCCCATCAGCTGGACGTCGAAGTGCCGCTGACCGATGACCCGGCTGGCGGCCTCCCGGACGGTGGCGAACGCTTCGGGCAGCAGGTCGTCCAGCGACTGGCCGTCCTGGTACCGCTGCCGCAGCTCGTCGGTCATCGCGCGCAGCTCGGCGTCGCTCATCGCGCGGAATTCTTCCTCGATCGAGTTGATCTGAGTGACGATCGTCTTGAGCTTGCGCAGCGTCTTGCCCTCGCCAGCGCGAAGGACGCTATCGATTATGGCTGGCACTTGTGGTCGCGCTCCCTGCGGATCGTCTGGCTATGCGGTCGGGCTTCTTGGTCGGGTAATGCGGTCTCTGGCTGTGCGGGTCTAGCGGTCCTCTGCGGTCGAGCTGCGGTCTAACTGCGGGTCGAGCTGCGGCCGGCCACTGGCTGAGGCCGCAGGTCGGCGCTGCTTTCCGCCCCTCGCGGGCGGCTCGGCAGGCTGACCGAGGGCACGCCAGAACCAGCCGTGGTGGCTTACCGTCATCGTAGGCGACCCGCCCTGCAATGCCGAGCCCGTCTTAGCGCCACGCAGTGGTAACGACTCATCGATGGGGGCGAGTGCCCACCCGGATGGGCCCCTCACCACAATGATATGTACATTGGCGAGGCGGCAGGAGAGGAGCAGCGCGCATGGCAGAGCACGTGGAACCTGGCACCGCGGGAGGCGCCGTGGCCGGCGCGGGGAGCCTGGGTGCCAGCGCGTCCACCGAGCCAGCCCCGTTTGTTTCCCAGGTACCCGGTACGCCGGTCCACTTTCCGCACTTCAGCGGCCGGCCGGTGTCGTGGGTCGCCGTGAGCATGATCCTGGTCGGCTTCCTGGCCGGAGGGCTCGCCCTGGTCTTCGTGATCTGGTGGCTTTTCTGGGTGTCCCTCGGCTTCGCGGTTCTCGGCTTGCTGCTGGCCATGGCCACCAGCATCTTCGATGACTGGTACTAGACCGCCCGCTTTGTCCGCCTAGCAGGCCCACCCACCGCCGGGCGGCTCAAGCCGGGTCGAATGGAGCCGGCCCAGGTCAGGAACGGCTCGCGAACTGCCAGGCTGACTGTCAGTACCGGCCGATAACCTCCGTCTGTGGCCGATCGCAACCTTCCCGCGCCCAAATTCACCCTTAGTCCTGATGAGGCACGCTATATGACACTGCGTGCGCAGGGTCTACTCGGCGCCGAGGGCCGCGCCGGCGGGGTCTCGGGCATGCTCAGGCGGATTGGCGGCGTCCAGCTCGACACGATCAGCGTCCTGGCCCGCTCCCACGAGCTGGTGGCTTATGCCCGGCTCGGCCCGATTGGCCGGACGAAGGTCGAGCGCGCGTACTGGCACGCCCGCAGGCCCACCGCGTTCGAGTACTGGTCGCACGCGGCGTGCGTACTGCCGATCGAAGAGTGGCCGTACTACGCCTTCCGGCGCCGGGCCTTCCAGGCCAGGGGGCATCGGTGGCACCAGAGCCACCCAGGGGTGTGCGAGCAGGTGCTGGCCAGGATCCGCGCGGAGGGACCGCTGACGGCAACCGAACTCGGCGGCGCCAAGAAGGGCGGACCGTGGTGGGACTGGTCAGACACCAAGATCGCAGTGGAGTGGCTGCTCGACACCGGGGACGTCATCTGCGCGCGCCGGGTAGGCTGGCGACGCGTCTATGACCTGCCCGAGCGAGTGCTGCCCGACGGCCTGGCTGATGTCGACCTGAGTGATGCGGAATGCCTGATCCACCTAGCCGCGGTTGCCGCGCGCGCGCTCGGCGTCGTCACCGACGCTGACCTGTCCGACTACCAGCGCATCGCCTACGCCGGCGCGCACCTGCGGCAAGCCTTCCAGGACGGGAACGGGCTGCGGCCCACGCCGGCCTGGGCCGCAGAGTCAGCCGGCCTGGTGCCGGTGGAGATCGCCGCCCGGCGCGGCGGAAAACCGGCGCGCGCGTGGGCCGACCCGGTCGCGGTGCAGCCCGACGGCGGGACGATGCGCCGAGGGCGGCACCGGACCACCCTGCTCTCCCCGTTCGACTCGCTGGTCTGGGACCGCAAGCGGACACTGCGCGTCTTCGGCTTCGAGCACAGCCTCGAGGCCTACGTGCCCCAGTCCAAGCGAGTCCACGGCTACTACACGATGCCGCTGCTGGCTGGCGGCCGCCTGGTCGGCCGGGTCGACCCGGCTCGCGAGGGCCGCACGCTGATCGCGCGCAAGCTCAGCATCGACAAGGCCTCGGCGGCCGAGCCGATGGCGCAGGCGCTGACCGAGGCCGCCTCCTGGGTCGGGTGCGATGGCGTCCGGCTCGAGCAGGTCGAGCCCGCCCACCTGCGGCCGCGCCTGCAGGCGGCCCTCGCCGAGCTCGGTGCCTAGTGCTCGCCGGGCCTAGTGCTCGCCGGGCCTAAGTCCTCGCCGGGCCTAGTCCTCGCCGGAGAAGCGCTCCCAGGCGGACTGGCGGGTCATGCCGAGCGCCTCGCCAATGCGGGTCCACGTCATCGCACGGCTGCGGGCCTCACGTACCCAGCGAGTCAGTTGCTCGTCCACGTGACTGGAGGTCGCCGCGATCTTAGGGAGCAGGCCGAGCAGTTCGTCGTCGGAGAACCGCTTCTGCCAGGCATCGGGGCTCGTGTCCCGCTTGCCTTCCGGCTTGCTCGCGATGATCTGGTTGCAGAGGTCTACGCACTCGTTGCAGATGTAGACGCCGGGCCCGGCGACCATTGTCTCCACGTCGGCCGACGGCTTCAGGCAGAACGTGCACACCGGGCCGGCACTCAGGTCGGTTGTGGCCACCAAGTCTCTCCACTCGCTAGCGCGACGTCAGGGTCTGCCTGACGAGATGTCAGGCCATACCTTACGGCGTAAGGCTTCGCCTGACAAGTGCCTTCCCGGTCAGCCGAACTCGATGAGCTTCTCCCGCACCGCCACCATGACGGCTTCCATCCGCGAGTGGATTTGGAGTTTCTCCAGGATGTTCCGTACGTGGTTCTTGACGGTGTTCTCTGAGATGAAGAGTTCCTTGGCGATGTCCCGGTTGTTCATCCCCCTGGCTACGAGCCGCAGCACCTCAATCTCGCGCTCGGTCAGCCGCGGCGCGGGAACCTGCTGTGGCGGTTCTTCTTCCTCGCGCCGGGCCAGGGTTGCGAACTCGGTCAGCAGCTTGCCCGCCATGGACGGATTGATCAGGGACTGGCCGCCGTGGACCGCGCGGACCGTGCCGGCGACCTCGTCTAGCGGGATGTCCTTGAGCAGGTAGCCACTAGCTCCCGCCCGGATCGCCTCGAACAGGTCCTCTTCCTCGTCGCTGATCGTCAGCATTACGATCTTCGCGCTCGGCACTAGTCCCTTGAGCGCCCGGCAAGCCTCGATCCCGCTGCTTCGCGGCATCCTGATGTCCATGAGGACGACGTCGGGAAGCGACTCGGCGGCCCTCTGGACCGCCTCTTCGCCATCGCTGGCCTCACCGACAAGCTCGATGTCGGCCTCGGACTCCAGCACCATCTCAAGCCCGCGCCTGAACAGGGCGTGATCGTCCACGATCAGCGTGCGAATCGGTTCTGGCGCATCCTCGCCGTCGTCGGCCCCGGCCCCGGCGCCGACCCCGGCATTGCGGTCCATGCCATCCTCTCCTTCGCGGCCCAGGGCCCGTGATCCCCCGCCTAGTCCGCTAAACCCACTAACCCCGCGATGCCCGTGCCAGAACTCTTACCGACGCACGGCCCCCGTTGCAAGTTGCACCGCGCGCTCGGCGCGATGGCGGAACCAGCCCAGGCGCCGCCGGACAAACGCGGCAGGGCCGGGCTGAATCATATGGGCCGGGCCGACCGGAACCAACCGGGCGGGCCGGCAGGCGCTACAGGCCGGAGATGTCGGCAGCCTGGCGCCGCGTGGCCTGGCCGAGGCCACCCTGCCCGTTAGCCAGGTCCGGCCTTGCCGTGCCTGGCGCTTGCGCGGCCGACTCGGCGTCATCGTCCATCGGATGATCGACCAGCCTGATCACGCCGTACTGGTAGCCCCGGCGCTTGTACACAACGCTCGGCATGCCGTTCTTCTCGTCGGCGAACAAGAAAAAGTCGTGTCCGACCAGTTCCATCTCGAACAGGGCCTGATCGATGCTCATCGGCGATGCGGCGTGAAACTTCTCCCGCACCAGGAGGGGACCCTCACCTTCCATCTCGACCGGAACCAGGTCCTCAGGATCGGGCTCGGCGGCGGCCTCGGTCGCGTCAGCCGCGTCAGCGGCAGCGGCCATCGCGGCCATCGCCTGCGGCGCACCCTCTTCGGCCAGCAGTCCGCCGCCCCGCCCGAGCCTGATCGCAGGTAGCTCCGCCTCTGATGCGAGATCCGCCTCGGGCAGATCGATGAGCCGGACCGCCGCGTGCGCGCCATGCCGTCCCTTGCGCCGGTCCAGCGCGCGCCGCAACTGAGCTTCGAGTTTCGCTAGCGCCATGTCCAGCGCAGCGAAGCGATCCTCGGCGGAAGCTTCGGCACGAATGACGGGTCCGCGTGAGCTCACCGTCAGCTCGACGCGCTCCTTCTGCCCAGTCTGCCGGGGATTGCGTTCTGAACAGACCTGGACGTCAACGCGGATGGCGCGCTGATCGAGCTTCTCGATCTTCGTCAGCTTCGCCGTGGCGTGCTTGCGGAACCGCTCCTGCACCTCGGTATGCCGGCCATTGAAGATGATGTCCACTATGCGAACCCCCTTCTGCCCGGATCGGAGCGGCACCCGCCTGGCCGACCTGGTCTTCTACCCCACATTCGCCTGCTGAGAGGCTCGCAGCAACGCTTGCCACTACTGCTCTTCTCCCATACCCGGAGGACACCGGATCCCCCGGCGGGGCAGGACTTACTTCTAAGCCGCACCGTGATCGGTCGACAACAAGTCGCCTTACGTGGGCCGCTTCGCCTGCGGCTGGCATCGGCTAGCCGGCCCTGGCGCCCCGCAGGCGGGGCTCCGGGCCTGGCGCAACCACGGACCCAGGCGGGTGCCATAACAAGACGCTATCCGTCTGTCGTCGCCATGTCAGCTTGGAGGCGAGCAACCGCCTGGGCAGCAAGTTTCCTGTGATAACCGGCTTTCCCCTGAATTGCGAGGCAGGTGGGCCTAGCCCGGGTAGTCGGGGCCCGCCTCCACGGTGGCGAGCACCTGCGGGACCGCCGCCCATCCGTCGCCCAGGGCCGACAAGGTGTAAACCTGGCCGTCATTGGTCCGGATCGCCAGCGCATTATCGGACCCAGCGGCCGAGATCGCGACCGTCCCGCCCGGCACGGGCGTGAGGGCTGACGACGGGCCGCCGGTTAGCGGGACCTCGTCGATCTCCGACGTCGACGGGGAGAGGGCGATGAGGTAGTCGGGCTTGTACCAGCTGATCGCGGTCGGATTCGCTATGTCCGCGCCGATGGGCCGCCCTGATCCAAAGTAAATGTTCCCGGTGCCGTAGGTGACGGCTGCGAGCAGCATCTTGTTCCCGTGCGAAGTGGCCTCGAGAAACGCCGCCCGCACACCGTCAGGCGCGACTCGCAGTGCGAGGATCTGAGAGTTCGGCACGCCCGTCGGCGGATCAACCTCTACCGGATCCTGGTTCGGGTTCGATGCATTCTGGCTCGGCTGCGATACCCAGATGTCCGATCCCGTCACCATCCACAGGTCGCCGGGATTATCCCAGCTGAGTGACCTGCAAGCGCCACCAGTGCTGCTCAGTTGCCAGGACGTGTACCTGGTCGCCTGATCGGCCCGGCCGACGAACACCTCGCAGCCCCGCAGGTACCGCACCGCCACCGCCAGCTGCGGGTTCCGACCAGGGGATACCGCTATGGCCGTGATCGCTGAGCGGGGTGGGAGCACATCAGGAGTCATGACCTTGGCCGGCGAGGTGCCCGGAGCACTCCAGTCTTCCAGCAGGTCAGGACTCGCGTAGTACAGCGAGTCGTCCTGCGTGCCGACCTGGGGGACGGAAGCCGATCCCAGGCCGACGTGCTCGAGCTTGCCATTGACGACAAGCTGCACGTGCTGCACGATCGCCGGCGAGTCGTACGCCGAGCTTGTCAGCGTCTGACTGAGCTGGGCATACATCTGGCTCAGCTCAGCCGGCGTGGAGACTCCGGGGACCCGCAGGCTCACTCGGGCCGTCGCGTTGCTGATGGTCACCGCGGGCCGGGCCAGCGTGGTGTCAGCCGGGAACGCGGTATCGGTAGCCGAGGACAACCAGGTCGGCTGGCTCCCGGACACTACAAGCAGCCCCTCGACCAGTTCTGTGGCGAGCGAGGTTGCATCGGTCGTCGCCGCGTCAATCGGCACGTAGACCGGGTCGGGCACGAGGTAGTTCTGCGACGCGCCGTCCTGCGGCCCGAAGAAGTACAGGTTCCTCGGCTGGAACACCTCCTCGAAGGCGCTCTCCGTCAGCAGGAGCAGGTTCTGGCCGACCCCGGGCAGCTGCTGGATGAGCCAGGTGCCGTCGTAGTTACCGAGCTGGAATGTGTAGGACTCCGCCCGTGGCGACTGGTACAGGTAGTCGCCGCGGCTGCTAAGCGACGCGAGGAGCTCCCCCTTGACCGTCACGGTCGCCGTCGACACTCCGCCACTTAGATTCCGATTCCGGTCGACAGTCACGGCTGGAAAGAACTTGGTCACCACCGTGACGACCGGCGGCTGCCCGAGGACGTTGTTCCACGGCAGTTCCACCTTGGGCGCGAGGTACTGGCGGGCCGCGGCAGGGTCAAGCTCGAAATTCGCGCTGGCCGCCAGGAACGCCTGGACGACGTCGGTCGGCGTCCAGAGCGGACCAGGGGACGGCGGCGGCAAAGGCTGCACGTACGACTGCTGCTGCCCGCTCTCGCTCTCCAGTCGCTGCGGCGCTCCCCCGCTGGGCGCAGTCGCGCAGCCTGTGACGAGAACGACCAGCAGCGCCGCGACTATCGGAGCCGCTGGCCGGGCCGACCCCAAGCGCCAGCTAGCCATGGGCCGATATTCCGGTCTCGGCGGCGCTGCCCGGCAATGACGTCGGGCGGCGGCCGGCGGCCGGCTGTGAGCCGGCTGGCTGCCCGTCAGCGGGCTGCCCGTCGCCGTCCTCGTAGAGCGCATTCGGCTGAAGACCCGCGAACTCTGCCACGTCAGGCAACTCCACCAGCTCGGCCTCCACCGCCTCGCGGTCCGGGCGCAGCGGCAGCGGCGATCCGTGCAGCTCGCCTCCCACGGCGCGCGGCAGCGTCAGCCGGAACACGCTCCCCAGGCCCCGCTCGCCCCACGCTTCCAGCCAGCCACCATGCAGCCGCGCGTCTTCGAGCGCGATGGCCAGCCCGAGCCCGGTGCCGCCCGACGTCCGCGCCCGCGCGGGGTCGGCCCGCCAGAATCGGTCGAAGACCAGATGCTCCTCGCCGGGTGCCAGGCCAACGCCGTAGTCCCGCACGCTAACCGCGACTGCGGCGGAGTCGGCGGCGGCCGTGACGACGATGTCCCTGTTCTCGCCGTGCTCGACGGCATTCTGCAGCAGGTTGCGCAGGATCCGCTCGACCCGTCGCCGGTCAACCTCGGCTATGCAGGCCTCCGCCGGCAGCCAGAATTCGATCCGCGTGCCGCGCCGCTCGGCGAGGTGCTGGGCCACGTCGGCCGACTGACGGACGATCGTGCAGATGTCGACCGGCTCGGCGTCGAGCGTCGCCGCGTTGGCGTCGTACCTGCTGATCTCCAGCAGGTCGGTCAGCAGGGTCTCGAACCGCTCCAGCTGGCTCTGCAACAGCTCCGCCGAGCGGCTCGCAGCCGGGCCCATCTCGTCCTTCGCGGCAAACAGCACGTCCGCAGCGATCCTGACCGTGGTCAACGGCGTCCGCAGCTCATGGGACACGTCTGAGACGAACTGCCGCTGCACCTGAGACAGTTCTTCGAGTTCCTGCAGCTTGTCCTGCAGACCAGCGGCCATCTCATTAAACGAGGTTGCCAGCGCGGCGAGTTCGTCGCTGCCGCGCACCTCCATACGCTCGTCCAGGTGGCCAGCGGACAGCCGCCGCGCCTTGTGGGCCGCGAGGCGGACCGGGATGACCACCCACCTGGTCACCAGCCATGCAACCGCCGCCAGCAGGAAGACCGCCGCGATGCCGACACCGACCATGGCCCGCTGGATGGCGGCGATGCTCGCCTGCTCCGCGGTCACAGGGAAGAAGTAATAAAGCTGGTAGTCGTCCCCGATGCCGAACGGCGCGCCGATCAGCAGCCCCGGCACCGGCTTGCTGACCGGGTCGACCGCCATGCTGGCCCAGACGGAGAGCTGGCGCTTCTCGGTTATGACATCTCGAACCAGGTTCCCTGGGAGCCGGGGCTGCCCGTAGAAGCCGACCTCGGCCCCCCCGCTGAAGACGTGCGGCGGTCCCTGTTCCGAGCTCGGCAGGGTGACCACCAGCGCAAAGGGCTCCCCGCCCTGGTTATAGGTCGCGTTGGCGCTGGCAGCCCCGCTCGAATCCTGCGGATCCAGGGTGGTCGCGAGCGAGTACATCGCCTGCGCCGTGTTACTACCCGGCTGGGCTCTGAAGCCCGCCGCCAGGTTGGCCTCCCCGACGCCTTCCTGGACGACGTTCGCCGCCGACTTCTCCTTGTTCAGGTACAAGTCGGCCACGAACCGCTGCAGCAAGAAGTAGCCAAGCAGGCTGACCGCGACCGCGCTCAGCACCAGCGTCGCGGTAACCACCCGAAGTTGCAGGGACCTGCGCCACCGGTCGGTGAGACGCGAGAGCAAGCGCCGCAGGCCGGCGCGCGGGCGCAGCAGGCGCCGCGGGTTGGTGCCCAGGACCCGTCGCAGCCCGCGAATCCACGGCTGCGCCCAGCCCCAGGCCGCCGCGACGACCGGGCGCGGCAATGCCGCTTCAGGAGGCGTCACGTCCTTCCCTGGCAGGCTGCCCTTCAGCCACAGCCAGGGCGCTCGGCCATCTCCGCGCCCGATCAGCCCGGGCCCGCCTTGTAGCCAACGCCGCGCACGGTCACGACGATCTCGGGCCGCTCCGGGTCCTTCTCGATCTTCGCCCGGAGCCGCTGGACGTGCACGTTGACTAGCCGGGTGTCGGCGGCATGACGGTATCCCCACACCTGCTCGAGCAGGACTTCCCTGGTGAACACCTGGCGGGGCTTGCGGGCAAGCGCGACGAGCAGGTCGAACTCCAGCGGAGTGAGGTTCAGCTGTTCGCCTGCCCGGTGCACCGAGTGCCCGGCCACGTCGATCGTCACGTCGCCGATCGTCAGCGTCTCCGGTGCGGGCTCGTCGGTCCGCCGCAGCCTGGCCCTGACCCTCGCAATCAAGACCTTCGACTGGAAGGGCTTCACGATGTAGTCATCGGCGCCTGACTCAAGGCCAAGCACCACATCCACCGTGTCGCTCTTGGCCGTCAGCATCACGATCGGCACCCCTGACTCGGCCCGGATCTGCCGACAGACATCGATGCCGTCCATGCCGGGCAGCATCAGGTCCAGCAGGACCAAGTCGGGCCTGGCGTCACGGAAGACCTCAAGCGCCCGATCCCCGTCGGCCACGAATGTTGGTTCAAATCCCTCGCCTCTCAGCACGATGCCGAGCATCTCAGCGAGAGCAGCGTCGTCATCGACGACCAGCACGCGACCCTTCATGTTCCTCATCGTTCCACGTAGCGGGCCGATTGGGCACCCGTCGAGTCCCCGGTACCGGCTCTTAGACTCTGGAGATTACCTGGAGTTACAGGCTTTAGCAGCCCGCGTTCAGTCACGATGGCCGTGATCAGCGACGGCGGGGTCACGTCGAAGGCCGGATTCCAGGCCCGCGTCCCGGCCGGAGCGACCGGGTGGCCGGCGAGCCTGGCCACCTCCTCATCGGCCCGGAACTCCACCTCGATGGCGGCCCCGTCGGGGGTACTCAGGTCAACCGTCGACACCGGCGCCACGACCACGAACGGCACGTCGTGCTGCCTGGCCAGCAGCGCCAGGCCATACGTCCCCACCTTGTTGGCCACGCTGCCGTCGGCGGCGATCCGGTCGGCCCCGGTGAGCACGAGGTCCACCTGCCCGCTCGCGAGCAGCGAGGCGGCTGCGCTGTCGGCGAGGATGGCGTGCTCAATCCCGGCCCGGCCGGCCTCCCACGCGGTCAGCCGCGCGCCCTGCAGGAGCGGCCTGGTCTCATCGATCCAGAGCTTGGCCAGCCGCCCGGCGCGGTGCGCCGCCAGGATGACGGCAAACGCGGTACCTTCGCCGGCCGAGACCAGGCTGCCAGTGTTGCAGTGCGTCAAGATCCGCGCTCCCGGCCCGACCAGCTCCAGGCCGTGCTCGGCCATCGCCGCACTCGCGGCCGCGTCTGCCTCCGCGATCGCCCGCGCCTCTGCCAGTGCGGCCTGGGCCGGTGTGATAGTGCCGGGAACGGGCCCGGTCCGCTCGACCGTCGTCCGCCACGCCGCCAATGCCCGGCTGACTCCCCAGGCCAGGTTGACCGCGGTCGGCCTGGCCCCGGAGAGCTCGGCGGCAGCGGCCAGGACGTCGTCGCCCCGAGCGGCGGCCAGGGCGACTCCGTAGGCCCCGGCGACTCCGAGAAGCGGCGCCCCGCGGACGGCGAGGCGCTTGATCGCGTCGACCAGTTGAGGGACGTCCGTACAGGTCAGGACCGTCTCGGCCGCAGGCAGCCTGGTCTGATCCAGCACCTCGATGGCCGGGGAATCCTGGCCGTCCACCCAGCGCAGCGCACGCGGAATTGTCATGTTCCGAGTGTCACCCATCACGGCCGGTAACGCGGACTCGCGAGAAGTAACGACACTGCCATTCCGCTTCGGCGGGATTATGTGATTTCGTAACATGCTTGCCCGACCTTCTCCGGCAGGAGCGTGCAAGTATTGGCGCGAGCCACGACACCGCCCTGGCCGCCAGCGTGACCGGCCGCCGGAACGGCCGATGAGGAGCGGGGAGATGACCAACAGCGAGGTACCGGGCCAGCCTGGCCCGTGGAACCAGCCGGGCCCCCCGCCACCACCCGGATCGAGCGGTCCTGGCGCCGGCCAGCCCGGTTACCACCCGGCCTACGGCCCGCCGGGTTACCCGCCCCCGCCTGGTTACGGCCCGCCTAACACTGCGCCAGGTTACGGCCCGCCTTACGGGCAGCCCGGTTACGGCCCGCCTTACGGCCCGCCCGGCTACAGCCAGGGCTACCCGGCCCCCGGCGGCATCCCGCTGCGGCCGCTGGGATTGGGGGACATCTACAGCGGAGCGGTCACGTCGGCCAGAAGGAACCCGATCGCCACGTTCGGCCTGGCCGCGATCATCGTGACGATCTCCGGGCTGCTCACTACGGTGTTCAGGATCGCTGCGGAGCCAACGACCAACAATGGCTGGCTCGACCTGCTGGTTTTCCTCGTCAGCCTCCTCGGCCAGTTCATCCTGACCGGCATGCTGACTACGGTCATCGGACACGGGGTGCTGGGCCGCAAGATCGGGATCGGCGAGGCCTGGACCACCGCCAGGATCGGCTCCGTCATCGGCGCCGCCCTCTTGCTCCTGGCGATCAGCATTGGCATCTTCGTCCCGCTCATCATCATCGTCATCGTGCTGGCAGCCGCCAACGCGGGCGGGGCGGCGGCGGCGATCGGAGTCCTGGGCGGTATCGGAACGATCCTGGCCTACATATTCATCGGGGTGCGGCTGTGCGTGACAATGCCGTCGGTCGTGCTCGAGCGGCTCGGCCCAGGCCGGGCAATCAGCCGATCATGGATGCTGACCAGGGACAGCTTCTGGCGGCTGTTCGGCATCAAGTTGCTGACGTTCATCATCATTATCATCGCCAGCTTGATCATCGAGCTGCCGTTCGACCTGGCGGGCGGCGGCGTGACCTTCTACGGGGGGATCACGCCGGAAAAGCTCGCTACGGAGAGCACTGCGCTCATTATCCTCAGCGCCATCGGCGCTATCCTCGCGTCCACGATCATGGACCCGATGAAATGCGGCGTGACGGTCTTGCTGTACCTGGACCTGCGGATGCGCCGTGAAGGGCTCGATCTGGCGCTGCAGAACGCCGCCCAGCGTGGTCAGCTCACCGGCGAGGAGTTCGCAACGATCTGGCACCCGCCCGGCCCCGGCCAGTGGCCGGGCCAAGCTCCGCCGGGCCAGTGGGCGGGTCAAGCTCCGCCCGGCCAATGGTCCCAGCCGCCACAGTGGTCGCAGCAGCCGCAGCAACCCCAGCAACCGCAATGGCCGCAACCGCAATGGCCCCAGCAGGGCCAGCCACCGCCCCGACCCGGCGAATGGCCAGCGCAGGATCCACCGGCTGCGACGTGAACGCGGGTACCGCCCGTTGGCTGTCGGCGCTCTCGGCGGCTGCGGGCGCGCGGCCCGGCAGCATCGGCCGCCGCGCCGGCCAGCAACTCGCGCGCCGAGAGCTGGCCAGGTCCATCTACTCCGAGCCGATCACGACCAGGATTGAGCGCTGGCTCGGGCGCTTGCTCTTCCGGATCTTTAACGCTGCCGGTCAGTTCCCTGGCGGGTTCTGGACCATCGTGGCGTTGCTCGTGGCGCTGGTGCTGATGGTCGCGGCGGTCACGTACTGGATCCGGCCCGCCAGACCGGGCGGCCAGCGGCACGGGGCAGTGCTGGCAGGCACGGGACTCAGCGCTCGTGACCATCGTCAGGCGGCCGAGCGCAGCGCGGCCTCCGGTGACTACGCCGCGGCGATCATCGAGCGCGTCCGGGCGATCGCGGCCGGCATCGAGGAGAGGGGCATACTCCCGGCCCAGCCAGGCCGGACGGCCGCCGAACTCGCGACGCAGGCCGGTCGCGTCCTGCCCGACTTGGCGGCCGAACTGGCCGTGGTCGCGCTGCTGTTCGACGACGTCCGGTACGGCGGTCGCGCGGGCACCGCGGCGGGTTATGAGCGGGCGCGCGACCTCGACGCCCGCGTACAGGCGGCTAAGGCAGCAACAGGCTCTGAGCTGGCTGAGACCGCGGCAGCCGCGGGGCTGGCGGCTCTGCGATGACCACGGAGGCTCCCCCGGCCCCGGCGCGGACCCCCGCTCAGCAAGGGCCCGCTGCGAAGGGCCGCCCGTGGGTCGCACCGTTGGCGATTGCCGGGCTGATCGTCCTGGCAGCGGTCCTTGTCGCGCTGCTGACGCCGGCCACGCCCTCCCAAGGGTTTCTTGATCCGGACAGCACCCAGCCGGGCGGCACGCACGCGCTAGCCGACATCCTCGGCGAGCGCGGGACGCTTGTCGACCGCGTGACGACGACGCAAGCGGCCGTGCAGGCAGCCGGCGGCGCGGCCGGAGCGATCATGATTACTAACCCTGGGGCGCTGACCACGACCGAGCTCGGCGACCTGGCCGGCTCGGCCGCGAACATCGTGGTCGTCGCGCCGGACCGGACTGCCCTGGCCGCGCTGGCTCCCGGCCTGACCGTGGCCGCCACTACTCCGGTCGGGCCGACCCAGCCTGCCTGCGCGCTCGCCGCAGCCCGGCTGGCAGGCAGTGCCGACATGGGCGGCACCGGCCTGCACCTGGCGGCTGGACAGTCCGGCGTTACCTGCTACCCGTCCCGCGGGCTGCCTTCGCTGGCGCAGTACACCTCCGGCTCCCGATCGATCACGGTGCTTGGCACGGGGGCGCCGTTGGAGAACCAGAACCTGGCCCACCTCGGGAACGCCGCCCTGGCGCTTAATCTCCTCGGTGCCTTTCCGCGACTCGCGTGGCTCGTGCCGCAGCCCGCGCAGGCCGCCCCGGCCGGCGGCACGAAGTCGCTCTGGCAGCTGATCCCGCTGGCCGCTTACCTCGTGGCGGCTGAGCTGGGCGTCGCCCTGCTGCTCACCGCGCTGTGGCGGGCCCGCAGGCTCGGGCCGCTGGTCACCGAGCGGCTGCCGGTCGTGGTCAGGGCGGCGGAGACAACCGAAGGCCACGCCCGGCTGTATCAGGCCAGGCGTGCGCGCGATCAGGCCGCGGCAGCGCTGAGGACCGCGACGATCGAGCGCCTCAGGCCCGCCGTCGGTCTGCCCGCCGCGGCGACGCCGGCAGCCGTAACGTCGGCCTTGGCCACCAGGTCGGCGCTGGGCCAGGCGCGGCTCGACGCGCTGCTGTTCGGCCCGTCGCCCGACAGCGACGCCGCGCTTGTCCGGCTCGCCAATGACCTGGATGCCCTGGAGAGAGAGGTACGCAGCCGATGACCGCCGAATACCAGGCGACGACAGCCGATCCGGTGCGCCCGGCCGACCAGGTGGATCAGCGTGCTGCGTTCGCGGCCGTGCGGACCGAGGTCGGCAAGGCCGTGGTGGGCCAGGACGGGGTCATAACCGGCCTGCTGATCGCCCTGCTCTGCGAGGGCCACGTGCTGCTGGAAGGCGTGCCGGGAGTGGCGAAGACCCTGCTGGTCCGGTCGCTGGCCGCGGCACTGTCGCTGGAGAGCAAGCGCGTTCAGTTCACCCCCGACCTGATGCCGGGCGACGTCACCGGCTCGCTGATCTATGACGCCAGGACCTCTCAGTTCCAGTTCAGGCCCGGCCCGGTCTTCACCAACCTGTTGCTGGCCGACGAGATCAACCGGACTCCGCCCAAGACGCAGGCCGCTCTCCTGGAGGCGATGGAGGAACGCCAGGTCTCGGTCGAGGGCGATCCACGGCCACTCCCCGTTCCCTTCCTGGTCGCCGCCACCCAGAACCCGGTCGAGTACGAGGGCACCTATCCGCTGCCGGAAGCCCAACTGGACCGGTTCCTGCTCAAGCTCACGGTCGCGCTGCCGGAGCGCCACGAGGAGATCGGCATCCTCGAACGCCACGCGGCCGGCTTCAACCCGCGGGACCTGGCCGCGGCGGGCGTCGGCCAGGTCGCAACCGGCTCCGACCTCGCCGCGGGCCGGGAAGCGGTACGGCGCGTCCGGGTGACGCCCGAGATCACCGGGTACGTCGTCGACATCTGCCGGGCGACCAGGATGTCTCCGTCCCTGCGGCTCGGCGCGTCGCCGCGGGCCGCGACCGCGCTGCAGTCGAGCAGCCGCGCGTGGGCCTGGCTGTCGGGCCGGGACTACGTGACCCCGGACGATGTCAAGGCACTGGCCGCTCCGTCGCTGCGGCACCGGATCCAGCTGCGGCCCGAGGCCGAACTGGACGGCGCGACGCCGGAGGGCGTGCTCGACGGCGTGCTCGCCTCCGTCCTGGTCCCGCGGTGACCGCTCACGCTCGCCCCGCGGCAGGACCGCCGCGATGGCGCTGACCGGCCGCGCCGCCGTTGTTGCCCTAGTCGGCGTCCTGGTGGTCCTAGCGGTCCGCGACGTCGCCGCGCTCATCGCAGTGAACGCCCTGATCCTGGCGGCAATCGGGACGGACCTCATGCTCGCGGCCGGCGTCGGCCAGCTTCGGCTCAGCCGCGGAGGTGACACCAGGCTCCTGCTCGGCAACACCGGCGCCGTGACGCTCACGATCGAGAATCCGGGCCGCCGCCCACTGCACGCGGTAATCAGGGACGCCTGGCGGCCGAGCGCGGGCGGCGCGCCGGCCAGGACGCGGGTCACCATCCCGGCCGCGGGCCGCACCACGCTGACGACCACGCTCACGCCGCAGCGCCGCGGGGACACTTCACCAGACCGGGTCACGGTCCGTTCCCTCGGGCCACTCGGGCTGGCCGGACGCCAGGGGCACCACGAGGTGGCGTGGTCGGTTCGCGTTCTCCCGCCGTTCCTGAGCCGTCGGCACCTGCCAGAGAAGCTCGGGATCCTGCGCGAGCTCGATGGCCAGCACCGGGCCCTGGTACGCGGCGAGGGCAGCGAGTTCGACTCACTGCGCGAGTACGTCCTCGGCGATGACGTCCGTTCTATCGACTGGAGATCGTCGGCCAGGCGCTCGGAGGTGCTGGTCAGGACCTGGCGCCCCGAGCGGGACCGGCGCATCGTGCTCGTGCTCGACACCAGCCGCACGGCGGCCGGCCGGGTAGCGGGCGTCCCGCGGCTCGACGCCTCGATGGACGCGTCGCTCCTGCTCGCGGCCCTGGCGACCAAGGCAGGCGACCACGTCGACCTGATCGCGGTCGACCGGCGGGTGCGGGCCAGGGTCGTCGGCGCGAGCCGGTCAGGCACGCTCGCGGCCTTGAGCGACGCGATGGCACCGCTCGAAGCCGAGCTGGTCGAGTCCGACGCCGGGCTGCTGGCCAGCTCCGTGCTGGAGATCGCCAGGCAGCGCTGCCTGGTGGTGCTCTTCACCGACCTGAACCGGGCCGCCATCGAGGAGGGCCTCCTGCCGCGGCTGCCCGCGCTGGCGTCGCGGCACCGGATCCTCGTGGCGGCGGTCGCCGACCCGCGCGTCTTGGAGATGGCGGCCGGCCGCGGCGCCGCGGCGGCGGTCTATGGCGCGGCCGCATCGGAACGGGCCACGGCCGAGCGAACTCGGGCGTCGGCCCTGCTGCGCAGGCATGGCGTCCAGGTCGTCGACGCGGTGCCGGAGAGCCTGCCGCCGACGCTGGCCGATGCCTACCTCGCGCTGAAGGGGGCAGGCCGGCTCTAGCCGGGTGGCGGCGTCACGCGGTGACCGGGAGCACGTCGGGCGCCTCGGCGATGTCGGCCGACAGCCCGGCCCTGGACGCACGACCGCCCACGCCGACCACGTAGCCGATGAAAGCCGTCACCACCGCCGCGCCGATCAAGATCCTCGCCCACGTGGGCAGCGAGGACGGCGTCACGAAGGCCTCGAGTGACCCCGACACAAGCAGCGCGGCGATCAGCCCGAGCGCGAGCGTGATCGCGGCCCGGCCCTCTTCGGCCAGGGCCTGGCCTCGTGGCCGGGGGCCAGGATCGATGATGCACCAGCCAAGCCGCAGTCCGGCTGCGGCAGCGAGGAACACCGATGACAGCTCCAGCATCCCGTGGGGCAGGATCAGCGCGAAGAACTCCGTCCCCTTGCCGTGAGTGATCATCACGGCTCCGGCCGACCCGATGTCCAGTGCGTTGGCCAGGAGCAAGGCGAGCGTCGGGAGGCCGAGGAAGATGCCGGAAATCAGCATCTCGGCGGCCAGCAGCGAGTTGTGCGTCCATACCTCGGAGCCGAAGGACTGCCCGCTGTATTGCGAGTAGTACTGGCGGAACTCATGGTTCACGTAATAGGCCTGCCGCTGCGGCGAGCCGGCCAGGCCGGTCATGGCCGTCGGAGACCTGGCCAGCCACCAGCCGATCACCAGCGCCAGCGCGAGCGATCCCGCCGCCGTTGCCAGCCACCACCAGCGAATGCGGTATGCAGCGAGCGGGAACGAGACCGCAAAGAACCTGGCCACCGATTGCCACGTCGACACGTGCGCACCACCGACGGCGGCCGCGCGGGCCCTGGCCACAGTGGTGGACAACCGCGCGACGAGCGCCGGGTCATGGCCGGCCGAGCGCAGCTGCGACAGGTGGGTGGCCGTCCGCTGATACAAGGCGACCAGCTCGTCGACCTCGGCACCGGAGAGCACCCGGCGGCGCCGGACCAGCGCGTCGAGGCGGTCCCACTGAGCTCGGTGCGCGGCAACGAAGGCATCGACGTCCACGGCAGGAGACTACTGGCCTTTGCGGTCGATACTCTTGCCCGTGAGTGATCCGATCGGGGCCGGGCGGAGGGCTATCTTGACCGATGTCGTCACCGGCGATGCCGTCGTCCTCGACGTCTCGGCGGCTGCCTTCCCGAGCCGGATGGCGGCGCGGCTGCTCGACATGGTCGTCCAGCTGATCGTGCTCACGGTCAGCCTCGTGCTGATCTTCAAGGCAGCTGGCACCGTGAGCCAGGACGCTACCCTGGCGATCATCACCGTGGTCCTGGTCTTGGTCATTGTCGGCTACCCGACGGTCTTCGAGACTCTGAGCCGCGGCAAGACCCTGGGCAAGATGGCACTCGGACTGCGAGTAGTCGCCGATGACGGCAGCGCCGTGCGGTTCCGGCAGGCCCTGATCCGCGCGCTGGCCGGGATCTTCGAGATCTGGTCTCTCGTGCTGGCGCCAGTTGCCCTGATCACGTCGATGGTGTCGGAGAAGGGCAAGCGGCTCGGCGACATGTTCGCCGGCACCTACGTCATCCAGGAACGTCTGCCGCAGCGGCGGAACCTGCCCCCGGAGTTTGCGGTCGTCCCGCCGCCGCTGGCCGGATGGGCCATGCAACTTGAGCTATCCGGCCTGTCTGACCGCGATGCCGAGGCGGCCGGGAACTACCTGCGCCGGTTCTATGACCTGCGGCCCGCCGCCAGGGACGCCCTTGGCCTGCAGATTGCCGCGACAGTCGCCGCCCAGGTGGGCCCGCCCCCGCCGCCGGGCACTCCGCCCGTGGCGTTCCTGACCGCCGTGCTGGCCGTCCGCCGCGATCACGAACTAGCCAGGCTCTCGGCCCAGCAGGCGACTCCGTGGACAGGGTCTGCGCCGCCGCAGCAGCCGGTCACCCCTGCGCCGCAGCAGCCGGCCACCCCTCCGCCGCAGCAGCCGGCCACCCCTCCGCCGCAGGAGCCGCTCACTCCTCCGCAACCCGGCGGGCACGCTCCTCCGCGCTAGGCGCTACGACCCCTGACTCCACGATTCGAGATAGGCCCGCTGCGCGGCAGTGATGTCATCGATCCGCGCGCCGAGCGAGGCAAGCGTGAGGCTGGCTATCTCGGAGTCAATCGCCGCGGGCATGTCATACACACCGGGCGCCAGCCTCGGCTCGGCCGCGATCCTGGCCAGCGCGAGCGCCTGCGCCGCGAACGACAGGTCCATGACCGCGGCCGGGTTCCCCTCACCCGCCACCAGGTTGACCACCCGGCCCTCGGCCAGCAGGATCAGCCGGCGGCCGCTGCCGAGCACGTACTCGTCCGCGTGCGGCCGGACCGACGGGTTCACCTCGACAGCCATGTCGGCCAGCGCCCGCACGTCAATCTCGATGTCGAAGTGGCCCGCGTTGACCAGGAGCGTGCCGTCGCGCATGACCGCCAGGTGCTCGGCGGCGATCACGTCACGGGAGCCTGTGGCGGTGATGAAGAGCTCGCCGACTGTGGCTGCCTGCGCCATGGGCAGCACCCGGAAGCCCTGCATGATCGCGGCCAGAGCCCGGACCGGATCCACCTCAGTGACGATGACCTGGGCACCGAGACCGCGAGCGCGCTCGGCGATGCCCGAGCCGCACGGGCCGAACCCGGCAACCACCACGGTCTTCCCCGCGATCAGGGTGTTGGTGGCGCGCAGGATGCCATCAAGCACCGACTGGCTGGTGCCGTACTTGTGATCGATCATGCGCCGGATCGCAGAGACGTCGGCTGCGGTCATGGCGAACCCGAGCGAGCCGGCCGCCGCCATGCGCCGAAGCCGAGCCGCCCCGGTCGACGTCGCCTCGCAGCCGCCGAGCACCGCCTCGGCCAGCTCCGGCCGGGCGTCGTGCAGCGTGTTGACGAGGTCGCAGCCGTCGTCGAGTACCAGGTCAGGCGCGCAGTCGAGGGTCCGGTGAATGTGCTCGTAGTAGGTGCTGCGGTCCACGCCCGACCTGGCCTGGACGGTGACGCCGGGCTCGGCCGCGAGCGCGGCCGCGATGTCATCCTGGGTCGACAGCGGGTTCGAGGCGGCGAGGAAGACGCGCGCGCCGCCGGCGGTGAGCACCCGGACAAGTGCAGCCGTCTCGGCCGTCACGTGCAGGCATGCCGCCACGCGCAGTCCCGAGAACGGCAACTGCTCGGCGAACGACGCACGCAGCATCCCCAGCACCGGCATCGCCCGCTCGGCCCAGGCAATCCGGGGCTGGCCGGCCAGGGCCAGTCCCGGATCCGCGACGTCTGATGGCGGGCCGGGCGGTGCTGGCTCAGCTTGGCGCTCGCGCGCACCGCCCGGCCCCGCCCCCGCTGCTGGCTCGGGGGGACGAGCCCCCGCAACCCCCCGCCGGTCAGTACCGGTAGTGGTCGGGCTTGTACGGGCCATTGACCGGAACGCCGATGTAGGCGGCCTGCTCCTTGGTCAGCTCGGTCAGGCGCACGCCGAGCGCGTCCAGGTGCAGCCTGGCCACCTTCTCGTCCAGGTGCTTGGGCAGGACGTGGACGCCGAGCGCGTACTCGCCGTTCTTAGTGAACAGCTCGACCTGCGCGATGACCTGGTTGGTGAAGCTGTTGGACATCACGAAGCTCGGGTGCCCGGTGGCGTTGCCCAGGTTCAGCAGGCGGCCCTCGGACAGGACGATCACGGAGTGGCCGTCAGGGAACGTCCACTCGTCGACCTGCGGCTTGATGTTGGTCCGCTTGACTCCGGGCAGCCGGGTCAGGCCGGCCATGTCGATCTCGTTATCGAAGTGGCCGATGTTGCCGACGATCGCCTGGTGCTTCATCCGGCTCATGTGTTCGGCGGTGATGATGTGGAAGTTGCCGGTCGCGCTGATGAAGATGTCCGCGGTCTCGACGACGTCCTCGAGCCGCGCGACCTGGAAGCCGTCCATCGCCGCCTGCAGTGCGCAGATCGGGTCGATCTCGGTGACGATCACGCGCGCACCCTGCCCGCGCAGCGACTCCGTGCAGCCCTTGCCGACGTCTCCGTACCCGCAGACCACAGCCGTCTTGCCGCCGATGAGCACGTCGGTTGCGCGGTTGATGCCGTCGACCAGCGAGTGCCGGCAGCCGTACTTATTGTCGAACTTCGACTTCGTGACCGAGTCATTGACGTTGATCGCAGGGAACCGCAGCGTCCCGGCGCCCGCCATCTCATACAGCCGGTGTACGCCCGTGGTGGTTTCCTCCGTCACGCCCTTGATCCCCGCCGCCATCGCGGTCCACTTGCCTGGCGTTTCCTTGAGGGAACGGGCCAGGACCGACAGCACCACCTGCCACTCCTCCGGGTCGTCATCGCGAGCTGCCGGGACTTCCCCGGCCGCCTCGAACTCCGCGCCCTTGTGCACGATGAGCGTCGCGTCCCCGCCATCGTCCAGCAGCATGTTGGGGCCCGGCTGCCCCGGCCAGGTCAGTGCCTGCTCGGTGCACCACCAGTACTCCGCGAGGGTCTCGCCCTTCCACGCGAAGACCGGGATGCCCTTCGGGTCGTCAGGCCTGCCGTCGGGACCGACGACCACGGCCGCCGCCGCGTGGTCCTGGGTGGAGAAGATGTTGCACGAGGCCCAGCGCACCTGCGCGCCCAGGGCGGCCAG
>JASHUG010000209.1 GCA_030040155.1 Streptosporangiaceae bacterium | reverse complement strand
CCGCGCCCGCGGCCGCGTGCACGGTCAGCATGGCCGGCCGCAGCCTTGCCACCGCCCGCGCCGCCGCGGCCACCGTCGCCGGTATGTCGTGCAGCTTGAGGTCGAGGAATACCTGCACCGCGCTGGCGCCGCGCACCGACGCGACCACCTCGGGCCCGTAGCGCAGGTACAGCTCCAGCCCGATCTTCAGCGTGCTGACGTGCGGTGTCACGAGCCCTGCCCAGCGGGCAGCGGTCTCCAGGTCCGGCGCGTCCAGCGCTACGGCAATCGGTGCCTGGCCGGCCACTATCTCCTCCTCGCTCCCGCGTTCGGGCTCATCGCGCGTCCCGTCATCGCTCGCGCCTGGTGGGCGAGCCCGACGACGTCGGCGAGCCGGTCGATGCCGCGCTCGGTCAGCTCGTCCTCGAGCTCGCGCAGGATCCTGGCGCAGGCCGACGGATCATGGAAGATAGTAGTTCCCACGCTGACCATCGACGCGCCCGCGAGGATCAGCTCAAGCGCATCCAGCCCCGTCCGTACCCCGCCCATGCCGATGATCGGCACATTGGGCAGCGCCTCCCTGACCTGCCAGATGCAGCGGACCGCGATCGGCCTGATGGCCGGGCCAGAAAGCCCGCCGGTCAGGCCGGCCAGGTGCGGTCGCATGGTGTCGGTGTCGATCACCATGCCGAGCAGCGTGTTGATCATCGACAGGCCGTCAGCGCCAGCCTTCACGCAGGCCTTGGCGACCGTAACGATGTCCGTAACATCGGGCGATAGCTTTGCAAAGACCGGAATATCGTAACGAGCTCGGGCCCGCACTCCCTCGATCACGGCAGCTGAGGCGCCCGGGTCGCAGGCAAAGACCTGGCCCCGGTCCTCGACATTGGGGCAGGAGATGTTGACCTCGATCGCGGTGACGCCCGCCGCGTCTGACAGCCGGCCGGCCAGATCGGCGTACTCGGCCACCGTGCCCCCGGCAATCGAGACGACGGCCCGCGCGCCCCGTGACAGCAGCCAGGGCAGGTCGCGCTGCAAGAACGCGTCGATGCCCGGGCCCTGCAATCCGATCGAGTTCAGCATCCCGCTGGGTGTCTCGGCCATCCGCGGCGTCGGCCGGCCCGACCGCGGTCCGATCATCACCGACTTGGTGACGATGGCCCCGATCTTGGACACATCCATGAACTGCGCCAGCTCGCGGCCGGCGCCCGCACAGCCGGACGCCGTCAGGATCGGGTTGGGCAGCTCAACGTGACCGAGCCTGGTCCGCAGGTCAACCGCCATGGCCGGCCCTCCTGCCCTGGGGCTGGTCAGGGCCGGGCCTGGCCCGTTCCCTGTCGGGGCCGCCCGCGCTCCCGTTGCCCGCCTGCGCGGCCCGGCGTGAGCGTGGCTCCCAGCCGGGAGCGCCGAACGCGTCGAACGGGATCGTGCCGACGTCGTCCCAGCGGACCTGCTCACCGCGGAATACCGGGCCGTCCACGCACGACCGCACCATCCTGGTGATCCCGTCGCTGCCGATGACCGGCAGCACGCACGTCATGCACACGCCGACGCCGCAGGCCATGGCCTCCTCGACGGCGGCCTGCACGGGAATGTCATACCGGCCGGCCAGCGCGGTGATCTGGCGCAGCATCGGCATCGGGCCGCAGGTGTAGATCACGTCGGTCCTGGCCTCGTGAATCACCTGGTCCAGGACGTCGGTGACCATGCCCCGCGAGCCAAGCGAGCCGTCCTCGGTCGTGATCGTCGCGGTGCGTCCGGTCCGGCGAGCGGTGAGCGCGCCGAAGACGCGTTCTCCGGTGCCCGCGCCGAGCAGGAAGTCGACCTGGCAGCGCCGCTCGCGGAGCCGGTCGGCCAGCGAGAACAGCGGCGCGCTGCCGTAACCGCCCCCGATCAGCAGGCAGTTGGCCGGGTCGCGCGGCAGCGGGAACGGCCGGCCAAGCGGGCCCGTGACGTCCAGCACATCCCTGGCCCTCCGCTCTGCGAGCCACTGGGTGCCGCGACCCTGGACAGCGAATACGAACTCGACCGTCCCGCCGTGATCTCCGCGCACGTCATGGATCGAGAATGCCCTGCTGAGCAGCATCGATGTGTCCGGCCCGCCGACGGCGAGAGTGATGAACTGGCCAGGCCTGAACCGCGCCGCGACCGCCGGGGCGACCAGGGTCATGGCGTGGTAGGCGTCGACCCGCCGGACAGTCAGCACGGTCCCGCGCACCTGCACGGGCCCGGCCTGGGCTTCCATCTCGCTCGGATTCACGACCGGTACCGCATCATCTCGCCCCGCGCTGCGCTGTCGGCATGCCGCGAAGGCGTGCCGCGTGCTCCTGCAGCGACCGCACGCCCACCTCGTCCCTGTCAATGGCCTCGATGCCCTGCACGGCCGCGGCCAGGCCCTGCACGGTCGTGATGCAGGGGACGCCGCGGCGCACGGCTGCCGTCCGTATCTCATACCCGTCCCGGCGGAATCCGGACTGCCCGGGGCCGCCGAACGGCGTGTTCACGATGAGGTCCACCTGACCGGCCAGGATGCGCTCCACGATAGTGGGCTCGCCATCGGGGCCCGGACCTTCGCTGTGCTTACGCACGATCGTGGCGCGCACGCCGTTGCGTCGCAGGACCTCGCCGGTCCCCCTCGTCGCCCAGATCTCGAAACCGAGGTCTGCCAGCCTCTTGACCGGGAAGATCATGCTTCGCTTGTCCTTGCCTGCAACCGAGACGAATGCGCGGCCCTTCACCGGCAGCGAGCCGTAAGCGGCCGCTTGCGACTTGGCGTAGGCGGTGCCGAAGACCTCGTCGATGCCCATGACCTCGCCGGTCGAGCGCATCTCAGGGCCGAGCACCGTGTCGACGCCCTCGCCGCGCTCGTCGGCGAACCGGTTGAAGGGCAGCACGGCCTCCTTGACCGCGATCGCCGCGTCCAGCGGCAGCGTGCCGCCGTCCCCTTCGGGCGGCAGCATGCCCTCGCCCCGGAGCTGGCCGATGGTCGCGCCGAGCATGACCCGGGCAGCAGCCTTGGC
>JASHUG010000208.1 GCA_030040155.1 Streptosporangiaceae bacterium | reverse complement strand
CCGCCCGGCCCGCCCGGCCCGCCCGGCCCGGCCGGCCCGGCGGAGGGTGACGACCCGGTGGCGGTGCCCCGTGGCCTGCTCAGGGCGGGGCACTCGCCGCGGCTGCTGGGCGAGAGCCTGGACCACGTCCAGGCCCTCGCGCAGGCCGGGATCAGCTGGCCGCCGATCTTGGTGCACCGGCAGACGATGCGCGTCGTCGACGGCATGCACCGGCTCCGCGCGGCGCGGCTGCGCGGAGACCCGGCCGTGCCGGTGCAGTTCTTCGACGGCGACGAAACCGAGGCCTTCGTCGCGGCGGTCCGGGCAAACGTCGCCCACGGGCTGCCGCTGACCCTGGCTGACCGGGAAGCAGCCGCCGCGCGGATCATCGCGCTGCTGCCCGAACGATCAGATCGGTGGATCGGCGAGGTCACCGGCACCGCGCCCGGGACCGTCGCCGCGATACGGCGCCGGTGCGGCAGCGCCGAGGGCGCCGGCGCCGCGCGGATCGGCAAAGACGGCCGGATCCGGCCGCTGGACAGCACCGAGGGCCGGCTCAAAGCCCGGGCCGTGCTCGAGGGCCGGCCGGGCGCGTCGTTGCGCGAGATCGCGCACGCCGCCGGGATCTCGGTGGCAACCGCGAAAAGTGTCCGCGACCGGGTCCGCCGCGGCGAGGACCCGCTGCCCGCGGCCAGGCCCGCCAGGACCCGGACCCGGCCAGAGCCCGCAACCCCCCGCAATCAGCGCCGCGATCAGCACTGCGATCAGCACCGTCCCCAGCAAGGCGCGCCGCGCGCGAACCTGGCCTGGTCACTGCAACGCCTCATGAAAGACCCCTCGCTGCGCTACAGCCAGACCGGCCGCGCATTACTGCGCTGGCTGGACCTGCACGCACGCGGCCCCGGTCCCCTCGACGCGCTCATCACCAAACTGCCAGGCCACTGCAAATACATGCTCGCCGACCTCGCCCGCCAATGCGCCGACGAATGGCACCAACTCGCAACAACCCTCGACCACGACCTCCACCGTGCCCAGCAAAAATAGCTGTTCGGCGGCCGGACTCCTGGCGGTGAACCTTCCGTCTTCCGATGTCCGGCGAAGCTCTTTCGGTGGGAATGACGACAGCAGGCGGATGAAGCTTCTGCGTTTCATGGGAACCTCGCCTGCTGCCGCCTGCTCGCGAGATACGACGCCGGAGCGGGGCCGCCTTCCTCCAGAACCCGCAGCCTGTCTAGCCTCCATAAGGATCTGCGCAGCACCAGCTCCGGCAACACCGCATCCCGCCGACCGTCGATATCTGCGCCGATTCGGGTATGGGCCACATCCCAGCACATGCCTGTGGCCGTATGGTGCATGTGTCCGGGGACGACTAGGTCGGCCGGCCTTGCCTGTCGGGGTGTCGGCGACGTCTGCCGGTCATCTGCTCTGGCTGACCAGGAACGCCCGGTGGCCGCCTTTAGGGCCGTCGTAGTAGCCGCCCGCGACGCAGAGGTCGATTCCGGGCGGGCACGCCACGGCGCTGACCTGAGCCCCCACGTTGAAGCCGCCGAACTGGGCTGGTATGCCTCCTGGTGTTACTCCCTTGCCCCAGGTCCCCCGCCGCTCGGTGGCCACGAACGCGCTGTCCAGGCCGCTCAGGCCGCCGGCAGCGCAGTAGCCGGCCGATGAGCACGACAACGCAGCGACCGTGGCGACCCAGCAGTCGCAGTTGTTCCCGCTCACGCCGCTGAGCGTCAGCATCGGGCCCCAGGTGCCGTTCGTGTCGGCCACGACGCTCGGGTAGGTGTTGTTGGTGTTGTATTGCCCGCCCAGCACACAGTCGCCCGCCGGCACACACGTGAGCGCGCCGAGGAAATTGAGCCACGTAGCCTGGGCGTGTTCCCAGACGCCGTGCCGCTCGCTGACCGCGAATACTTTCGGGCAGGTAGGGTCATACGGATCACAGTAGACCGGCGGGTCGGGCCCGTAGGGTTGGGGCAGGTAGCCCCCGGCGGCGGCGCAGTTGCCCGCTGACGAGCACGACAGCACGGAGACCCCGGCCTCCCAGCCCAGGTTGATGGCCATGATGCCGGGCACCTGCTCGGCGGCGCCCCACTTGCCGGCCTTCTCGGTCACTACGAACGCCGAGGTCCCTGCACCGGGTGCGTAGGTTGACGGGACGCTGGTGGCGAAGCGATAGCCGCCGCCGGCGGCGCAGTCGCCCGCCGAGGAGCACGCGATCGCGTCCACGTCAGCGCCTCCGGCCGGCACGTTCAGCTTCGTGATGCCGGGCACCTCCAGGGCCGCGTGCCAGCGGCCGCGAGTCTGTGTCATCACCCACGCTTGGGTGGTCCCGGCCGTGTCAGTGAATGACCCGCCCGCCGCGCACAGGCCGCCTGGTGCGCACCAGACTGTGCTGATCGCGGCGGCGGCCAGCGCCGGAACAGGCACCGGTACCGCCTTGGACCACCGGCCGCCGCGCTCGCCCGCGGTGAACCACCGCTGCGTCCCTGCCTTGGCGGTGTAGGTGCCCACCGCCGCGCACGCGCCGGCCCTGGCGCACGATATGTTGATTACCTGAGCGTTCCCGCCCCTGTTCAGCACCGCGGTGCCCGGGACCTCGATCGCCGCGCCCCACCGGTCCTTGCGCTCCAGGGCCACGAATGCCTGGACGTGGCCATTCGCGTCGGTGTAGATCCCGCCCGCCGCGCAGTCGCCCGCACCCCAGCACGACAGCGCCCTGACGCTGGCCTTGTAGCCCTTGTTCAGTGCACCCAGTCCTGGCACCGGCTCGGCCCGCCCCCAGCGGATCCGCGCAGTCGCCGCGGCGCGCCCGCCTGACGGTTCGCGCCGAGCTGTCGCAGCCGACGACACCCCAGCTCCGGCCACCGGCACGCATAGTCCCGCCGCCAGCGCTATGAGCAGCGCCGCCATGGCCCTGCTCCTGGTCGGCGCTGCCACCCTTAGCGGGCTGCGATCAACACTCAGCACGCGCATCCCCACGATCCTCACCGCCGCTCCCAACCAGCCGGTTCTGCACACATGCTGCAAGGCCCCAGTTGTCAGATCAAGGGGAGCTCTTCCCATCCCATCTGACACCGACCGGGCATCAGCCCAGACGCGGCCCGCCGGCCGCCGTTCGGCTATAACGCTTCCGACTGACCACGCCGCCACGGGCCGAGGCACGCAAGCGGTCGCGATTACCTTGTCGCGGCAGATCCGGGCCAGATGTGGGGAGTAGCACGGCCGGTCGCGGGTGCCGTCCCATGCACCTGGAGGACATGCAGCAGGTCAGCAGTTCGCCTGGAGCGGTTACGCGGTAGGGTTGGCAGCCGTATCAAAGGCGCGGGCGTTCCTCGGCGAGCGGGTTTGAGGTGAAGCCCAGCCACGGCGCATTACCGCGAGCCACGGCCTGCACCCCGGTCCAGCTCGGTTGAAGGGTCGATAATGCACAGGCGGACTGCGCTTGCTGCGCAGGCATCAAGAGCTATCAGCTAGTCAGCAGCTTCCCCACGTGCGGGAGCGGCTGACGGCCACCCCCTACTTGGCATCCACCCAAGAGTTTGCCGCGCGGCGGTGGTTCGGAACTGGCCAGCGCCGCACAGGGTGAGCCGGACATGGCCGGCGGGGCCGGTTGAGATAGCGCTGAGAACCGCTGCCGCCACGTCTTCGACGTGGACGAAAGCTCCCAGTTCGGCCTTGTCCTGAGTCACTCGGAGCAGTGCCGAGTCGTCCAGGATCATCACGGGCCGCAGAACGGTAGTCGGGACGCCGGTTCTTGACGTCCATGCGGCACACATCTCCTCGGCCAGCCGCTTGGACATCCCGTAGGGACGCGCGGCCCGCACCGGGTGGGCGTCATCCACCGGCAGATAGGCGGGAGTTCCCTCGCCTTCCGCAAACCCGAATACCTGGGCCGAGGAGAAGTACACGACCCGGCTGAGCGAATGAGCCTCAGCGGCCTGCAGAACGTGCCAGGTTCCCAGCAGGTTCGTGGCCATGATCTCGGCGGGAGTACCGGCAGAGTCATGAGCAATTGCTCCGGCGTGCACAACCGCCTGGCAACCGTGCATCGCGGCGAGGACAGCCTCCAAGTCACGAAGGTCCTGGCCGTCAGTCAGGTCGAAGGTCTCGACGGTCCAGCCGGCTGCTTCCAGTACGGAACGCGTCGCGCGTCCCACGCCGCCTGCCGACCCAGTCAGAAGCACCCGCGCCACCTCGACAGTCTGCACGAGAGCCAGAAGAGGCCAATTCGTCTGCGGCGTGAGTGATAAGGCGAGGCCGATCCGTCAAGGCTCAAGTGAGGCTAGACGTCGGCCTAAGCTCAGGAACCCAAGGGCTCGTCCAGCCCCCCGGCCTGCGAAGTCATCACGACACAGGCAGTACTCGGACTTGACGCGCGCGGCTCCGGCAGCGCAAATCGGGAGCCAGCCGTATCAGAAGCAGCGGCATACGTCCAGCTGGGTGGGTTGCGCTGCTGGACGGGTGCACTCCAGCCGTCCGTGCGGCCGCAACACCGCTCTCCCTGGCTCGCTCGGCGAACGTACGGCCGTCACCCACGGCCCACATCCGCCGGATTCGAGTCGGCACATCGCTTACGGGACGTCCGGGCGGGCGGCCAGACAACGCGGCGGGGACCATCGAAGTATCTGTCCTCACCTCAGTACGCAGGCGGTACAGCGCTAGCAGAGCACCCAGCTGCCAGCCCATGCGTGTCCAAGTGTTACGAACCATCAGTCAGACATCACGGGCATGGGCGGCGCGGACGGGAATCAGGGCATGGGCTTGTTCGGGCCCGGCGCAGCGGTGGCGGCGGGCGTTGTGCTGCGAGCGGGCGGGACCGGTGTCCGCTTCCAGGCGTCTGTTCACGGCTGTCCGAAGAGACCAGGATTTAGCATGCGTGCCATGGCTTCGATCGAGCTCACTTCACAGGCTGTCGTCGATCCTGTCCCCGTCGCTCCCGTTGGTCCGCCGGCGTATCGTCCTGGCGGCGGCTGGGTCGTGACCCGCAGTGGTGATGCGCGGGCCGTACTCGCCGATCCAGGATTTGAGGTTGCCGAAGCGCCGGCCAGCGGGCCGGTTGGCTCGATCGGCTGGCTCCGGTCATCGGTGTCGCGATTCATCAACGGGCCGGAGCACGCGCGCCGGAGGGCACGCGTGCTGGCCGAGCTGGAGCGTGTCGATCTGCTCGGGTTGCGCGCAGAGGCTGAGGGCATGGCTCTATCCCTGATCGGCGCGGCATCGCCGCAAGGCCGCCTGGACGTTATGGGAGCGCTGGCGCGGCGAGTGCCGATATTCGTGCTGGCCGCGCGGCTGGGGTTCACCGACGCTGACCGTGCCGCGGAGGCTGTCCAGGTGACTGCTGCGGCCTACTTTGCCGGCGCATCCGAAGCCCGGCAACGTGCGGCGGACCAGTCCACTGCCGAGCTCGTGCAGATGCTGAGCCCGGGCGATGAGGAGATCATCGTCGCCAAGATCGCGGTGCTCGTCCATACGTGCGACGCGGTAGCGGCCCTGGTTGGCAAGACCGTCTGCCACGCCCTGCCGCCCGCGGGCGCGCTCCGCCGAAGCTGGCCCACCGAGGCGATCATGGCCGAAGTCATCCGGGACGATCCGCCTTTGCGTGTCACGGCGAGGGTAAGCCTGGACGGCGCGCGGCTCGAGGGATGCCCGCTTCCCGCCGGGGAGACCGTGCTCGTCCGCGTCGATTCCGCTAACCGGGACGCCGCGGACCACGGCGAATCACTTCCTTCTGGCGCTGGCCGCGGCCGGGAGTCTGACTTCACCTTCGGCTACGGCATTCGGCCATGCCCGGGCAGAAACCACGCACTAGAACTCGCCGCCGGGGTAGTCCAGGCAGTCCGCGACCGCTGCGCTGCAGTCATCGCACCCGTTCCCTATGAGCCGCATCCCGCCTTGCGGATCCCGGCACGAGTCGAAGTCACGCTCAGCTGAAATTGCATCTCCGCAGGAGTGTCTGACTGCTCGCCGGGTTAGGAATGCTCCAAGCTGCGTCGTCCCCGCCCGGGTGACAGGCCTGGTGGTCGCGAACGCGGGTAGCACGCTACCTCGTCCATGCGTCCGGCCGAAGCGCTGGGAAACAGAGACTGAGCCGTCAATTCGCGACCGGCGATCAGGAGACAAGTGACTCTCCAGCTATCTGCGACTCTGAGCTCTTCCCGCGGCGTGCACGGTCGTTGCGGCCTTCAGGATGCTGAGGTGCCAAGCAAGAGATAGCTCGCCGCATGAGCGCGCCATGGGCGCCAGGCTTGCGCGAGTTGTGAGGTTTGCTGCGCACTGACGGCCAACCCCGTCACGCGTGCGATCGCGCGTTGAAGTCCCGGCTCCTCGCCGGGAAACGCATCTGGGTCCCCAAGACGCCACGCCAGGTAATCTGCGTTCCGACCGTTTGGCGTTGCGGTCTCCGCGAGAAATACGTCGTCAGCATGCCGCCGAGAGATCGTTTGTGCCATCGCTCGCCTCGCGAGTGCATGGATGGACTCTCTGCAGCTGGCGTTGAGTCCGGCCACCAACAGGTCGGCAGAAACTAGCTGGTCGGGCTCCGGAAAAATAAGTGCTAGCCCTAGCGTTTTGATCCCTGGTACTGATCTCCCGTGGCGCGAAGCAATCGCACCCATGATTCCGGTCGATGCTTCAGGAGGTGTGTGCGCGCGCACTATGGCCTCTACCGCGGTCTCGAAAGGGTCCCATGTGCCTGGCGGCCTGATCCCGGGCTGTGTCGCGACTAGATGCCCGACAATGCAGTCCCGATTAAGGTGGCGGTTCGCGGCGCTGACGTCCGCATCAAGGCCGAATATGCGCCGCGTTCGCCGTGCGATATGAATCAGGCCCTTCCAGTGCGGCAGGTGCGCTCGCAGCACGAGGTGATCCGGGCCCCCCTGCGAGATATCGAGGACTCCCGGATCACCGTCAATGATGACGGTCCGGCAGTAGCGGTCCTCGGTGACCTGCTCAACACCGGGTATTGCCCGGTTTTGCAGCCATTTAAGAATTGCCTGCCAGTCGAAGGGCTGCTCGAAAGCCAGTCGAAGAGCGATGCCACCGTCGACGGCGATCCGATCTTTGGCCCGCCGACGGGCGCGAAGCTCTCCGGGAGTGGCCTGGAATATGTCTCGGCATGCGCGATTGAACTGCCTGATGCTGCCGAATCCTGCCGCAAATGCGATTTCTGCGATGGAAAGATCGGTGTCATCTAGCATCCTGCGGGCGAAGTGCACTCTCGTTGACCTGGCGAGCTGATCAGGCGTTACCCCAAGGTGCTGGACGAACATTCGACGGAGATGCCGACCTGAGATACCAAGTGTGAGACCCAGATCCTCCTCAGTGCCGTCGTCGAGGACTCCGTCGACGATCAGCCGGACCGCGCGGCAGACCAGTTCGGGAGCTGCCTCTGACCGTATGACCGGATGACTGCGGTAAGGCCGGCAACGCAAGCATGCTCGGTAACCTGCCGACTCCGCTGCTGCAGCCAGGGCGAAGGTCTGTACGTTGGCGCGGTTCGGGCGACCTGCGCAGCTTGGCAGGCAGTAGATCCCAGTCGTGACGACGGCATTGAATGTCCCCACGTTCTGATACTGACAAGCCAGAAGACACCAGGCCAGACATATCCGGACGCGTAACCCGACCCGCCGCTGCGGTACATCCGAATTGCGCCGGGACGCCACTTAAGGGCGTTGCTGCACTTCCTGAAACGGATTGGAAGCCCGCAGTGGAAGTGGGTGCTCCGTTCGGGCGATTCACTCGTCGCCTGGAACAAGCAGCACAGTTTCGGCCGTGTCCACGTGGCCGCTGATCACGGTCGCGGGCCTGACGGCGTCAATCACGACGGCCTCGCCGCGTTGCGCACCTGCCCAGCGTGTGCCGCCGAGCTAGGTCCCCTTGCTCCAGTGATGGCCTGCGGGGCCGGGAATCTACTTCATTACGGGAGACGTTGGCATGGCGTCCTGGCACTCGACGGCGCGACATCGGGCTCGCGCAGTAACGATTCGGACAGGGCCGAACCATGTTCGAACGAGCATGGTGAGATGCGCCCTGACTCTCTGCAACCTGGTGGACCGGACGGCGGTTCTGCAGTTTCCCGCTCATCCCGGCTGACGTTCTTCGCTGCCAGCGTGACCGTGGTGTTGTGGGCGTCGGCTTTCGTGGCGATCCGGAGCGCTGGACGCTATTTTTCGCCTGGCTCCCTGGCGCTGGGCAGGCTACTTGTCGGGGTGGTCGTGCTCGGCCTGATCTCGCTGGGGCGGCGGGAGGGGTGGCCACGACGTGATGCCTGGCCGGGTATAGCGGTCTTCGGGGTGCTGTGGTTCGGCGTCTACATGGTGACGCTGAACTGGGGTGAGCGGGAGATCGACGCGGGCACAGCGGCGATGATCGTGAGCACTGCTCCGGTTATGATCGCGTTGCTGAGTGGTTGGCTGCTGAAGGAGGGCTTTCCGGCTCGCCTGTTCATAGGGATGGCGGTCTCTTTCACTGGTGCGGTTGTGGTGGCCATTTCTAGCTCTGCTGGCGGCCGCGCCTCCCTCTTCGGCGCCCTCCTGTGCCTGCTAGCGGCGGCGTCCTCTGCCATGAGCGCGGTGATACAGAAGCCAGTTCTCGGCCGTGCGTCGGCGCTGCAAGTCACCACGCTCGGCTGCGCGGTCGGCGCACTGGCTTGCCTTCCTTTCACCGGCCTGCTCGTATCCGAGCTCGCAAAGGCGCCTGGGTCAGCCGACCTTAGCGTGATTTACCTCGGCGTGTTTCCGACTGCCGTGGCGTTTACGACTTGGGCCTACGCGCTAGCCAGAACTGCAGCGGGCGCGATGGGTGCTACCGTCTACGCCGTCCCGGCGCTCACCGTGCTCATGTCGTGGGCCATTCTCGGCGAGATCCCGCGCTGGGGTGCCCTAGCCGGAGGCGCGTTGTGCCTCGCTGGGGTTGCTATCTTCAGGCTGCGCGGACGACAGCCGGACCGAGATGTCTCTGCCGAGCATGACAAAACCGTTGCTGCAGCTGGTCGTGGCATCGAGGAGGGTGGTTAGTAACGCCCGCAACCTTGCCAGTGAAGGTGCGGCCGGCCTAGCAGTCAACGTCCTACCGCGTAGGAGCGCGTTTGCATGGCAGTCCCCGTATAGTTCGCGAGTTGTCGTAGTTTCCGGAAGCTAGGGTGCCGAGCATGGTGCGTCCCGGAAGCTGTTCCAGACCTGCGGGTGGAAGTCCCGTCTTGCCCGGCGTTCGACATCGCAACTTCTTCGGCATGATCAGCCACGACCGGCTGCCGGCCGAGGTGGTAAACGGGTGTGGCATCGCCGAAATGCTCATGCTGGTCGGCTTGTGGCTGCAGCGGCAGTGAAGGTGAACGGGGAGTTCTTGCGGGCGGCGGCAGAGACCCCGCGGGGGTCACCGATCTTCCGGTCACTGCCCTACACCTACCTGCACTTCTTGGACACCGAATTCCTCGCGCGTGGTGTAGCAGAGCTGGCCCGCTATGCCGACGACGGCGCGACGCCATCCGCTGTCCGCGGGCGGCGTAACCATGTCAAGAAGATCATCGGCAAGCCGCATGCGGGAAGACTGCACGTACGGATTGAAGGGGGGACGGGAAACCGGGCCGTGCGGCGACACCGGCGCCCTGACTACCAATGATGGATGCCTCCGTTGGATCGGTCAGGAACGGCCGACAGCCCGATGCAAATGTTCCGGCTGACGGCGTTGTCGAGCTACTTGAGTTGGCCGACCAGCGAACGGCAACTGGGATTCGGCCGGGTGAAAGACCAGATCTAAGCAGTTACGGAACAGGTCTAAGCAGCGTGCTCCGTCGGTTGCTTCGCACGAGGCGGGTCTGCCTTGGCCTTACCCAGGAGCAGTTGGCTGAGCAAACAGGGCTCAGCGTCCGGACTATCAGCGGCATTGAGCGGGGAGAGATCGTCTCCCCGCGCCGGACGTCCATCCAGTGTCTATGCGAAGCGCTGGCCCTACCCTGGGCGCAGTTCAGCGACTGGCTGTACGGTGACGCTGTCACGCCGACGGCTGATGCTGAGGTCAGTGCTGCGGAGGACGGCAGCGAACTCACCTTGCACGTCGACGTAGTACCGCGCCAGGTGCCTCCGGGAGCCAGACACTTCGCCGGCAGGAAGCAAGAACTAACGGCACTCGACAATATTCTGAGAGATGCCGACTCATGGCCAATCATCGTCGTAGTCAGCGGACCCGAGGGCGTCGGCAAGACAGCGCTCGCCCTGGATTGGGCGCACGCCAATGCAGCGCGATTCCCTGATGGCCAACTCTATGCGGACTTCCATGGCACAAGCCGCTCCGGCGTACCAGCACGCTCAGCCTGGGACGTCCTGCGCAGCTTTCTGGAATCGCTCGGTCGACCGACAGATCGGATCCCATTCGGGCTTGACCAGCTGTCCGCGTTCTATCGCAGCGTTCTAGCCGATCGGAGAATGCTTATCATTCTGGATCAGGTGAGCAGCATCGAACAGGTGCGTCCGCTGCTGCCAGCTAGCCGTGGGAGCATGGTGCTGCTTACCAGCCGGCATACGCTCGCTGACCTTGTGGCAAACGAGGGGGCTTTTGAGCTCGTGCTAGGCGAGCTCGATCGCGCGGATTCGCTTCAGCTGCTGGTGAACCTGCTTGGCGAGCAACGGGTCGCCGCCGAGCGGCGTCAAGTGTCAGCACTGATCACTCGGTGCGCAGGACTGCCGTCTGTTTTGAGTTCGATGGCAGCCCAAGCGGTCACGCGACCTGGCGTTTCCCTGGCCGCCATCGAGGCAGATCTGGCTTGCGAGGAAGCTGACGGCCTGCTCCCCGGGCCGACCGTCCGGCCGGCGCTTAGTCAGGGACGCGCCTGTGCGGATCAGGCGTCCTCATCCCGATCTCGTTTCTAGAAGGTGCGGCGAGCGCAGTACCCTTGCGGCAGTCATCCATCTTTCTGTCCCCAGCAGGCTTTCAGATCGAGTTCGCTTCGCCCATGTGGGTTCGCTCGTGGATATTGACCGCAGCTGCTCGGCGGGTGTGACCGCAGTGCTGTTCTGGTGAAGTCGTTGTTCGTGAGCTCTGGCCGCACGAGTGCCTTGCGGTGAGATAGTTGATGCGCCCTGTTATGAACCTCGTCATGAAGGCGAGTCATGCCCCTTCGAAGGTCGAGCTGTACGCCGCGATCCGCCGGGACGCCCGCGCGGGGATGTCAGGCCGCGCGATCGAGAAGAAGTACCGGGTAGGCCGGCGGACGATCATCAAGGCGTTATCGTCTGCGTGGCCTGAGCCCCGCAAGCGGCTGCCGGCCAGGGCCTCGAAGCCGGACCCGTTCAAGCCGGCGATCGACGAGATCCTGAAGGCAGACCTGGACGCGCCGCGCAAGCAGCGGCACACCGTCACCCGGATCTGGCACCGGCTGGCCGCCGAGCACGGGCGGACGGACGTGTCCTATCCCGTCGTCCGAGCGTATGTCGCCGAGCGCAAGCCGCAGATCAGGGCAGAGGCCGGCCGCGGCCCGGCCGAGGTGTTCGTGCGACAGTCACACCGGCCCGGCGACGAGGCAGAGGCCGACTTCGGCGAGGTCGTGATCCGGCTGGCCGGGGAGGACGTCAAGTGCTTCTTGTTCTGCCTGCGGCTGTCGTTCTCAGGCAAGGCAGTCCACAGGGTCTCGCTGTCAGGCGGTCAGGAGGCGTTCTTCGAAGGCCACGAGTAGCGTTCCGTGTCCTGGGCGGGGTGCCGGCCGGGAAGATCCGCTACGACAACCTCAAGGCCGC
>JASHUG010000207.1 GCA_030040155.1 Streptosporangiaceae bacterium | reverse complement strand
GCCGTGTTCGGCGGCGAACGCCGGAGTCCGGCCGCGGACGGCCGCGCGGCCGCGGGCGGCGGAGCGGGCACCGGCGAGCCGACCGTCAGCTCGTCCCCGTTGGGCGTGGCCGCGCCCGAACTCGGGCCGGGCGACACCTGTCACCTCGACATCACCGACCACTTCGGGAACATGGTGTCGGCAACGCCGAGCGGTGGCTGGCTGCAGAGCTCGCCGGTCATTCCCGGCCTGGGCTTCTGCCTGGGCACGCGGGCGCAGATGTTCGCGCTGACACCCGGCCTGGCCAGCAGCCTCGCGCCCGGCCGGCGGCCGCGCACGACCCTGTCGCCCGGCCTGGCGCTGCGCGACGGCGAGCCTTATCTCGCGTTCGGCACGCCTGGCGGTGACCAGCAAGACCAGTGGTCGCTGGCCTTCTTTCTCAACCACGTCCTGTTCGGCATGAACCTCCAGGAGGCGATCGACGCGCCCATCTTCCACAACGACCACTTCCCGTCCTCCTTCTACCCGCGTGCCAGCATGCCGCGCTCGCTCACGGTCGAAGACAGAGTGGGGGAGCAGGTGATCGCGCAACTGCGCAGCCGAGGTCACGACGTGGATGTCCGCGGGCCGTGGTCGCTCGGGCGCATCAGCGCCGTTGCGAGGTCGGGCGGCTTTATGTACGCGGGCGCGAATCCGCGGGGCATGCAGGGCTATGCCGCAGGTCGCTAGAGCCAGACGCAAGCGAGTCCAGGTGTCGGGCCTGCATATAGGCCTGGCGCTCGCGCCCTAGTCACCGCGCGAGCGGGCGCTGACCGGCACGACAAGCCCGGCCGCGATTACCGCGGCCACGATGGCCAGGATCCGGATCGCCGTGAATGCCGCGCCGGTCGTCGCCTCGTGCACCGAGGCAACACCGACGGCGAAGGCCAGCAGCCCGATGCCGGCGCTGATCACGGGCAGCTGCGCTCGCAGCACCGACGGCCGCGCGCCCGTTTCCGCGAGGTGCACCGCGAAGAGGTAGCAGAGCAGCGCGACCCCGAGGATCCCCGTGTGCCAAGGCCTCGACCGGTGCAGCGCCTCCAGCACCAGCAGCGCGATCACCAGTATCTCGGGCCACGGGATCCCGCGGATGAAGCCGAGCAGCCAGTCGGAGTAGCGCAGGTAGAACGGGCCGAACGCGGGAAACTCGACGCGCGGCACGGTGACCAAGGCGACCTGGGCGATGGTCACCACTCCGGCGGCGATGGCCACGATCAGAGTGATCTTGGTACCCGGTTTGCCGGTTTCCAGTGGGTAGGAGGCCCAACTGATCGCGACCGCAGCCAGCAGTGCCGTCGCCGCCATCGTCCGCCATGCTCCGGACTGCACCGGGCCCCGCTGCCACCCCCGCTCTGCCGGGGTGTCGCTGCCGGCCTTGTCCTGGCCAAGCCTCTTGCTGATCGAGAGCTTCATCGTCGCCCGACCACGATCGAGCGCCTGGTGTAGGGCGCGAGCGGCACATCCAGGCTCGCGACGCCGTCCCAGTGTGCGACCGGAACGCCGATCTCGGTCAGGGAAAACCTGATGGCCTGCTGTTCCAGCTGCCAGAGCCGGCTGGCCAGATTCGATACCGTGCTGTTGTCGTGCCTGGGCGCGCTGTTCAGCACATCAATGACCAGCACGGCGAAACCTCGCTCGCGCAGGTCGCGCACGGCCTCGATCAGGCGCGGGTCAAGCAGCGGGCTGAACACGATGATGAGCGCGCCCGCCGGCAGCGCCGCGCGTGGTAGCCGGGACAGGGCGGCCGGGCGCTCGCCGAACTGGGTACCCCCGACCAGCAGTTCCATGAGCCGCCGGTACTGACGGCGGCCCTGGCCAGGGCCTATCCAGCCGACCTGACTGCCGAAGTGGATCAGCCCGACGCGGTCCCGGCTGGACAGGTAGGCGGCGATCGTTCCAGCCGCCCCCCGCTGCACGAGGTCGAGCGTGCTGAGACGGGGCTTTCCGACGTCGGCTGAGGCGTCGGCGATGACGACCACGTTCATCGTGCGCTCGGCCGCGAACGTAGTGAGGTGCAGCGTTCCGCGCCGGGTCGTCGCCGCCCAGTTGATCCGGCGCTGCCGGTCGCCCGGCACGAACTCGCGCACGCCGGCGAACTCGCTGCCATCGCCGGGTGCCCTGGCCGCGTGCTCGCCGAGCCTGCTCGGCAGTCGGCTGAGCAAGATCATGCGGTCGAGCCTGGCCGGGAGCGGAAAGCAGTCGATCTTCGGTAGCTCGCGCTGCGTGCTGCCCTCGGTGAGCCGGGCATAGTCCCTGAGCACGACCTCGATAGCTCCGACCCGGCGTCGGCCCCAGCGCTCGGGCCGGAACTCCATCCGTACCGGTGCAGCGTCGGCGGCCGCGTCGGCCGACATGACGGTACCGGAGCTCGGGGTGATTTGCGGCGCGGGCACCAGCTGCACTTCCGCGTCGTACCCCTGCTGGCCGGTCAGTGCGACGCCGAAGGGCACGCTGTCGCCCTCGACCACGTCCTGGCTCGGGCTCACCAGGCGCAGGTTCACCGACTCGGGACGGTCCGCAGGCCGGGTTGCCAGCAGCAGCAAAGCGGGGGCGGCAAGCCCGGCGAACTCCGGCCGCCCGGTTAGAACCGCCATGACCAGCCCGCCGATACCCAGCGTGAGCAGCCTGCGCGTGTGCGCGGACAGCGTCCAGCGGACCCGCAGCCGGCCGGCCTCAAACCGCGCGCCGGAGTCAGGCAATGGACGCCGCCGGGTTCGTCTGCGGGACCGGCACGGTCTCCAGCAGCCGTTCGACCACCGCATCGGCCTTGACCTGCCTGACCCAAAGCTCGGGGCGAAGCGTGATCCGGTGCGCGAGAGCGGCCACGGCGACGTACTTGATGTCATCGGGGATGACGTAGTCACGGCCCTGCAGGATGGCCTGCCCCCGCGCGAGGTGGATGAGGGCGAGCCCGCCCCGCGGGCTCGCGCCCACCTGGATCTGCGCGTGCGATCTGGTCGCCGTGACGATGGCGACCACGTAGTCGAGCAGGTCCGGGGATACCTCCACCTGCTCCAGCGCGGCGCGCATGGCGAGAAGCTCCTCTGCACTCGTTACCGCGCGCAGGTCCGCCTGCTCCTGCCTGCGGTCCAGTCGGCGCTGGAGCATCGCGATCTCGTCTGCCTGGCCTAGGTACCCGAGGCTGAGCCGCAGCAGGAATCGGTCGAGCTGTGCCTCGGGCAGCTCGTACGTGCCCTCATACTCGATCGGGTTGTCCGTAGCCAGTACCACGAACGGCTGCGGCAGGCGGCGGGTAACGCCATCCATGCTGACCTGGCCCTCGCCCATGGCCTCGAGCAGCGCCGCCTGGGTTTTGGGCGGAGTCCGGTTGATCTCATCGGCGAGCAGCAGCTGGGTGAACACCGGCCCCGGCCGGAACACCATCTGGCTGGTCCGCTGGTCATACAGCGGCGCGCCGACCACGTCGGACGGCAGCAGGTCGGGCGTGAACTGGATACGGGCGAAGTCGAGGCCGAGGACAGTAGCGAACGAGCGCGCGATCAAGGTCTTGCCCAAACCGGGAAGATCCTCAAGCAGCACGTGCCCGCCGGCCAGGATGCCGATGAGCACGAGCTCCAGGCTGCGGCGGTGCCCGACCACTGCCCGCTCGACTTCCGCGAGTATGGCTGAGCAGCGATCCGCCGCCTGGCTCGGCGTGCAGGTCAGGTCCGTCACAGTTGCTCCAGTCGTCGAATGATGGCAGCCAGCGTCCGCGGCGGGACGCCGGACCGGTCTTCCTGCCTGGCCGGCCGCTGCGGGTCGAGCCAGTACCACAGTTTGCTGTCCCAGCCGCGGGACAGCAGCAGGCTGCGGGCCGCCTCGGGCTCGGTATACAGGCTGATGCCGTGCCTTTCAGCCAGTCGCGCGGCCAGCAGGTGCTGCAGCGTCGGGCGGAGCTCGTTCTCGAACGCGGCCATGCTCAAGGTTGCATCTTTGACCACGCCCCGCCGACGCCAGAAGCCCGCAATCATGGTCTGGACCGGCCCTTCCCACTCATCAGGCTGTGGCTCGGACCGCATCTCGGCATCGGGTAGCCAGCGCACGAGTGCCAGGGCCAGGATGGCGCCGCAGGCAAGCACCATGACGGCGCCGCTGGCCCCGGCCCAGCCGTAGGCCGCGATCGTGATCGCGACCATGAGCACGGCGGCGACGATCAGTTCCGGCAGGCTGGCGCGCCAGCCGTCGGCCGGCCGGTCACCATTCTCGCCGGTCGTCCCGGCCGGGCGGGCACTCATGGTGCCGCCACCGATCCCGCCGAAGCCGGATCGCGCTTCGGGTGATCTTCGCCCAGGTCGGCGAGGATGGCATCGATCGCGCGGAGCGCCTTGTCCCGCGCGGATTGGGGGACCGGGTGACTAGAGAACCTGGCCTCGTAGAACAGGGCGGTGAGCTCCACCGGAGCTTCGCCGCGCAGCAGGCCCGCGGCGGTGGATCGGGCCAGCAGTTCATCCGGAGTCTCAGTGGCTACTCTCGCGGCCCCGGCCTCGGCCAGGCTGCGTTCCATGGCCAGGTAGCAGTTGATGATCGCCATCCGGGGCTCACTCAGCTCGCCCAGCGCCATCCGCCCTGCCTGAACCGCCTCACGCAGCGCTGTGCCGTCGTCGACGCCCGGTACCACCTGCGGTCCGTGCCAGAATCGACGGCGTCGCCGCAGCAAGATCACCAGCAGTGCCAGCACCGCGAGCACGACGACGGCCAATGCGACGTCCCTAGCAATGTCGAGATTGACGTTGTAGGACGATCCGTGCGGGAGCGGGATGCGCTTACGCGACACCTTCGACCCCGCGAAGGGGTTATGGACCTTGGGTGGCTTGGCGCTGAAGTGAAACAGGCTCACGAGCGCGAGCCCGAGGGTGACCATCACCAGGATGATCAACCACGTCACGGCCACGCGCAGCTTGCGCGCCGGGTTGCCGGAGCCCGCTGCCCGCCGGTTGCGTACGAGCAGCGTGCCGAGCAGGACTACGCACAGCAGTTCAAGCGTCACGGCCATGCCGATGCCCTGGTCATGGTCATGCCACGGTCCCCGCCAGCCGCTCTGCCAGGTCAGGGCAAATCCGGATCGCACGCCGACGATGACGATTACCAGCAGCAACCCGGTCAGGATGAGCCGGGATCGGTCAGCGGCGTGCTCCGGCCTTGTGCCGAGTGGCTGCGCGTCGTGCTCCTTCACCCCGGTGTCCACGCTCGCGGTTCCCTCGTTCGTCGCCGGCCGTGCCCCAGTTTCCGGCATCCGTCACAAACCCTACATCTCTGGCAGAGGTCGGTGGTAGACCCGCGGATGAGCCGCCTCCGCCAAGAAGATGCATCGCGAATCAGCCTGGAGTCTGATGCAAAGACGAGCGCCGGCTGCCATCGTGGGTTGCGCATTCATGCCACCGGGGGCTCCGTATGCGCCAGCTCAGCAGACCCGAGCCACGGCACCACCATGCCCAGCGCAAACACGCCGGAGGAAACGTGACCGTATCCCTGACCCGGCCGCCCACCGGGCAGCCATGGCGGCCCGCGCCCGGCGCCGTGATCGAGGCCGCCGCGCTGACCTTGCGCTACGGCTTTTCCGTGATCGCGCTAGATCAGCTCACAGTCGCCATCCAGCCGGGCGTTACCGGGCTAGTGGGAGCCAACGGGGCGGGCAAGTCAACGCTGATCAAGATCCTGCTCGGCCTGCTCGAGCCCACCAGCGGCCATGCCGCTGTGCTCGGCCTTGACTGTGTCACCAGCGGCCTTCAGATCAGGACCCTGACCGGCTACATGCCCGAGCATGACTGCCTGCCGCCGGACATGTCAGCCACCGAGCTGGTGACTCATCTCGGCCGGATGTCGGGCCTGCCGGCCACCGCGGCCAGGGAGCGAGCCGCGGACTCCCTGCGCCACGTCGGCCTGTACGAGGAGCGGTACCGGCTGATCGGCACCTACTCGACTGGCATGAAGCAACGGGTCAAGCTCGCGCAGGCACTGGTCGGCGACCCGCGGCTGCTGCTGCTGGACGAGCCCACGAACGGCCTGGACCCGGCCGGCCGCACCGCGATGCTCGAGCTGATCGCGCGGATCGGCACCGAGTTCGGGATCTCGATGATGGTTGCCTCGCATCTGCTTGGCGAGATCGAGCAGATCTGCGATCACCTGGTCGCGATCGACGGCGGGCGGTTGCTTCGCGCTGACACGATCAGCTCGGTCACGCGGGCGAGCGAGGTCTTGCTGGTCGAGGTGGACGAGGGCGGCGAGTTGCTGCTGGCCGAGCTGGCGCGCCGCGGGCTGAGCCCGGTCGCCTTCGAGCGCGGCTTGCTCGTCCAGCTCGCGGGCGATGAAACCTACGACGTCATCCGTGATGCGGTCGCCGACCTCGGCCTGCCGCTGAGCCGGATGGAGCGGCGCAGGCACCGGATCGAGGAACTCTTCAGGACCGACCCGGCCCTAGCCGGCGAAACGATAGGAGCCAGCAGTGTCAGCTGACGCGCAGGCCGCCGCGCTGCCAGGGCCGGCCGAAAGTGGCGGCGTCATCCACAACATCGGCTATCGCCGGTATGACGCGCAGCGCCTCGGGCGCGCCCAGATCGTCCGGGCGCTGACCTGGCATAGCTTCCGCTCGGCCTTTGGCATCGGGCGCGGCGCGAAGGCCAAGATCTTCCCGGTACTCCTATTCGGGCTGATGTGCTTGCCGGCCGCTGTCAACGCGGTGAAGATGGCCACGAGTCCGGCCGGCGGGCCGCTCATCACCTACGACGACTACGTGCCGTCACTGCGGACCGTTGCGATGCTGATCTTCGTGGCAGTGGCGGCCCCGAACCTGGTCTCCAGCGACATCCGCAACCACACGCTGCCGCTGTACTTCGCCCGGCCCATCCACCGGATCGACTACCCGGCCGCCAAGCTGGCCGCGTTCTTCCTCGCCTGCCTGGCGATGATCGAGATCCCGCTGCTGCTCCTGTACATCGGTAATGCGGCGCAGGTGCACGGCGTCCATCAAGTCTGGCTGCAGACGCTGCAGCTTGGGCCGGGCCTGCTGTACGGGGCGGCCTGGGCGGCGCTCCTGGCCAGCATCGGCTTGCTGCTGGCGTCGACGACTGGCAAGCGGGTCTTCGCGATCTGCGCCGTGGGCATTCCGCTGTTCTTCAGCTGGGTGCTGGCCAACGCGCTGATGCACATCGGCAACCAGGCGTTCGGGCCCGCCGCTGTCGGCCAGCCGTCGGCGTTGGCCAGCCTGGCTGGCCTGATCAGCCCGTTCACGCTGCTCGGCGGCGTGCTGCACTGGCTGCGGGCAGCGCCGACGCCGGGCGCGCCGCTGCGGGCGCTGCAAGCCACGACGATCGGGCCCTACGGCGAGGTCTACGGCATCGTGTTCGTGCTGGCGCTGGCAGCCGCCATCGGCTTGCTGATCGCCAGGTACCGGAGGGTGGGAGTGGCATGAGCGACCTCACGGGCGATCGGCGAGCGGGAGACACGGCATGAGCGCCATCGAACTGCGCGGTGTCTCGCGCTGGTACGGCAACGTGGTGGCCGTCAACGACATCACGATGACGATCGGTCCCGGTGTCACCGGACTGCTCGGGCCTAATGGGGCCGGCAAGACCACGATGATGCACATGATCGCCGGTTTTCTCGCGCCATCCAGGGGCGAGGTCCTTGTCGCCGGCCGGACCAGCTGGCGCAACCCGGAG
>JASHUG010000206.1 GCA_030040155.1 Streptosporangiaceae bacterium | reverse complement strand
TCGTTGCCGGTCCTGGTGAGGTGGTGGCGGCTTTCTCGCTGCGCCGTGATGAGGCCGGCATGGCCCGGCTTACCCGTTCTGCGGCGCAGGTGTTTGCCGGTGGTGTGGCGGTGGACTGGCCGGCGGTGCTGGCTGGTTGCGGCGGGCGGCGGGTTGAGCTGCCGACGTATGCGTTCCAGCGGCAGCGGTACTGGCTGCAGGACGGGCCGGCGGCTGGCGCGGCGGCGAGTGATGCACCTGGGGATGCGCAGTTCTGGGAAGCGGTGGAGAAGGAAGATCTGGAGACGCTGGCGGCCACGTTGGAGGTGGGACGCGATCTCCCGTCTCTGGGAGTTGTGCTGCCGGTGTTGTCGTCGTGGCGGCGGCAACGGCGCGAGTGGTCTGCGCTGGAGCGGCAGCGGTACCGGATTGCGTGGAAGCTGCTTGATCGGGCGCCTGTGCCGGAGTTGTCAGGGGCATGGCTGGTATTTGTTCCTGGTGAAGGGGCGGATCATCCTTGGATGGCTGAGGTATCCAGGGCGCTGGCAGAGCACGGTGCGCATGTCGTCCGAATGGATGTTTCCGATCCTGACCGGGATGTGCTCGCTCAGCGCATACGAGAGGTGGCAGGTGCCCTTGGCAGCGAGCCGGAGCAGGGCGGTGTGCGGGGTGTCGTGTCGCTCCTCGCACTGGATGAAAGCCGGCACCCTGCGTATCCCTCGGTGCCTGGGGGGCTGGCTAGCACGCTAACGCTGGTGCAGGCCCTGGAGGATGCAGCGCTGGATGCCCCGCTGTGGTGCCTTACCTGCGGGGCGGTATCGGTTGAAGCCTCGGTCTCGGATGTGCTGGCCAGCACGGCGCAGGCGTACGTGTGGGGTTTCGGCCGAGTGGTGGGCCTGGAGCACCCGCAGCGCTGGGGCGGCCTGGTGGACCTGCCGGACGAGCCTGATGAACATGCGCGCTCTTATCTTTGCGCTGCGCTGGCTGGCCTTGGTGATGAAGACCAGCTGGCAGTGCGTGGGGCAGGGGTGTACGCCCGCAGGCTGGTGCGGGCTGAGCTTGGCTCCGGGCACTCCTGGCCGATACCACAAGGCACGTTCTTGATCACGGGAGGAACCGGGGCGCTTGGCGCGCAGGTCGCCCGGTGGCTGGCTCGTGCTGGAGCTGAGTGTCTTCTGCTGGCGAGCCGGCAGGGGCCGGGTGCGCCGGGCGCGGGGGAGCTGGCGGCGGAGCTGGCCGGGCTGGGTGCGACGGTGGTGGTGGCGGCTTGTGATGTGTCTGAGCGGGATGCGGTGGCGGGGTTGCTGGCCGGGGTCCCGGCCGGGCATCCGCTGACGGCGGTGGTGCATGCCGCGGGGGTTCTTGATGACGGGGTGGTGTCGTCGCTGGATCCGGCCAGGATCGACCGGGTGCTGGGGCCGAAGGCGGATGCTGCCTGGTATTTGCATGAGCTGACCGCGGGCCTGGACTTGTCGGCGTTCGTGCTGTTCTCCTCGGCGGCGGGCGTGCTCGGCGTCCCGGGCCAGGGTAATTTCGCGGCTGCGAACGCGTTCCTGGATGCGCTGGCCCAGCACCGCCGGGCGCAGGGCCTAGTCGGGACATCTGTTGCGTGGGGTCCGTGGGCGGGCGAAGGGATGGGGGCGCGGCATCGTGGACACGGGCTGCAGCGGCAAGGTGTCGTCGGGATGGCTCCAGGGATGGCTATTGCCGGGCTAGAGATAGCACTGACCCTGGATGAAACATTCGTCATGGTCGCGGACATCGACTGGGAGCACTTCGCGCCCGGCTGGACATTGCCGCGGCCCAGTCCGCTGATTAGTGACTTGCCAGAGGTGCGCTACGTCTTGGATGGAGGCGGGACCGCGGTGAAAGCCGCCGTTGTCCCGCTGGCGGCGCGGCTGGCGGGGCTGCAGGGGCGCGAACGTGATCGTGTGGTCCTGGACCTGGTGCGCGCGGAGGCGGCTGCGGCGCTGGGTCATGCCAGCGCTGAGGAGGTGCCGGCCGGGCGGGCGTTCCTGGATCTGGGGTTCGACTCGCTGACCGCGGTGGAGCTGCGGAACCGGCTGAACGCGGCGACCGGGCTGCGGCTGCCCGCGACGCTGATCTTCGACTACCCCACCCCCGACGCGGTCGCCGACGAATTGAAGGCGCAGCTCGTTCAGCACCAGGAACCGTCCGCCCTGGAAATTATAGACAAGCTCGAAGCCGCTGTTGCGGCAACGACCGGTAAAAGGAAGGACGCTAATAGAATATCGAGGAGACTGCAAGCGCTTCTGGTGAGAATTAATAGTGATGACAAGATTGTGCCTAAGAGGGATATTCTTGAAAAGCTTGAATCTGCCACGGACGATGAGATATTCAGTCTCCTAGATGATGAAAGTTAACGTTAGAGAAAATATAAAATGAGCAACGAAGATAGGTTCAGAGATTATCTCAAAAGAGTTATTGGGGAACTCTACGAGGCGCGTGAACGGCTGAGTGGGCTGAAGGATCGTGCTCATGAGCCGGTTGCGGTGGTGGGGATGGGGTGCCGGTTCCCTGGCGGGGTGGCGGGGCCGGAGGATTTGTGGGGGGTGGTCGGCGACGGGCGTGATGTGGTGTCGGGGTTCCCGGCGGACCGGGGCTGGGATTTGCGGGGTGCGGGGGATTACGCGCGGGCGGGGGGGTTTGTTGATGACGCCGGTGGTTTCGATGCGGGGTTTTTCGGGATCAGCCCGCGGGAGGCGCTGGCGATGGATCCGCAGCAGCGGCTGCTGCTGGAGTGCGCGTGGGAGGCGCT
>JASHUG010000205.1 GCA_030040155.1 Streptosporangiaceae bacterium | reverse complement strand
GGCCCGCTGGCAGCCTGGCCAACGTATTCAACCTCTACAGCCCGCAGACATCCGTCCCCCTCACCCGGCGCCTGGACGTGCTCGACGAGCTGCGCCGTCGCTCGGCCGCGGTGGCCTGGCGGTTGCAGCGTGCGATCCTGCCCTCGCGCCTGGCCATCCAGTCTCCATCCCAGCGTCCGCGGTGGCGGCTATGGGCTGTCGTCCAGCCCGAGACCATGACGTACTCGCAGCTGTTCGCCGGTGTGTCCGAGATCGTCACCCGTGTCATCGAGGACGCCGACAAGGAGCCGAGCCGCTGGCGCGACCTCGTCGGCCACATCGATACCCTTGCCGCCGACGACCGCGACCGGCTCCTTACCGCCTTTGAGGCGCTCGACCCGGACAGTCTCGGGAACCCCGGCAAGCTGGAGGTCTGGCGAGCCATCGTTGACCTTGGCGCGACCCACAGGCAGTCCCCCAATGCCACCTGGGTCATGCCCGCTCAGGCCGTGGACCTGGTCGAGGCCGTGGCGGAACGCTTTGCGCCGGTGTCGCTCGTCGACCTGTCCGTCGACCTCTTCAGCCACCATCCGCGTCTCCCCGGCGTCGACCTCACTGGCACCGAATACCCCGACGCACTGCGGTCCGCGCGCCGCGAGGCAGCACGCGCCGTGCTCGACAGCGAGGGCATCCCTGGGCTCCTTCGCCTCGGCGCCGCTGCCACGCTTCCAGGCACCGTCGGATCGGCGGCGGCCGACGCCCGCGGCGACGGCCTCGCCGACGACCTGCTGCCGCTCCTTGGACCCGACAGCTCGGACGCCTGGGTGGCCCACGGCTACGCCGGGACGTGCATCGACGCCGACGGCATGAACTGGCTCATCCAGCAGCTCCAGCGCTGGCCCGACGACCAATCAATCCCGCAGCAGGTCGGCCTCCTGGTCGCCATGACGCGTCCGAACACAGCTCTGGTCACCCTGGTGGACGGCCTGCACCCCGACGTTCAGGCGCGCTTCTGGCAGCGCATCAACACGTTCTTCGTCGAGCCCAACGCGCGATCGCTCGTCACGCGCAAACTCATCGAGCATCGGCGCTACTGGAGCGCAATCGACCTGCTCGTCACCATGCTGCACGGCCTTGGGGGCGCTCTCCATCCCGACGCGGACCTCGTGGAGTCGGCACTCACGAGCGCCGCAACCGGTCCGTCCGACGACTCGCCCCACCCCTCCTCGCTCGCGTGGCAGATCGGCGAACTCCTCGACTACCTGGAACGCTCCAGCTCCGACATCCACACCCGCGCGCGCCTGGAGTTCTACTACGCGCACGTCCTCCAGTACACCAGGCCGGCCCGCACCCTCAACGACGCTCTCGCCACGGACCCGGCTCTCTTCGCCGAAATCATGTCCTACATCTACTTCGCGGAAGGCGAGCCCCACGACGATGTGTCCGAGCAGCGGCGCACCATCGCCACGGTCGGGTTCACGGTCATCCGCGAATGGCACACCCCACCAGGCATGAGTCAGGACGGGACCGTGGACGCCGGGGCGCTGCGGGCGTGGGTGCTCGAGGCTCGCCGCCTCCTCGCCGAGTCGGGGCGGACGACCGTCGCGGATCTCACCATCGGCCGGGTGCTTTCCTACGTCCCGCCCGACGCAGACGGGATCTGGCCCGCGGAACCCGTGCGCAACCTGATCGAGGACGTCCAGTCCCCGAAGTTCGAGGAGGGCCTGGGCTCCGGCAGGTTCGAGAGCCGGGGAGTGACCTTCCGGAGCCTAGGAGACGGTGGCGCCCAAGAACGCGCTCTCGCTGCCCAGTGCCAGGCGTGGGCCGATCGTGTCTCCGACCGGTGGTGGCGCACGGGAACGCTCCTCCGACGGATGGCCGACAGCTACGAGGAGTGGGCACGCCGAGAGGACGATCAGTGCGAGTACTTCAGGGAAGGCTGAGGCGTGCAACGCCGTCGGCCGACTCACGGAGCGTGACGACGGTCCCGGCTCTGCAGGTGCCGACGCCGCCAAGACTCGACCAAACGATGGGTTAACCCCTGTATCCGGATTCTGCGGCGCTGCCGGCCAGCCGAACGATCTGCGCGATAGAAGCCTGACTGTCGGGACGGCGACTCAGCCGCTCTACGTCGATCACGGGGATCACGCTTCGTCCTGAGCTGTGGCGCTATCAGCACGCCCGTTGATCCGCGATCCCGGTTAGCTGATTCGGCTGATAACAGCGCCGCGACCTGCGCGGCAAGGTTTCCGTCAAGGAAAATGCAAGAAGGCCGGCCAGGGTTGGAGTGTGCGGGAAGTGTGCGTGCGGGCCTTACGGCGTTCGGATGCCGGTGTTATCCGGCTTACGGAGCGTGATGTGGCCGGGTTGTTGTCATGTGGGGAGATGTACGGCGCGCCGTATGACCTGCTTGCATCGGCGCTGCGGGTGCGGGAGGACCGGCTGCGGGGGATCGCGGCCCGGTGGCGGCGCGCCGGCCTCGCGGACACGGGACGCCTGGGACCTGGGCCGGCGTGGTGCTGGCTGACCCGGGGCCGGGCTGGCGGCTGCCGGGTTACAGTATGCGCCGACCCGGTCGGCGCTGGCCCGGCTCGCGCATGTCCGCGCGGTGATGGCGGTCCGGCTGTCGATGGAGGGTAGCGACGCCTACCGATCTGGCATGGCGTGGTGGCGGTCGGATGGCGGATCCGGGCAGTGGCTGGCGTCCGCATGCATGTGCCGGACGCGTAGGTGTGGTGGCCCGACACGGCTGGGCCCTATGCGGGGGACTGCTGGGCTATCGAGGCCGAGTTGATCCCCAAGCAGCTGGACCGGGTGGCCTCGATCATGACCGGACTGCTGGCCCGCGACGCTGACTGGTCGCCGGGCTCGATGCCCTGCGGCCCGCAACGGTTTGACCAGGTGATCTATCTCTGCTCGCGGGCGGCGCGGCCGGTGACCGAGCAAGCCGCCGCCCAGGCGCCGGGACAGCGGCGCCGCCTGCTGGTGCGGGACCTTCCGGGCGGTGCGCTGCGATGACCATCTGGTGGCAGATCCGGGTGCGCAGTCATCCGCCAGTTCTTCGCCCTGCGGATCTTCGGCCCCGACCGCGCCGTCCTGCTCGCCGCCACCCTCCCCGCCACAGACGCCGACACCGCCGCCCGCCATCAGTAGCAAGCCGGCACCCTCACCAGGCAGCTCCGGCAGATCGACGCGGCCGAGGACGCCCACGCCCGCGAAATCGAGGCCCTCGCCGAGATGCCCGCTGGCTCGCCGGCGATCACCGCCCTGCGCACCCGGCTCGGTTCACCGAACTCGAAGACCGGCGCGCGCCGACATCCAGCGCAAGCTCTACCAGGCCTTCGACCTGCAGATCCTCTACGACAGCGGCAAGCACCAGGTCTCCATCCACGCGGTCATCACACCCGCCACCGACGCTCTCGCCGCCATCATCGCCGACAGCGAACCCCCAGCCCAGCCAGGCCACGTGTCCCATCTCGTACAGGCCACTGGCGCGACACGAACTCCACACAAGCCTTCCAGCTGGGCCGCGCCCTCCGCTATGACCGGGCACCGGGCAGAGTCAGCTGGCCGGGCCAAAGCCGGGTGCGGTCGCAGTCTCTAGCGGCAAACAGGGCAGAATGGTCTGTATGGCCGACATAACGCAAACCTCCCAGCAGACGGCTTCCGCCAGGCCCATCAGGGATCTCGCCGATGCCTACGTAAACGATCTGGCCACGCTGGATCCGACCCTCGCCACCGCGATTGGCCTGCCCTTCGGCCAGGATCGCCTGCCAGACCTGTCCCCGGCGGGCCTGCAGGCAGATGACGATCTCCGGGCCGCCACCTTGGCCAAGCTGGCCCAGGCGGAGCAGCAAGCCGCGGCGGACGGCGGTTTCGCCGACGCCGATGAGCGCCGCTGCGCCGGCCTGCTGCGCGAGCGGCTCGAGACCCAGCAGGCCTTCAGCCGGAGCGGCGAGCAACTGCGAGCCATGTCGATCATCTTCGGCCCACCGCAGCGGGTCCGCAGCACCTTCCTGCAGATGCCGACGGCGACTGCTGACAACTGGGCCGTGATCGCCCGCCGGATCGGCGCGGTGCCCGCGGCGCTCGCAGGCCACCGGGCGTCCCTGACCGAAGGCGCCCGGCGCGGCCTGTACGCGGCACCGCGGCAGGCCGAGAACGTGGCCGCGCAGCTGGCCGACTGGGGTACGAGCGGCAACGGGAAGGGCTGGTTCACCGGATTCGCCGCCGCTGCGGACGGCTCGTCCGCTGTGCAGGCCGACCTCGACCGGGCCTGTGCCGCCGCCGACGCCTCCGTGGCGCAGCTCAGGGAGTGGCTGGTTTCCGACTACCTGCCCGGCGCGGCGGGCACGCCGGACGGTGTCGGCGAAGAGCGGTACCACCTGAGCGCCCGCCGGTGGAACGGCGCGAACCTCGATCTGACCGAGGCCTATGAGTGGGGCTGGTCCCAGTACAGGGACATCCTCGCCCAGATGAATGCCGAGGCTATAAAGATCCTGCCCGGCGCGGACGCGATGGAGGCGATGCGCTACCTGGACGAGCACAGCGAGATCGTCGAGGGCGTCGAGGAAATTCGGGTCCGGCTCCAGGGCCTCATGGACCAGGCGATCGCCAACCTTGACGGGACGCACTTCGACCTGGCCGACCCGATCAAGGTGGTCGAGGCCCGGATTGCCCCGCCCGGCAGTGCGGCCGCGCCGTACTACACCGCCCCTTCCAAGGACTTCTCCCGGCCCGGCCGCACGTGGCTGCCAACGCTCGGGCGCACCAGCTTCCCGCTGTGGGGCCTGTACAGCACCTGGTATCACGAGGGCGTCCCCGGTCACCACCTCCAGCTGGCGCAATGGCGCTACCTGTCGGACCAGCTGTCGATGTATCAGACCTCGGTCGGCGGAGTGTCCGCCTGCTCGGAAGGGTGGGCGCTGTACGCCGAGCGGCTAATGGACGAGCTCGGCTACCTGGAGGCGCCGGGCGCGCGGATGGGCTACCTGGATGCCCAGCTGATGCGGGCGATCCGGGTGATCGTGGACATCGGTATGCACCTGCAGCTCCGGGTCGCATCCGACTCGCCGATGTTCGCCGGCGAAACGTGGACGCCCGAGCTCGCGCTCGATTTCTGCGCTACCTACAGCGGTCGGGGCCGGGAGTTCATGGCGAGCGAGGTTATCCGCTACCTCGGTGCGCCTGGCCAGGCGATCAGCTACAAGCTCGGCGAGCGGGCCTGGCTGGCCGGACGGGAAGCGGCCCGCAAGGCCCGCGGGGATGGATTCGACCTGAAGTCCTGGCATATGTCGGCCCTGTCGCTGGGCGCGCTCGGCCTGGATGACCTGGCCGGCGAGCTGGCCACGCTGTGAGGTGATGCGGCCGCGGCCGGCCCGGTAACCGGTTATCGTGCTCCGGCTGCCCGCTTGCGCAGGTCCTCGCGCACTTGCAGGCCGAGCTTGCGGGTCTCGTGGTGGTCCACTATCGACCCCGCCGCTGCTCCGGCCAGCAACGGCGCGAGCGACAGGGTGCTCTGGCCGGCCTTGGCCACCAGCCGGCGCTCCAGCTTGCGTCGAAGCGGCGACCCCACGGCGAGCGCAAGGCCTTCGCCCGTGGTGATGCGGATGCCTCGGCGGTTCGCCCAGGCGCCGAGGTAGGCCAGCATCCGGTCGGTCCTGGACCCCGGCGCTGGCATCCCGTAGACCTCATGCAATTCGGCGACGAGCTTCAGCTCGATTGCGACCAGGCCGAGCGTCTCGACCGCCAGCTCAACCGGCAGCGTCGGGACAAACGGTGTCGCGGCGGCCGTTCCGACGGCGGCACCGACGCCGGCGGATGCCCTGGCCGCGGTCTTGATGAGGCGGTCGGCAAGCTCCTCGGAGCCAAGGCCCGGGTACTGCTCTTGCAGCGTGGTGATGCCGCGGATCGGCACCTTGGGCGCCATGTCCATGGCCTCCGCGGCAAGCCACTGGCCGCCCACTCGCAGCCCTTGCCAAGTGGCTGAGCCGCCAACCTGGACGCCGCGCCAGGCCACGCCGCCGCCCCTGCGTGCTGCCTCGCCGCCCCTGCGTGCTGCCTCGCCGCCTCGGCGTGCTGCCTCGCCGCCCTTGCGTGCGGCTTGCCCACCCCGGTCGCGGCCGGATTGCAGGCCCTGCCAAGCCACGTTGCGCCCGGATTGCAGGCCCTGCCAGGCTGCGACGCCTCCGGACTGCAGGCTCCGGCGGGTCGCTCGGCTGGTGCGGCTGGCCAGCTGCGGGATCTGCCTGGCGAGTCTGTGGCGCAGTGGCTTGGAGTCGGCCTCGCTCAGCCCCGCCGCCAGCTCGGCAACGCGGTCAGTGAGCTCCTCCGGGGTAATCTCTGGCGGCCGGCCGTCCTCAGGGCCGGGCCGGTAGCCATCCGCGCTCGCTGACGCCATGTACTGGACGTACCCGCGAAGACCGCCTTAATCCGAGCACAGCCGAAGACTAAAGTCCGTTCCGCAGTGATATGCGGGCATAGATCCGATCCGAGTCTGCGCCGCGCTATCCCGTTTGATGCTCAAGTGCGCGCCGGGTCAGCACCCTGGCGAGATGCCTGCGGTACTCGCGGTCCGCGTGCATGTCCTCCCCAGGCGAGGTGCCGTCGGCCGCGTGCTCGGCAGCGGCCGCCGGACTCGCGCCTTCCGCCAGTGCCCGCTCGGCTGCAGTCGCCCGCAGCGGCGTCGCGCCCATGTTGGCGAGCGCGATCCGGCCGTCAACCACCGCGACGCCCACGATGGCCCAGTCGTTGGACCGGCGGACGAACTTCTGGTATCCCCACGGCACGCCCGGTCGGCGCGGCACTCGCACCGCGCTGAGCAACTCGTCCGGCCCGAGTGCCGTCTCGAAGAAACCCTGGAAGAAGTCGTCAGCTGCTACCACCCGCGAGCCGCCAGGTCCCTGGATCTCAACTGAGCCGCCGAGAGCGACCAGCGCCATCGGCAAGTCAGCCGCCGGGTCGGCATGCGATAGCGAGCCACCGATGGTGCCGCGGTGGCGGATCTGCGGATCGCCGACCTGTGCGGCCGCGTACGCGAGCAGCGGAGCCTCGGCCCGGACTAGCTCAGCGGCGGCCAGATCGGCGTGCCGGGTCGTCGCACCGATGACGAGCTCGCCGTCGTCGGCCTGGACGCCCGCCAGCTGCTCGAGTCGGCCGATGTCGATCAGCACCGCCGGCGTGGCCAGCCGGAGCTTCATCATCGGCAGCAGGGAGTGACCTCCGGCCAGCAGCTTGGCCTCGTCGCCATAATCGGCCAGCAGCTCCAGAGCGTGCCCGGGGGACTCGGCCGCGATGTACTCAAACGGGGCCGGGATCATGCCTGCACCTCAGCCTGGGTGTCGGCCGCGGCCAGCACCGCACGGATGATGTTGTGATATCCCGTGCAGCGGCACAGGTTGCCCTCCAGTCCCGCGCGGACTTCTTCCTCGGTGGGGTGCGGGTTCTCGGCCAGCAAGCCGACGGCGGCCATGACCATCCCCGGCGTGCAGAAGCCGCATTGCAACCCATGATTCAGGCGGAACGCGGCTTGCACCGGGTGAAGTTCTCCGTCGGCTGAAAGTCCCTCAGAAGTAACGACATCCTGGCCCGCGGCCTGCACGGCCAGAACCGTGCACGACTTCACTGACCGGCCGTCGAGCAAGACCGTGCAGGCCCCGCAGGAGGTCGTGTCGCAGCCGACGTTCGCCGCGCGCAGCCCGCAGGTCTCGCGCAGGTAGTGCACGAGCAGCAGACGCGGCTCGACCTCGTCGGACCGCTTGTCCCCGTTGACGGTCAGCTCTATACGGGTCACCGGTGCTCCGATCCTTGCCGCGCGGCCCGCAGGGCCTCCCACACCCGGCGGGAGGTTGCTGGCATGTCGATGTGCCGGACGCCGAGGTGAGCTACCGCGTCCACGATCGCGTTCTGTACCGCTGGCGTGGAGCCGATAGAGCCGGCCTCGCCGATGCCCTTGGCGCCGAGTGGGTTGTAGCTAGTCGGGGTCTGCATCTCCGCGAGTTCGTAGCTGGGCACCTCGGTCGCGGAAATGATCGGGTAGTCGGCGAAGCTCGTCGTCAGGGGGTTACCGTCGTCGTCGTACACGACCTCCTCAAGGAATGCCTGGGCGGCGCCCTGGCCGATTCCGCCGTGGCGCTGGCCCTCGGCGAGCAGCGGGTTCAAGATCGTGCCCGCGTCGTCGACGGTAATCATGCGGGTCAGGGTCGGCTTGCCGGTCTCGATGTCGACCTCCGCGACGGCGACGTGCGTGCCGAAGGGAAAGGTAGCGCCCGGCTGGGAAAATACGGTCCGCACCAGCAACCGCTCACCCTCGGCGAGCTTGGTCAATGGCACCGAGGCCTCCGGATCTCCAGCCACCGCGAACGCGCTCCTGGAGGTGTCGTATACGAGGTCGGCCGGGTTGGCCTCCAGCTCGGCCGCGGCCCGTTCCCTGGCGATCTCAATCAGCTCCCTGGACGCCTGCTGAACCGCCGCGCCACCCTGCTGCAGGCTGCGCGAGCCGCCGGTGCCACCGCCCTCGGGAATGAGGTCGGTGTCGCCCCATTGCAGAGTGATCTTCTCCACGGGGATGCCCAGCTCTTCGCTGGCGAGCATCGCCCAGGCGGTCGCGTGCCCCTGACCGTGAGGTGAGGTTCCGGTCAAGATCGTGGCGGTCCCGTCAGCGAAGACCTCCACGGTGGCGTTCTCCGAGGGTGGAGTACCTTCGCCGTCACCCATGCCGGTTATCTCGACGTAGCTGGACACGCCGATGCCGAGCTGGCGGACGTCGCCACTGGCGCGCCGCGCGGCCTGCTCCGCACGCAGCTCCGCGTAACCAGCCGCCTCCAGCGCTGCGTCCAGCGCGGCCACGTAGTCGCCGGTGTCGTAGAGCGCGCCGAACTTCGTCCGGTGCGGCTCGGTGAACTTCGGCAGCAGGTTTTTCCGCCGGACGTCCGCGGGGTCGACGCCGATCTCGGCCGCGAACAAGTCGATGGCCCGCTCGATCGCCGCCGTGGCCTCGGGCCGCCCCGCTCCGCGATACGCACCAATCGGCGTCGTGTTCGTGACGACCACCTTGGCGATCGCTTCCGCGCTGGGGATGTCGTACGGCCCGGTGGTCATCAGGATCGTCAGCATCGGCAAGACGGCGCCGATCTTCGGGTACGCGCCCGCGTCCTGCACGATCTCCAGCCGGTAGGCCTGAATGTTGCCGTCGCGGCTGCCGCCGATCGTGACCGTGTGCTGCTGCGCCCGGCCATGGGTCATCCCGATGAGATTCTCGTACCTGGTCTCGCTCCACCTGGCCGGCCGCCCGACCCTGCGGGCGACCCAGGCCACGACGGCATGTTCGGGATCTGCCCCGAACTTGGCCCCGAACGCTCCTCCGACATCGGGCGTGATGACCCGGACCTGGCCTGGCTCCAGGCTGAGCAGCTTCACCAGGTCGTCACGGGTGCCCTGAGCTCCCTGGTTCGGTATCCAGGTCGTCAGCCGGCCGTCCGCGCCCCAGACCGCCGCGGCGGCCCTGGTCTCCATCGGGGCCGGCGCGACCCGCTGGTTCACGATCGTGTGGCTGACCACGGTCTCGCAGCCCTCGAACAGGTCGGGCCTGAGCGATGCAGGGTCGCCCCAGTAGCCCGCGACGTTCGTGCCGGCCGCTTCGAACAGCAATGAGCTGTCACCCGGGTCGAAGCCGAGCGCGGCTGGCAGCGGGTCGTAATCGACAGCGACAAGCTCGAGGGCGTCCTCACCCTGGTAGGCAAGCTCGGTCACGACCACAGCCACCGGCTCGCCCACATAGCGAACCTTGTCGGTGGCGAGCAGCCGCTGCGTCATCTCCGTGTTGATCAGCCCGGCCGCGGATGGCGGGATGGCCGGCAGGTCAGCCAGGTCCGCGCCCGTGAAGGCGGCGATCACGCCTGGCGCCTCAAGGGCCGCGCTCACGTCAATGCCGCTGACAGTGGCGTGCGCGAGCGGCGATCGGACGAAGAAGACGTGGCAGGCCCCGGCGAGCCGGTCGTCGACCACGTCATCGGTATAGACGCCGCCCGTGGTCAGGAATTTTGGATCCTCTGTCCGCAGGACCCGGGTACCCAGAATGCTCAAGTAATCCCCTCTCGCCAGCTCGCGCCTGGCCGGCACCGCACACACCTCGCGAACCGGGCGGACCGGGTCGCTATTCCGAGCGTGCCAGGAGCCTACCGCCGCGCTCATCCGGGGTGCCGTGATCTGCCGCCAAGCTGGACCGTGCGGGCGTGTGCCGCGCACTCAGCAGTCGGCCAGGACGATGCGCCTGCCAGCGAAAAGTCGCTTCCAGGCGGACAGCCTGGGCCGATATCATGGACGACTCAACCCCCGGATAGATCGGAAGCCTTCTCGTGTTCCCGCGTGCGGTGGAACGCCGCGTCCGGCTACTTGCACAGAAGGTGCCGGTCCTCGCCATCCGCGACTTCCGGATTCTCCTTGCCGACCGGGTGATCGCGCCCGCGTCGTTCGCGTTCTCAATCGTTGGCGTGTCGTTCGCCGTGCTCGACGAGACGCACGGCTCGACATCGGTGCTGTCCTACGTGCTGGCGGCGCAGATTGCGCCGTCGATCGTGTTCGTCTTGCTCGGCGGGGTAGTCGCCGACCGGGTGGCGCCGCAGCGGGTCATCGCGGCGGGAAACCTCATGATGGCCGTCGGTGAGGGCACGTTCGGGATCATGGTGCTGGCCGGCCATCCAGCGGTCTGGCAGATGATCGGGCTCGAGTGCCTGACCGGGACGGGAATGGCAATCTTCTATCCGGCCTCTACTGCCCTGTTGCCACGGATCGTCCCGCCCGGCGCCATGCAGCAGGCGAGCGCGGTGAGCAGGCTGGCGATGAACGGGGCCCAGATGGGCGGCTCCGTCCTGGCCGGATTCTGCGTCGCGGTGATCGGGCCCGGCTGGGCGCTCGCCGCCTGCGGCGTCGGCCTACTCGGAACGCTGCCGCTGATGCTGAGCCTGCGGGTCCTGCCGCATGAGCGCGGACAGGAGGCCAGCATGCTGCGGGACTTGCGCGAAGGGTGGTCGGAATTCCGTTCCCACACCTGGATCTGGACGATCACTGCGCAGTTCGCGGTGGTGATGATGGCCTGGTACGGCGCGTTCACGGTGCTCGGGCCGGCCGCGGTCAGGCTGCATTTCGGCCCGCACGCCGGGCCGGCCGCATGGGGCGCGATCACGGCCGCGGATTCGCTCGGGCTGATCGTCGGCGGGTTGGTCTCGCTCCGGTTCACGCCGCGGCGGCCGATGCTGTTCATCGTGCTCATCGGGGCAAGCATCGCGGTCACGCCCATCGCGCTTGGCATGTTCTGGCCGCTGCCGCTGATCTGCTGCGCCTCATTCGCGCTGGGCATCGCCATCGAGATCCTGATGGTTCAGTGGACCGTAGCGATGGCCAGGCAGATCCCGCCGGAAAAGCTTGCCAGGGTCGCGTCCTATGACGCGCTCGGCACGGTCATGGCCATGCCGCTAGGTGCACTGATCGCCGGGCCGGCCGCGGCGTGGGCGACGATGCCACGTGCGCAATTTGGCGCGGCCGCGCTGATCGTGATCGCCTCGCTGCTCGCGCTGATCCCCAGGGACATCAGGCAGTTTCGGGCAGGTCAGCTGGCGGTGTCACGGACGCCGAGCCCCGCCGACCTGGCAGTGCAATAAATTGGATGTGTCGAGGTCGCCAATAACTGGGCCGATCCGATTGGTAAGCCTTTCACCTGGAATTGCCCGAGGTGTTGACTCAGGTCCTTGACGGCTTAGAGTAATCCCACGTACACATTGCAGGGGCCTGGGAGGTACCAGATGGGGTCAACGCTCGGGCAGCGCCTTCGCGTGCTCAGGAACGAGCGGGGACTCAGTCAGGCCGACCTGGCTGGCGACCTGGTGTCGGCGAGCTACGTCTCGCTCATCGAGTCCGGCAAGAGGCTTCCTGAGCGGGACGTCCTGGAAGGGCTGGCCCGCAACCTTGGCGTCTCCACCGTCTACCTCGAGACCGGCGTGGCGCCCGAGGAGGTCACCGAGCAGCGGCTTCGGCTCCAGTTCGCCGAGATCGCGCTTGCTAACGGCTCGAATGATGAGGCGCATAAGCTTTTCAGCGAACTCGCCGCCTCGGCAAGTGGTGAGATCCGCCTCGGCGCCGTTTGGGGACTGGCCAGGGCCGAAGAGGCGCGCGGGAACCTGCACGAGGCCGTGACCCACCGGGAAGCGCTACTTGAGGCGTCTCGGCGGGGAGAGCCCGGCGCGCCCGGCCTGCTGAAGCTGCTCATCGGCCGGTGTCGGCTCTACCGCTTCGCCGGCGACTTCGCGCGCAGCATCGAGGTTGGCGAGGAGGCGTTGCAGGAGGTCCGTGAGCTGGGACTCGAGGGCACCGAAGAGGAGATCAAGCTCGCCTCCACGCTGGTCTTCTCCTACCACCTGCGGGGTGACTCATTCTCCGCCCAGCATCTTGCCAGCCAGGTCATCGAGCGAGCGGAGCGGCTCGCGTCGAGGACGGCTCAGGGCAACGCGTACTGGAATGCGTGCCTCGTCGCTGCTGCCCGCGGGCATCTGAACCTGGCCCTGGACATGGCGACGAAGACCCTGGCGCTGCTCTCGGAATCCGCGCCCGACCTGAGCCTTGCGATTATGCGTGCGTCCTATGCA
>JASHUG010000204.1 GCA_030040155.1 Streptosporangiaceae bacterium | reverse complement strand
GCTCCGCGCCAGCTGGGTCTGCGTCACGGTCGGATCTGGCCGCGATCCCGCGCGTCCATGATAGGAGCCTGCTGCCTGCCGCAGACGGGAGGCGCAGCCCGCGACAGCGCACTTGGCTCGCGAATTTACGACATCATCATTTCTAGCTTGGTAGATCAAGGCGCAGTGTCGTAAATTCGCTAGCCCTCCTTGCCCTGATCGCCGATGCTTGGAGCATGCACGAAGACACCGAGCGGTGCGTCCGGGCGGTCCAGTCCAAGGATGCGAGGTTCGACGGCTGGTTCTTCACCGCCGTGCTGACGACCGGCATCTACTGCCGGCCGAGCTGCCCGGTCGCCGCGCCCAAGCCGGAGAACATGCGCTTTTTCCCCAGCGCAGCCGCCGCGCAGCAGGGGGGATTCCGGGCCTGCAAGCGCTGCCGGCCGGATGCCAGCCCCGGCTCACCCGAGTGGGATGTCAGGGCCGACCTCGTCGCGCGGGCCATGCGCCTCATCGCAGATGGCGTCATGGGCGGCGGCGGCGTCCCGGCGCTGGCCGACCGGCTCGGATACAGCGTCAGGCAGATCGAGCGGCAACTGCTGGCCGAACTCGGCGCGGGCCCGCTCGCGCTGGCCAGGGCCCAGCGCGCGCAGACTGCCAGGCTGCTGATCGAGACGACGGCGCTGCCGATGGGCGACATCGCCTTCGCGGCGGGCTTCGCCAGCATCCGGACCTTCAACGACACGGTGCGCGAGGTGTTCGCGCTGTCGCCGAGCCAGTTGCGCGAGCGTGCTCACCGCGGCAGCGGGCTGCCGGCTGCGGGCACCCTGGCGCTGCGGTTGCCGTTCCGGCGCCCGCTGCAGCCCGACAACCTGTTCGGTCACCTGGTCGCCACCGCGGTTCCTGGCGTGGAAGAGTGGCGCGACGGCGCGTACCGGCGGACGCTGCGCCTGCCGCACGGGCACGGGATCGTCGCGCTCCGGCCCGAACCCGACCACGTCGGCTGCCAGCTGACGCTGTCCGACCTGCGCGACCTGGCCAGCGCCATCAGCAGGTGCAGGCGGCTGCTCGACCTCGACGCCGATCCGCAGGCCGTGACCGACGTCCTGAGCTCCGACGAGATCCTCGCGCCGGTGGTCGGCAAGGCGCCAGGGCGCCGCGTACCGCGCACGGTCGACGCGGCCGAGTTCGCGCTGCGGGCGGTGCTCGGTCAGCAGATATCGACCGCCGCGGCCCGCACGCACGCCGGCCGGCTCGCCGCCGCGCACGGCGACCAGATCGAGGATCCGGCCGGGGGGCTCAGCAGGCTCTTCCCGGCCGCCGGCACTCTCGCCGGGATCGACCCGTCCGACCTGGCCATGCCGAGGTCGCGGCGCGATTCCTTTGCCGCGCTCGCCCAGGCGCTGGCCGCCGGCAAGGTCGATCTCAGCATCGGCGGCGACTGGCACGAGGCTCGCCTGCGGCTGGCCGCGCTGCCGGGGATCGGGCCGTGGACCGTCGAGACGATCGCCATGCGCGCGCTCGGCGACCCCGATGCCTTCACGCCATCTGACCTCGGCGTGCGCGCCGCCGCAGCCGCGCTTGGGCTGCCTGGCACGCCGGCCGCGCTGAGCGAGCGGGCTCAGGCCTGGCGCCCGTGGCGCGCGTATGCGGTGCAGTACCTGTGGGCCACCGGGGACCACGCCATCAACCACCTCCCGGGGACAGGAGCCTGACATGAGGACAACCACAGCCGGAGGCCGCGCGCACGTGACCGTGCCGAGCCCGGTGGGCCCGCTGACCATCGTCGCGCAGGACGCGACGATCACCGGGCTGTACATGGACGCGCAGCGGCACGCGCCGGCGCCCGGGTCATTCGGGCTGCCCGCGGACGTGGCGGATGAGCCCTTTGCCAGCGCGGCCGCGCAGTTGCGGGCGTACTTCGACGGCGAGCTGACCGAGTTCGACCTGCCGTTGTCGCCGGCCGGCACCGAATTCCAGCGCCGGGTCTGGGCCGGGCTGCGAGCGATCCCGTATGGCCAGACCGTCACCTACGGCGAGCTTGCGCGCCGGCTCGGCAGCCCCGCGGCTAGCCGCGCCGTGGGCCTGGCCAATGGCAAGAATCCCATCGCGATCGTCGTGCCCTGCCACCGGGTCATCGGCTCGGACGGCAGCCTGACCGGCTACGGCGGCGGCCTGGACCGCAAGCGGTTCCTGCTCGCCTTGGAGCGAGGCGCGCGCGGGGTTGCCTGATCGGCGACGTGACGCGGTGCGCACCGGGGCCAGAACCGCTCCCTCTTCGCTAATCGGTACGTAGTGATCCCCGCCGGGCCGACTGCGCGTTACCGTGAGATTGCACGCCACGGCAGAGGGAGGACCGGTCCCAGGCAGGGCACACCGCGGGCACACCGGCGATGACAGCAGACAGCACGCAGCTACCGGCAGAGTTCACCAGCTTTGTCGGCCGAGCCGACGAGGTGGCGAGCCTGGGAGCGCTGCTGCGCGCCGGCCGCGCGCTCACGCTGTGCGGAGCAGGCGGCATCGGCAAGACCAGGCTCGCGCTCAGGCTCCTGGCGCAGGCCGCTGCTGACTTCCCCGACGGCGCGTGGTTCGTCGACCTCGCCGAACTGCATCAATCGCAGTCGCAACTGGTGGTGCCCGCGGTCGCGGCCGCCATCGGCGTGGACGAGGAACCGGGCAGGCCGCTCACCGACACGCTCGCAGAGGCAGTCAGCCATCGCCGGGCGGTGCTCGCGCTCGATAACTGCGAGCATCTCATCGCGGCGTGCGCCGGGTTGTGCCAGCGGCTGCTCGCGAGCGCGCCGGCCCTGAGGATCCTGGCCACCAGCCGGGAGCCGCTGCGAGTTGCCGCCGAGACCGTCTGGCCGGTGCCGCCACTCGACGTGCCGGATCCCGGCGTGACCGACCCGCTCGCCATCACCGAGTACGACGCGGTCCGGCTGTTCGCCGAGCGGGCCGGCGCGGCCGCGCCCGGCTTTACCGTCGGAGCCGGCAACGCGTCGACGGTGGCCCGCATCTGCCGGGCGCTTGACGGCCTGCCGCTGGCGATCGAGCTGGCCGCGGCGTGGGTGCGCGCCCTGTCGGTCGAGCAGATCGCCGACCGGATCGGCGATCGCTTCCTGTTGCTGACCGGCTCGGACCGGAGCGCACCCGCGCGGCAGCAGACACTGCGCGCGACCATCGACTGGAGCTACGACCTGCTGACCGAGACCGAGCAGGTGCTGCTGCGCAGGCTGTCGGTGTTCTCCGAGTGGTCGCTGGAGATGGCCGAGCAGATCTGCGCCGACAATGCGCTCCCGGCGGGTGACATCCTCGACACCATCACCGCGCTCACGGATAAGTCGCTGCTTGAAGTGGGGTCCGAGGTGCTCGGGCAGACCCGCTACCGGCTGCTGGAGACGGTGCGCGAATACGCCTCCGAGTGGGTCGCGGAGGCCGGCGAGGCCGAGGAGTTCCGGACCCGGCGGCGCGATTTCACCCTGCGGGAGGCCGAGGAGTCGGTGGCGATCGGCATGGCCATGGTGCCGGGCTCCTGGTCAGCCAGGGTGGACATGTTCCGCCGGTTCGACGCCGAGTCCGGGAACGTGCACGAAGTCCTCGGCGAGTGCCTCGAAAGCGGCGATGCCGAGACGGGCCTGCGCATAAGCCGGGCGATGACGCCAGTCATGATCGTGCGCGGGACCTTCAGCCAGTGCGCGGGCTGGCTCGACGCCTTCCTCGCCCTGCCATCGGCCGCGACGGTGCCGCCGGGGGTTCGCGGCGCGGCGCTCGTCGCCAGGGCGCAACTGGCCCTGGCCAGCGGCTCGCCCCTGGCCGCCGAGTTCGCGCTCGCGGGCCTGGAGCTGGCCAGCGCAGCGGCCGACGAGTTCTCCATCGCCGCCGCGCTTAACCTCCTTACCGAGGCCGCGCTGCATGGCGGCGAGCTGGACGAGGCGGCGGGCAAGGGCGGGCAGGCGCTGGCCGTGGCGCGCGCGGCTGGCGACCGGTGGAACGAGGGGTACGCGCTTGGCACGCTGGCAACCGTGGCCGGCTGGCGCGGAAACCTGCGCGAGGCCCAGGAGCTGGCCGAGGCGGCACTGGCGGCCATGCGCTCGATCGAGCAGCACTGGGGTTCGGCCAGGGCCCTGCTCGGCCTCGGCGACCTCGCCCGGCTCCGCGGCGACTACAACACGGCCAGGCAGCACTACCAGCAGGCGCTGGCATACCTGCGCGAACTGAGTTCCCGGCCGGACACCGCCCGGTGCCTGGCCGGGCTGGGCCGGATCGAGCTGGAGCAGGGCGATCTCGCCGCCGCGCGCGCCAACCTGGCCGAGAGCCTGCGGCTCAGCTACGCCGCCGGGAGCCGCATCGGAATGGCTCGCGGGCTGGAGGCGCTGGCCAGGCTGGCCATCCGTGAGGACCGCCCGGCCGACGGCATCCGGCTGGTGGCGGCGGTAGCGACACTGCGCGAAGAGGCCCGGCTGCCGCCGGTGCCGGGTGCGAGGATGCAGCGCTATCTGGATGCCGCGCAGGGTCTCGGCCAGCACGCCATCGCCCGCCTGTGGGCTGAGGGAAGCTCGATGACATCGGCTGCGGCGGTGCATCTCGCGCTGGGCGAGCAGACCGGGGCGTTCGAGGCGGGAGCATCGCCGCCAGCCGGGCCGGCCGCCCAGACCGCGACCGCCGCCGCCGGGGGCCGCGCCACTCCCGAGTCACTCGGGCTGACCGGGCGCGAACGCGAGGTCGTCGACCTCATCGCAGCCGGCAAGAGTAACCGGGAGATCGGCGCCGAGCTGTACATAAGCCCGGCCACGGCCGCCCGGCACGTCGCGAACATCCTGGCCAAGCTCGGCTTCAGCTCGCGCAGCCAGGTTGCGGTGTGGGCACGGTCGGCCGACCCGACCAGCCCCGGCGACACCGCCGGGGACTAACTGGCCCCGAACAGCGCGCTGACCGACTCGCCTTCGTGGATGCGCCGGATGGCCTCGGCGAGGGCGGGCGCGATCGAGATCACGCGCAGATCCTGGCCGCCGCCATCCGCCACCGCCGGCAGCGTATTGGTGCTGACGATCTGACGCACCAGCGGATGCGCCGAGATGCGCTTGAGCGCGCCGTCACTGAACAGCCCGTGCGTGCACGCGATCCGCACCGACCTGGCGTTGCGCTCCGACAGCCGCTCGAGCAGCTCGATGATCGTCGTGCCGCGAGCGATCTCATCGTCCAGCACGATCACGTCCCGGCCCTCGACGTCACCGATGATCGAGCTGATCACCACTTTCTCGTCGCTGATGCGCTCCTTGGCCCCCGCGGCCACGGGGACTTGCAGCAGCCGCGCGAGCGCGGCGGCATTCTTGGCGTTGCCGAGGTCAGGTGACACCACGACCGCGTCGCGCAGGTCAACGTGCGCGAAGTGGTTAGCGAACTCGCGCAGAGCGTGCAGGTGGTCTACCGGAACCGAGAAGAATCCGTGCACCTGCGGCGCATGCAGCGTCATCGTCAGCACCCGGCTGGCACCGGCCGTCACCAGGAGGTCGGCAACGAGCCTGCCGCCGATCGAGACGCGCGGCTGCGACTTCTTGTCCGACCGCGCATACGCGTAGTACGGGATCACGGCCGTCACCCTGGCCGCCGACGCGCCCCTGGCGGCGTCGAGCATCAGCAGCAACTCGACCAGGTTCTCCTGGACCGGCGGTCCCAGCGGCTGAATGACGAAGACGTCCCGCTCCCGGCAGTTAGCCTGCAGCTGCACTTCCAGGCAGTCGTTCGCGAACCGGGTCAACCGGACCGGGCGTTGCGGCACGCCGAGATCGGCGCATATTTCGGCGGATAGCGCTGGATGTGCGCTGCCACCGAAGACCACGATCTCCCGCACGAACTCAGGGTAAGCGCCACGACCATCCGCGTCCGCCACTATTGCCCCCTCGTGGGCTGCCACCGCGTGACATCAGTCACGCGGTGTTCCGTCGCTCATGGTGCGCCCGCCTAGCTCCCGAGCGCGGCGATGCACTCGGCGCGCCCGCAGGTCTGTCCGGAGCCGAGCCGCGGACGGCCGCACCGGCACAGCGGCCGCAACCGGGCCAGCCAGGCGGCATACGGCAGCAGTTCCACCTGACCGTCCTCGCCGGCCAGCGAGACCACCGGCCGTACCCGGCCGCCGGGCAGCGCAAGCCACTCGGTCGGCCGCTCGCCGCCCGCCCCGTCCGGTCGGTGACCCATACCCCCATCATCGGGCCTGGCGGCTCCGGGCGCTTACCGCCCGCTACCGCTGCGCTTGGATGCCGCGAACCGGATTCAGGGCAGCGAGCGGCTTCCTGGCCGCTTGCTATGATTCGCTAGTGGTCAAAATGGTCCATATACGTCCGATACGCGAATCTGAGCTGGACCTGGTGGACTCGCTGTCCCAGGACCCTGAGCAGACCGGGCCGCACGGTTTCTTCGGCTACCGCGACCCCGGCCGGCTGCGCCGGAGCTTTGCCGAGAATGGGCTCCTCGGCGATGACCAGGGCAGGCTGGCCGTTGCCCTCGGCGAGCCGGCCGAGTCGGGCGAGTTCGTCGGCGAGGTCAGCTGGCACCGGGTAACGACCGGCCCCATGAGCTTTACCTGCAACATCGGGATCGGGCTGCTGGCGCAGGCGCGCGGGCGCGGGTACGGCACCCGCGCGCAGCGGCTGCTCGCCGAGTACCTGTTCGCGCACACGCTGGCCAACCGCGTCGAGGCCTCGACCGAGGTGGATAACGCCGCCGAGCGGCGATCGCTGGAGAAGGCCGGCTTCATCTTCGAGGGCGTGGTGCGCGGCGCGTGCTTCCGGGCCGGGCAGTGGCGCGACATGGCCTCCTACTCGATGGTGCGGGCCGACCTCCGCTAGCAAGGTCATCAAGCCGGGCTCAGGCCGTCCCGGCGGC
>JASHUG010000203.1 GCA_030040155.1 Streptosporangiaceae bacterium | reverse complement strand
TGACCGCAACCTCGTCGTATCCGTTCGTCGTGGGCGTTGACTTCGCCGGCGTGGCCGAACGCGTCCCGGCTGGGAGTCACGGCCTGCAGGTTGGCGATCGCGTCTTCGGAATGGCGCGGACGCACGGCTCCTATGCCGAGTACACGGCGGTCTCCCCGGCGGCGAGGATGGAGCCAGTTGCCCGTATCCCCGATGCCATAGCGGACGACCAGGCCGCCGCTCTTCCCATTCCGGCGGTCACTGCGCTCAGGACGGTTGACCTGCTCGAACTCTCCGCCGGCCAGCAGGTCGTGGTGATGGGCGCGACCGGCGGGGTGGGCGGCTACGCGGTGCAGATAGCGCGCTCCCGCGGGGCGCATGTCATTGCGACAGTTCGCGGCGACGCTGACGAGGCTCGCGGTCTTGGCGCCGAGGAGGTCTACGACAGCCTGGCCGTTGACGTTATCAATGCGCTGCACGCCGACCACCCGGGCGGCGTTGACGCCGTCCTTGACCTGGTCAGCGGTCCCGACGCCATCCGCGGTGACGCCGAGATCATCCGGCCCGGCGGGCATCTGGTCTCGACGACCTTCGCGGCTGACGAGGCCTGGTTTGCCCAGCGGCAGATCACCGCGCACAATCATGCCTCCAGCGCAAATCCCCTTATTTCGCCGGAAGGGCTGACCACGGTCGCGAAATTGCTGGCGGACGGCGTGATCACGACGCGCATCCGTTCCGCGGTTGACCTGGAAGCCGCCGGGCAGGTACTCGATGACCTCCGCCACGGGGGCCTGCGCGGCAAGGCCGTGATCCGCCTCTAGGCATCTCGGGTCGGCTATTCCCCTGACGTGCATCCGAACACTACGATCGAGGGCTCGCCGCCAGTAGTGAGGGGTGCTGTGGACCGCGAAGGGTTGAGGGTCGTGCCCGAGGCCGCCCCCAGCGTTGCCCTGGAGACGGCCGAGCCCGCGGATCAAGGCACGCGCGCGCCAGACGATCACGTGCAGGCCGGCAGGCGCGGGACCTTCCGTGCGCTGGCTTCGCGACCGTTTCGGCTGTACTTCGCGGGCCAGATCGTCTCGGCCAGCGGAACCTTCGTGCAGCAGACCGCCATCGCCTGGCTGGTGCTGCGGATAACCCGTTCGCCGGCGGAACTTGGCCTGGTGCTAGCCGTGGGCGGCGTGCCCTCGCTGCTTTTCGGCCCGTGGGGCGGGACGGTGGCCGACCGGGTCAACCTGCGAAGGCTGATTATCGGCACTCAGGCAACTTATGGTGCGCTGGCCGGACTGCTCTGGGTGCTCGCGGTCGGCGGGAAGGCGTCCGTCCCCGCGATCGTCGCGATCAGCGTGGCCGGCGGTGTCGTGCAGATCGTCGACTCCCCCGCCCGGCAGGCGATCGTCGGCTCCCTGGTGAAGCCGGAGGATCTGTCCAGCGCGGTTAGCCTCAACGGCGTCGTGATGAACAGCGCCCGAGTTGTCGGGCCGGCTCTGGCGGGGGTGCTGATCATCACGATCGGCACGACGCCGTGCTTCGCGGTCAACGCACTGTCCTACCTGGCGGTGATCGCCGCGCTCGTGATGTTGCGCCCGCTGCGGTCCGGCGCACGGCGGCGCGGGGCTGGCGGCGTCCGTGCAGGCCTGGGGTACGCGGCCAGCCGGCAGCAGTTGTGGCTGCCGCTGGTCATGATGGCGCTAGTCGGGCTGCTGGCCTTCAATTTCCCTGTCATCTTGCCGGTGCTTGCCAGCCGTACCTACCACGGCAACGGCGGGACCTACGGGCTGTTCTCGACCGTGCTCAGCGTGGGCTCGGTCCTCGGCTCGCTTGGCGTGGGCCGCCTCCGCCATCCCCGCCGGAAGTACCTGATGACCGCCGCGCTGGCATTCGGGCTATTCCTTGCCGCAACCGCATGGGCGCCGGATGTCGCCATCGCCTGCGTCATGCTGCTGGCCACCGGGGCGGCAGCTTTCTCGTTCGTGACACTGTGCTCCACAACGCTGCAGCTGCACTCATCCCCCGCCTACCGCGGGCGGATCATGGCGCTGTGGATCTATGTCTACATCGGGACCACGCCGGTCGGCAGCATCATCACCGGGTCGATCATCTCGGCTGCCGGGGTGCGGGCTGCCCTGCTCACTGGCGCGGCGGCTTGCCTCGTCGCGGCCGTCATCGCCTCCCGCGTGCACACGCCGCCGCACGTGGACGCGGCGCTGACTGATCTCGCGAGCGCTTAGCCACTCACGGCGCTGCGGCGGCGGAGCCGCAAATCGTCCGCTGCCTTCGCCCGCCTTGACCTGGGAGCGCGAGACCGGTGGAATGAGTCAGCCGTCACGTGAATCCAGCCGCTCGGCTATTGGGAGGATTGACCTTGCAACAGCCTGAGCCGCGTCCTGCACGCAGGCTGCGCCGGCTGCGGCGGCCGCGGCGGCGGTTCTCGCGAGACGCGTGGACCCCTGGATTAACCGACCTAACACCGGGCCAGCAGACCTACGTGTGGCTGCGGTGGGCCAGCTCTATCGAGGCACTGGAGAGCCGGCACCGGCGAAGCGTGTCGCTGTTTTATCTCCTGCGCACGATGTCGGTTCTGGGTGGGGTCGCTGTCACTGCCCTGTCGGGGATCGGCTTGTCCAGCTCGAGCCCGTCCGCGGGAGTCCGGTGGACGATCTTCGCGCTCGGCTTCGTGGTAGCCGGCAGCGCGGGCATCGAGCAGCTCGGGCACTACGGGCAGCACCGCCTGCTCTCGCGAGAAGCTCGTGATCAGCTGCTGAGCGCCGGCTTTGGCTATCTCCTGCCGTCCGCGGCGGAGGCCGACTTCGACACGTTCCATGCCCACGTCGAAGGCATACTCGAGCGCTATAACAAGGCCTATAACCGGACGATATCCGACCACTGACATGCGGCTGCGGGCCCGTGCGATGGAGCCGCATACCGTGTTCGCCGAGCCCGGCATCGTCTTCCGGGCACAATCGAGACGGCGAGCTGGCCTGAAGAAGGGATGGCGTGGATGCGCGTGCTGGTCTCGGTCGACATGGAAGGCATCGGCGGCGTCGTGGACCCCGAGGATGTCAGGCCTGGCCACGCCGAGTACGAGCGGAACCGGACGCTGATCACGGCGGAGGCCAACGCTGCGATCCGCGGCGTGTACGCGTTCGAGGCCGACTCCCGCGTGCTCGTGACCGAGGCGCACGCGAGCTTCCGCAACATCCTTCCGGCGCAGCTTGACCGGCGAGCAGAGCTGCTGCGGGGCACGCCCAAGCCGCTGGGGATGATGGCGGGGCTAGCCGCGGACATCGACGCCGTCCTGTTCATCGGCTATCACGGCAAGGCCGGGACGGCTCGCTCGGTGATGGCCCACACCATTTCCGGCGGCGTGGTAGCCGACGTCCGCTGCAATGGCAGGTCGCTCGGTGAGCTCGGGCTGAATGTCGCTCTCGCGGCGTCCAGCGGCGTCGCTCCGGCGCTGGTGGCCGGTGACGACAGCGTCGCCGAGGAGGCGGCTGATGTGGCGCCCGGCATGCACGCGGTGGTGGTCAAGCAGGCGCTCGGGGCCCGCGCGGCCTCGCTCCTGCATCCGGACGAGGCCTGCGACCGGATCGAGGAGGACGTACCGAAGGCACTGGCAGACCGGGAGGCAGTGCGCCCGCTGCGCTTCGACGGTCCCGTGGTCCTTGAGGTTCAGGTGCTCAGGCCCAACATGACCGAGCATGCCCTGCTCGTCCCCGGCATGGAACTGGCGGACGGCTGCACGGTGCGATACCACGCCCCGGACTTCCCGACTGCCTACAACGTGGCCGACCTTGTCGCCATACTCGGCGGCACCTGAGACGGGTCGAGCTTATGCGCGGACCGACCAGACCCCGGCCCTTTCCCAGCGATGAGAATCGCGGCCGCAATCCAGTCTGGACTTCGTGACTCAGACGAATCGAAAGGACTGCCCGATGACATCCCCGCATACGGAAGTCGACAGCCGGTACAGCGATCCGGGCGCCATGGCGACCGACTGGGCCTCGACGCGGCAACGGCTCGAGTCCGCCGAGCTGTTCTGGATCTGCACCGTCCGCGCAGATGGCCGGCCGCACGTGACCCCGCTGGTCGCGGTCTGGCTAGACGACGCGCTGTATTTCTGCACTGGCGAGGAAGAGCAGAAGCGCGTCAACCTCGGCGGCAACGAGCACGTGATCCTGATGACTGGCTGCAATAGCTGGGACGAGGGCGTGGACGTCGTAGTTGAGGGCGATGCGGTGCGGGTGACCGACGACGCGATGCTCCGGCGCCTGGCCGGCGCGTGGACCGCCAAATGGGACGGCCGCTGGCAGTTCGGCATCGGCAACGGCTGCTTCTCCCACGAGGGCGGAGGTGAAGCCCAGGTCTACGGGGTCACGCCGGCGAAGGTGATGGCATTCGCGAAGGGCAGCTTCAGCCACACTCGACACCGGTTCAGGGCCGGGTGACCGGGCGGCGCGGGCTTAGCGAGCGGCTAGCGCCCGCAGCAGTGCCTTCATCCACGGTCCGAGATCGGCGGGCGTCCGGGCCGAGATGAGGTTGCCGTCGACGACCGTCGCCTCGTCGACCCAGTCGGCGCCCGCATTCACCATGTCATCGCGGATGGCTCCGACGCTTGTGGCCCGCCGGCCCTTGAGGATCTTGGCCGATATGGGCACCCAGCCCGCGTGGCAGATGAACGCGATCGGCTTGCCGTCCGCGTCGAACGCGCGCACCAATTCCAGCACCGCTTGCGAGCGGCGGAGCTTGTCGGGCGCATAACCGCCGGGGATCACGAGCGCGTCGAAATCGCCCGCATGGACCCCGTCGACGGTCGTGTCGACGTCGACAGGACCATGTCCCTTCTTTCCGGTCACCGGGTATTCGTCCAGCCCGGCTACCGTCACCGAGACGTCTTCCTCCTGCAGCCGGTACAGCGGGTAGAGCAACTCCATGTCCTCGAAGTCATCGGCAGCGAGGAGCAGAACCTTGCGGTCGGCAAGTGCCATGCACCCGACCATACGCTCCGGCTACGGCAGCAGGACGATCTTGCCCAGGGTATGGCCCTGCTCCAGCTCGGTGTAGGCCGCCCTGACCTCCGCCAGCGGATAAGCGGCGGCGATCGGCACCTCGAGCTTGCCGTCGGCGATCAGGGCGCTGAGCTCGGCGAGTGTTTCCGCGCTGGCGCCGGCCGCGTTGCCTTCGGCCTTCACTCCGTGCGCCTGCACGGCCGCGAAATCGGCGATCGTGTCGATGCGCGATGGCGCGACGCCGAGAGCGAGCGCCACGTCGACATAACCGCCCCCCTGGGTGTCGATGACCGCGTCGACGTCGCCTCCGGCCCGCCGGATCCGGTCGGCCACGCCGTCGCCGTAGCTGACCGGGATCACGCCGTGCTCCTTCAGCCACTTGTGGTGAGGCTCGCTCGCCAGGCCGATGACGGTCGCTTCTCGCAGCCGGGCCAGCTGGACCGCGATTGAGCCCACTCCCCCGGCCGCGCCGGCGACGACGAGGACGTCGCCGGGGTGCAGGGCGACCGCGCGTACGGCCGCGTGCGCCGTGAAGCCGGCGACCGGCAGCGCTCCGGCGACTTCCCACGGTACGTCGCCCGGCTTCGGGGTCAGGTTCCCGGTTTCCACCAGGACCTGCTCCGCGTGGCTGGCGCGGTTATCGGTGTACCCGATGACCTGGTCGCCGACGGCGATGCCGGTCACTCCCGGTCCGAGCTCGACCACGGTTCCGGCCAGGTCGCTGCCCTCGCCGGAGGGGAACGTCGCGGGAAAGCGGGCGCGCATCGCGCCGTTGCGGATTTTCGCCTCGCCTGGGTTGATGCCCGCCGCCCGCACCCGCACCCGTACTTGGCCGGGTCCAGGTACCGGCTGCGGAACGTCCACCACGTTCAGCACGTCAACGTCGCCGTACTCGTTAAATCGAACCGCCTTCATCGGATACCTTCCGTTCTGCGGGGTCTGCGCACCCCGCAGATCAATCGGCTTGAGGTCTGCGGCCCGGCCGACATGGCAGAATCGGGGACCGTGGCGGCCTTACCCGATCGGCTTCTCACAGCGCGGGTGATGCGCTGGCGGCGTGCGGCCTTGCTGACGTGCTGCGTCGTGCTGGCCGTGCCGGTCGTGACCGCCATCATGGTACTGACCCACGAGGTCGGCCACACTGTCGTGGCCCGCCTGTTGGGTGACGGCCGCGCGACCTTCCGCATCTACGGCCACGACTGTATCGGCTGCAACCTGTACGATTCGCAGCGCCTGAGCCCGTGGTCCAACGTGGCTGTCAGCCTTGGCGGGCTCTGGGGCACCATGCTCCTGACGGTGCTCGGCGTGATCGCGCTAGCCTGGCGCCGCCGCCCGCGCTGGCTGCCCAGGTGGCTGCTGTTCGAGGTCATCGTCATCTGCTTCGCGGGCGACTTCGTCTGGCAGTTCATCCAGGCCGCTGAGATCCCGGTGCCGGCCAGGGAGCCCGTGGGCTGGGGTCTTGGATACACCGACCTGAACGCCGCGACGTCGTTCGCCTCGCAGGCTTCCGGCTGGAGCCATGACGCGGTCGCTGCTGTGGGGATCGCCTTTGGCTGCGCCTACAGCCTCGCCCTGATGCTGGCCCTCAGGTGGGCATCGCGGCGAGGCGCGGCGGAAGCCGAACCCGCAAGCTAGGCGAGCGCGGCCGAGCACGCCTCGCAGATCGCGGCCCGCAGCTTGGTGCCAGCCGCCCGGTCGGTCCGGACCTCGACCAGCCTGAGGCCGGACCCGGCGAGAACTGCGGCCAGGTCCTCGGCCCGCTCGAGCCGGAAATAGGGCAGTCCGGCGGCTGCGGCGAGTTGCTCGAAGCCGGTGCCGTGCGGCGTGCCGAAGACGCGCTCGAACGGACCGGGGAATGCCGCCTGCTCCAGTGCGGAGAAGATCCCGCCGCCGTCGTTGTTCACGACGATCACGCACAGGTCGGGCTGCGGCTCCCGCGGGCCGAGCATCAGCCCCGGCGCGTCGTGCACCAGCGCAAGATCGCCAAGCAGCGCCGCGGCGGGCCCGCCGCCGGCGGCCTGATGGGCCAGCGCCGCCCCGATTGCCGATGAGACAAGTCCGTCGATCCCGCTCGCTCCCCGGTTGGCCAGCACGCGGATGTCTGATCGCGGCACCATGTGCCGGTCCAGGTCCCTGGCTGGCATGCTCGAGGCCACCCACAGGAGACCTCCTGGCGGCACCTGAGCCGCGACCGAGCGAGCCAGCAGCGGCTCGCTGAGCGTCCCGTCGGCGGCCAGCACATCGGCGGCCGCCGTCGCGACGGCGGCGTCGGCGGCCTGCCACGACCCGAGCCAGCCCGACATGCCGGCCAGTGATTCCGGCCGGGGGGCGCCGCGCAGCACCACGCGTCCGGCCACGTCGCTGGCCGTGCGGGCCGGATCGGACCAGCGGGCCGGACCCTGGCTGAGCACTACGTGCCGGTCGGCCGCGCCGCAGCCGCGCAGCAGCGCGAGCTGCCCGCGGGTCAGGCCGACCCGCCCCGCGGAGACGATCACGGCTGGCTTGTGGGCGGCCAGGAACTCGGGCGAGTCGAGCAGGTACTGGTAGCAGGTCAGCGCGCGTGCTCCGCGGCGGGCACCAGACGACGGCTCGGCCAGCAACGGCCAGCCTGCCGCCTCGGCCAGCGCCGCCACCGACGCCGGGTTCGCGGTCCCGTCTCCGCAGATGACCACGCCGCGTTCGGTCCAGTCCACCGTGGCGGCCGGGACGAGATCAGGATCCGCCACCGCCATGCGCGTCCACGGGGCGCCATGAGGCCGCCCGTCCAGCGGCTCGTGCCAGCCGGGCCCTTCCGGCCCGGCCGCACCCGTCAGGCCGGCGGCACCGGCCGGGTCGGCCGGCTCTGGCACCAGCGGGTCACGGAACGGCAGGTTGAGGTGGACCGGGCCGGGGAAGGCGACCTCGTTCCCGGCCGAAAGCGCCCAGGCCTTCGACGCCAGCGCCCGCCAGTAGCCGACCTGCCCCGGCCGGTCCTCGGCAACGCCGGTCTCGCAGAACCAGCGAACGGCGTCACCATAGAGCTTGACCTGGTCGATTGTCTGGTTGGCGCCGGTGCCGCGCAGCTCGGGTGGCCGGTCGGCGGTCAGCATGAGCAGCGGAACGCCGGCCTCGTCGGCCTCGATGACGGCGGCGTGAAAGTGCGCGGCGGCGGTGCCGGACGTGCAGACCACCGCTACCGGGCGGCCGCCGGCCTTGGCCAGGCCGAGCGCCAGGAAGCTCGCCGACCGCTCGTCGATCCGCACGTGCAGCCGCAGCCGGCCGGCCGACGACGCGGCGTGCAGGGCCATCGCGAGGGGCGCGCTGCGTGAGCCCGGCGCGAGCACCGCCTCGGCCAGGCCGCAGCGGATCAGCTCGTCGACCAGGACCGTGGCAAATGCCGTGGACGGGTTCACGGCCGGAGGAATTCCGCCGCGGCGAGCACGCGGGCGCGCCAGCCGGCCGGGTCGACTTCGAACTTGCCGAGCGCCGCCGGGTCCACGACCGCGGGCCGGACCGGCAGCGCGCCGCTCGCCTCGGCCAGCGGCTGCGCGGTGACGTCGCCCGACAGCAGGCTCATCGTCGCCAGGCCGCAGGCGTACGGCAGCTCGGGCAGCGCCGCCGCGAGAGCCACGCCGGCGGCCAGGCCGACCGACGTCTCGACCGCGCTCGATACGACGACCGGCAGGCCGCACGCCTGCGCGACCTGGAGTGCGGCGGCAACCCCGCCGAGCGGCTGCGCCTTGAGCACGACGATGTCGGCTGCCCCGGCGGCCCGGACTGCGAGCGGGTCCTCGGCGCGCCGGATGGATTCGTCGGCGGCGAGCGGCAGGTCGACCCGGCGGCGAAGGGCCGCCATCTCGTCGAGTGTCTGGCAGGGCTGCTCGGCGTACTCGAGCTCGAACGGCGCGAGCGCGGTGAGCACCCGCGCGGCCTGATCCACGCTCCAGCCGCCGTTGGCGTCGACCCGGACCTTGCCGGCCGGGCCGATCGCATCCCGTACCGCCTCGACCCTGGCGATGTCGTCAGACTCGGACTGGCCGGGCTCGGCAACCTTCACCTTGGCCGTGCGGCAGCCAGAACCCGAGACGATCGCGTGCGCGTGCTCGGGGCCGACAGCGGGAACGGTGACGTTGACCGGCACGCTGTCGCGAACGGGCGCGGGCCAGCCGGACGCGGCGGCCTCCAGCGCGCAGGCCAGCCAGCGCGCGCACTCCCGCGGGCCGTAGTCCGGGAACGGGGAGAACTCTCCCCAGCCGGCCGGGCCGTGCAAGAGCGCGCCCTCGCGCAGCGTGGTGCCACGGAACCGGGTCGGCATCGGGATGGCGAACGCTCGCAGTGTCGGCAGCAGCTCCGCTGCGAGCGCCGGCAGCGCGGCCGCAGTATCTCCCGCTAGCCTCGCGGGCGAGTCGACCACGCGTTACCTCCCGCCCGACGGCCCGATGTGCCCGATTAACCTTACGACCGTGACTTCCCGCCCCCTGCACGCGGTTCAGCTCCCGGCGTCGGACGGGGCCAGGATGCTGACGCTGCTCGCGGCGGCCCTGGACGGCTCGGGTCCGGCCATCCTGCCGCTCGACCCCGAGTTGCCCGTGCCCGCCCTGACCAGGGCGCTCGAGGCGTTCGCTCCGTCCGCACTGATAACCAGGGAGGGAACGGGCTCGGTCCGCCGGCCGGCATCCCGCCAGGCCGATGCCGGGCTTGCCGACGAGACGGCAGTGGTCATCGCGACCTCTGGTTCTACCGGCGTGCCCAAGGGGGTGCAGCTGAGCGCGAGTGCGCTCACGGCGTCCGCGTCCGCGTCGCTGCGCCGGCTCGGCGCGGGCGCTGGCCAGCGCTGGCTGTGCTGCCTGCCCACCTTCCACATCGCGGGCATCGCGGTCCTGGTCAGGTCCCTGGTCACGGGCACCGACCCGGTCATCACGGCCGGGATCGATGCCGAGGTGCTCGCCGCGAGCGGATGCGCGCACGTGTCGGTCGTGCCGACCCAGTTGCGCCGCCTGCTCGACGTGTCCGCCGATCCGGCTGGGCTCGGGTCCGTGCTGGTGGGCGGCGCGGCCGCGTCCGGTGACCTGCTGGCGGAGGCCCGCGCCGCGGGCTGGCCCGTCGTCACCACCTACGGGATGAGCGAGACCTGCGGCGGATGCGTGTACGACGGCGTGCCGCTCGACGGCGTCGCCGTGGGGTTTCATGCCGACGGACGGATTGAGATCTCCGGTCCCGTGCTGTTCTCCGGATACCGGCTGCGTCCCGATCTGACATCGGCCGCGCTCCGCGGCGGGCGGTTCGTGACTGCCGACCTCGGCTACCTGGACGGCGACGGCCGCCTGGTTGTCCGCGGCCGGGCCGACGATGTGATCAATACCGGCGGCGAGAAGGTGGCGGCGGGCGAGGTGGAGGCGGTGCTCGGAACCAGTCCCGGCGTCGCCGACGTTGTAGTGGTGGGGGTGCCCGACGCGGAGTGGGGTGAGCTGGTCACGGCATTTGTCGTGGCCTCCGATCCGGATGCTCCGCCGGACCTGGACCGGCTGAAGGCAAATGTCCGGCAGGCCCTTTCTGCGCGTGCAGCACCAAAGAAGCTGTTTGTTATGCCAGTATTTCCGCTACTGCCCTCGGGCAAGCCCGACCGGGCAGCTCTGCGCGACTTGGCTGTGGAGAAGCTGGAGGCCAGCGGCTGAACGTGAAGCGCCCTGCATGAGGGCGCGCAGTAACCACGCGGGAACAAATTGCCGCCTTGTGCGTTACAAGATAGTGCCCCAGGAACCTGCTGCCAAGTCCCCGAGGGGTCCCCGCCGACCACGACGTGCCTGGACTGGGCGCGGCAACCGGCGCATGCCTTTTATGCGCCCACGAAGTGAGGTGTCTCATGCCGAGGACAGCGACTGCGGTGTCGCACGCCCGCGAGGATGAGGAAACCACGACCCACGTGGACGAGCTTATTCAGCGCGGACGCAGCCAGGGATATCTGTCCCTGCCCGAGCTTCGAGAGGCCTTTGACCAGGCTCGGGTATCCCCGACGGAGGCCAAGTCGATCATCCGCGAGCTGACCGAGGCCGGCGTTCAGCTAGGCAACGAGCCGTCGGAGGCCGGGGCGCCTGGTTCGTCGCCTGAGGTCGCCAGCGAGGACGAGGACATGGCCGCCGAGCGGGCGGTCGCCGAGCCCAGCGAGTCGCCGGGCCAGCCAGAGTCGGACCTGGACGACCAGACGTCCGTTATGGGCGACTCGGTCCACACGTACCTCAAGTCGATCGGACGGCGGAACCTGCTGACGGCCGAGGAAGAGGTCGATCTCGCCAAGCGGATCGAGGCCGGCCTGTTTGCCGAGTTCAAGCTGGAGTCCGAGCCCAAGCTGTCCGCGCAGTACCGCGCCGAGCTGGAGGCGGTTGCCGAGGACGGGCGGCGGGCGAAGGCGCACATGCTGGAGGCCAACCTGCGGCTTGTCGTCTCGGTGGCGAAGAAGTACAGCGATCGCGGCCTGTCCCTGCTCGACGTCGTGCAGGAGGGCAACCTGGGCCTGATCAGGGCGGTCGAGAAGTTCGACTACACCAAGGGCTACAAGTTCTCCACCTACGCGATGTGGTGGATCCGGCAGGCGATCCAGCGCGGCTTCGCCGACTCGGCCCGGACGATCCGGCTGCCGGTGCACGTGCTCGAGATGCTCAGCAAGCTGAGCCGGGTCGAGCGGGACATGCACCAGCGGCTTGGCCGTGAGCCGACCCCGGAGGAGCTGGCCGTCGAGCTGGACCGCACGCCGGACCAGATCGAGGAGCTGCTGCGCACGAGCCGGCAGCCGATCAGCCTGGACTCGACGATCGGCGAGGACGGCGAGACCAGCATCGGCGACCTGATCGAGGACGTCGACGCGCCGGAGGCGGGAGAGCTCGTCGACCGCCAGCTGATGGCCGACCAGCTGCGGAACGCGCTGGACGCGCTGACGCCGCGGGAAGCGACCATCATGTCGATGCGGTTCGGCCTGTACGACGGCAACCCGCACACGCTGGATGAGATCGGCAAGGCGCTCGGCCTCACCAGGGAGCGGATCCGCCAGCTCGAGAAGCAGTCGCTGTCCAAGCTGCGGCACCCGAGCCGGGCCCAGCCGCTGCTCGAGTACGCGGTCTGACCCGCTCGCGGGCCGCTGGCGGCCCGGCGGGCGGCCGGCGGCCGGGCGGCGGGCCGTCGGCAAGCAGCGGCGATCCAGG
>JASHUG010000202.1 GCA_030040155.1 Streptosporangiaceae bacterium | reverse complement strand
CTCCGCGTGCCGAATCGCCCGAGTCAGTGAGTTGAGCGTGATTTGGAGCGTCCGGGTCGAGCGGTCTGTCGACAGCTTCACCAGAGCCGACCGGACCTGCCGCGCGCTCAGGTCGCGCAGCTTCGCCGAGCCGATCAGCGCCAGCAGGGGATCCAGGACCTCGCGGTAGGTCGAGACGGTCTTGGGTGCCCGGCCATCGAGCCCTGCCTCAAGCCACTCCTCGACAGCATCACGAACGGTGTAACTCGCCGAGGTATGCAGGCCCTCGCGCAGTTCGTCGTGCAGTGCCCGGAGCTTGTCCCTGACCTCCGCGCGGCTCTGGCCGCTTACCTTGCGGCGGACCCGCGTACCGTCAGGCCCTCCGCCCAGCGAGATGACACCGCGCCATCTGCCTGAGCAGCCGCGGTGGGACCGCCCGTCTAAGCACTCAGTGCCGACCCGGTGGTCGTAGTAGATCGAGTCCTCGCCGTGGCGGCGGCGACTAGTGGTGTGCACCACAGCAGTAGCCTAACACAATTGGCTCCCACTTTGGCTCCCACGCGAATTTGAAGCAAGATCCACAAGGCTCTGACCTGGTCGGGATGGCGGGATTCGAACCCGCGACCTCCTGCTCCCAAAGCAGGCGCGCTAACCAAGCTGCGCTACATCCCGGTCGCCGAGCCGCGACGACGCCGTAGGCACGGTCGCACGCGGAGCACTGCGCAAGTGTACGGGAGCCGCAGCGACCTGCGACACCGGCTTATTCCGGCCTCCTGCGGGTCAGCTGCGGGGCAGGCGCCAGCCGCGTGGCGGGCGGGGAGCGCCGGCGAAGCCGGTCAGCGGTGCGCCGTCACCGTCGGCCTGTCGCAGTTCTCGGTCCGGATCGTCGCGTTCGCCAAGCCACGAGATCATCAGCGCATAAATCACCGGCACGAAGCAGACGGCCGGCACCGCCCACATGATCGCGACGCCAACCTGTTTGTCGGTCACGCTGCCAAGAGCCGAGCTCGATGCCCCTGACGACATACCGGTGATGTAGGCGATGATCCAGATGGTCCACATCGACAGCGCCGCCATCGCGGCACGCAGCGGGCGGCTCACCGTGGGCTCGTCCCGTGCTGGCCCGGCTAGCTCGACCCACAGCGCGACCCCGGCCGCCGCCAGTGTCACCATCTCCAGCAGTGCTAGCGCCGGGTTCGTGGTCAGCGCGCGGGTCGCGGCCGGCAGCCGCCAGACGACGACTAGCGCCATGAACGCCAGCAGTCGCAGCGCGACAAGCCGGATGGCCGCGGCTTCGCCCGGCTGTCCGCGACGCCCGGTGCGGCCGAGCAGGCGGCGCGTGATGGCTGCGGGCCAGGCAGCTACCGCGCGGACACGGGCCCCCGCGCCAACCACGAACAACGCGGGCGCAGCCACGGCGAAGATCACGAACTGCAGCGCCTGAACGAAGGCGTAATGACGCGCGTCGGTTCCGGCCGGTGGCAGCAACATGACAAGGGTGAGAACGACCGCGGCCACGGCCAGCCACGGCCTGAGCCGGCTCAGCATCATCGACATCGCTACCCCTTTCATGACGGACCGCCCGCTTAGTCGTTTTCTAATGATCCGCGATGGCCTCCTGCCCCGTCGGCAACTCCCGGAATCCGGCCTGGCGAGACTCATCTCGTGACGCTCTACCTAGTCAGGCACGCGATGCCGCAGGTCGACCAGGCCACGGCTCCGGTCGCCTGGCGGATCGCTGATCCCAGGCTGGACGCGAGCCGAACGTGAGGGTTGCGGACGCCTCAGGTCGCTGGCGGCTCGCCCGCCGGATCGTGCCAGCTCTCACCGTAAGGGACCAGCGCCGCGGCGTTGGTCGGGCCCCAGCTGGCGCGGGCGTAGACCTGCAGCGGCACGACATCGCCCAGCACCGGCTGCACCACGCGCCAGGCCGCCTCGACCGTGTCCTGTCTCGCGAACAGGTAGCGTTCCCCGTTGAGCGCCGCGCCGATCAGCCGGTCGTACGGCCGCATCATCTGGGCGCCGGCCTGCCCGATGTAGGCCAGCTCGCGAAGCTGCGGCGCCAGGTCGGGCCCCGGCTTCTTGCCGACCACCGTGATGCCGACCTGATCGTCGGGGTAAATGCGGACCCGCAGCTGGTTCGAGCCGGATTCGGCGCCGATCCCGAAGGTGTCGTGCGGCGGCTTGCGGAACCTGAACACAACCTCGGTCGCGGTCACCGGCAGGCACTTGCCCGCGCGGATCAAGATCGGTACGTCGGCCCAGCGCCAGGACTCGGCCATGAGCCGGACCGCCACGTATGTCTCGGTTGTGCTGCCTGGCGCAACCCCAGCGACGTCGAGGTAGCCATCGTACTGGCCGCGCACCGTCGTTTCCTTGCTCATCGGCGTAAGCGCGCCGATGATCTGCGACTTAACGTCGCGCCAGGATGACAACCCGCTGCCGTCCGGCGGGTCGGCGAGAACTGTCGCGAGCACCTGCAGCATGTGGTTCTGCAGCACGTCCCTGATGGCGCCGGTCTTGTCGTAGAAGCTCCCGCGGTCGGCTACGTCGAACGCCTCGGCCATCGTGATCTGAATGCTCGAGACATGCTCGCGCCGCAGCAGAGGCTCGACGATCGAGTTGGCGAACCGGACGAACAGCAGATCCTCGACCGGCTCGAGGCCAAGCCAGTGGTCGACCCGGTACACCGACTCCTCGGGGAAGTGCTGGTGAATCGTGGCGTTCAGCTGCTGCGCACTTACCAGGTCGGTTCCGAACGGCTTCTCCACCATGACCCGCGCATTCTGGGCGCGTCCCGCGGCCGCGATGCCATCTGCGATCCGCCCGAAGAGCGATGGCGGCACCTCCAGGTAATAGAGAACTCGCTGCGCCGCCCCGAGTTCCTTCGACATCGCCTCGTAGGTCGCCGGATCGTCGAGGTCGCCGTCCACGTAGTTCAGCAATCCGAGCATTCTGGTCGCCGCCGGGCTAGCCGGATCCATCTCGTTCAGCCGCAGCGAGGCCTGCGCGTAGTCGCGGAACTGGTCGAGCCCCCAGCCGCTCTTGGCCACTCCGATGACCGGGACGTTCAGGACGCCGCGGTCAACCAACCCCACAAGAGCCGGGAATGTTTCAAGCTTGGCCAGATCACCGGTCGCGCCGAAAATTACGAGCGCATCCACCTGGTCAGTCACGACGTGCTCCTCCCGAGGGCCGCTGGCATTGGGTAACAGCCTTCCATCATTTCGAGGGCTACCGCATGCAGGCGACGAACCTGGAGCGCTAGTAGGCTCGCCCGCGATGATCCTGATAATCGCCGGTGTGGCCGGTAGCGGGAAGACAACGCTCGGTGAGCTCATTGCCAGCGAACTGAGCTGGGAATTCGCCGACGGTGACTCGTTTCACTCGGCCACGAACATCGCCAAGATGCGGTCGGGCAGGCCGCTGGACGACAGCGATCGATGGCCCTGGCTCGCGGCCATCGGCGCGTGGATGGACGAGCGCATCGCCGTCGGCCAGTCGGCGGTGGTCGCGTGTTCCGCCCTGGCCCGCCGATACCGCGAGGCGCTGCTGGCGCGTCGGCCGGAGGCCAGGATGGTGTTCCTGGAACTCAGCCGTGAACAGGCGCAGATGCGGTGCCACGTCCGGCATGGTCACTTCTTCGGCGCGGCGATGGTGGCCAGCCAGTTCGCTGAGCTCGAGCCACCGGAGCCGGACGAGGACCGAGTTCTCGTCTTGCCGTCGACCAAGCCGCCCGAGGTTCTGGCCGAGACTGTCATAGCCGAATATGGTCTCCGTGAGCCACCGCTCGCAAGCGGTCACGAGTCGCCGGGACACCCCTCGTTCCCCTCGTGAAAGGGTGAAACCGGAGCGTCGCCTGGCGCGTGCCACAATCGGCGGATGCGAGCTCAGCTAGGGCGCGGCGTCCGGTGAGAGATTACCGGGCAATCATGCAGGTAGCGGGTACGGCTGCTCTGGTCGCGGCCATAACCGTCATTTATTACGTGCTGCCGCTGCCCCACAAGATCCACGAGGGGTCCTGGTCGCTGCTGTTCGGAGTCGGGCTGGCGGTGCTGGCCGTCCTGATCGTGTGGAGCATCGCGAGCCTGCTGCGGGCCGGTGAGCAGGCGCGGCTGCGGGCGCTCATCCTGCTGCTGACCGTTACCGTCTTGTTCTTCTCCTACGTTGACGTCGCGCTCGCCGAGATACCCGGGCAATTCGTCAGCTTGCATACCAAGACCGACGGCGTCTACTTCTCGGTGAGCACGCTCGCGACGGTGGGCTTCGGCGATGTCCACGCCAGTGGCCAGTTGGCTCGCGTCGCGGTTACCTTGCAGATTGTCTTCAACCTGGTGTTTCTCGGCGCCGCGATCGCCATGATCACGGGCCTGTGGCGGGAACGGGCGCGTCGCCGGGCGGGCGGGCACGTTGCCCACGGCGAAGCAGGCGGTCCTCAGTCGTCGCAGCACTGAACGGCGCTAGCGCAGGAGCGGCTCGGTGGCCTCCCGACGCGCTATTTCGTCCTCAACGATCGCCAGTACCTCGTGCTGGCGGGCTAGCACGCGATCGCGCTCCGGTCCGGCTTGCGCTCGGAGCAGGTCGTGTCGCCGGGATGACCTGCTGATCGAGGACGCCGTTTCAGCCGGGCTGACGGTACCCGACGCCGCGCATGCGGCCAGTACCTCGCGCGCGTCAGCCATATAGGTGCTGCGCAGGAGGAGGTAGAGCACGCTGACTACGAGGAAGTTCACGAGGACCTTGATCACGACGGCGGGGTCCGGTGCGTCGAACAGCAAGTGCATCGCCATCGCGCCGAGCAGGCACACGATGGCTAGCGCCACGCCCTCTCGTCTGCTCTGGCGAATCACGAGGTAGCCGATTCCGGCGCCAGCCACCGCCGTCATGGTCCAGTGTGATCCGAGGCCCGTCGTTCCCACGCGAACCAGCACAGAGTTCGTCACCGCGCGGGCCGGATCCGTCGCACCCGACTGCACGATCGCTTCGAGTCCGTAGGTGATGTTCTCCACAACCTGGAAACCGAGGCCGGTCAGCGCCCCATAGACCATCCCGTCAAGCGGTCCTCTAATCATTTGCGGGGCGGCGAGCACGACCATGAGGACCCCGCAGAGCTTGAGGACCTCCTCGTTGAGCGGCGCCGACAGTGAGGCCGACCAGTTCGACGCGAACCCGACGCCGCCGGCCTTGGCCCACAACGAGATCAGGCCCTGATTCGCCAGCAGAGCGCACCCAGTTGCCGCGGTTGCGCCCCACACCAGCGCGGCACCCGACCAGATCAAAGACGGGGGCCGGATCGGGCGCAGTAGGCGCAATACCAGGAAGCCGACCACAAGCAGGGGGAGTTCCAGCACCAGCGCCAGCGCGGCCGGACCAGGAAACACGGCCAGGTACCTGGAGAACGCCACGGTCAGGATGACCGCTCCGAGGACGCAGAGCGCCGCCGCGGTGCCCCGGACCGCCCGGATGCTCGGATCTTGGGGATCCGCCGTGATCGGGATCCGACCTAGCCGCGCGGTCATGGTGGGCGCACCGACATCATGAGCGACCGCATCACCCGATGGGCGGCGAGCAGCTTCGCCGGATTCGAGTGCCGAGGGCCCAGGAGGATCATCTCGACGGCCCAGGTGCCTGAGGCACTGCGAACGATTGTCGCGGTGCCGGTTTGCCTCGAGCTTGTCAGCTTGCCCTCGTCGCCTGTCAGCCCCTGGGCCGTCTTGTAGACAGATGGCGGGCCGAGGTTCACTCCAGGATTGCTAATCCGGATGACCTGCCCAAGCCCGGCCCACAATTCCGCATTCGGCGCGCTGTCGATGACGGCGACGTAGGAGATGGTCAGGTCGACCCGGCCGAGGCGCAGTGAATAGTCCAGTCGCGGATTGGTCTCTGATGGCACCAGCGACCAGCCCCGCCCGACGGTGAAGTGCGCCAGCTCGGCCTCTCCCGACCCGAGATGCAGCATCGTGCCGGCGGCGAGCATGCGCCGGTTGGACACCGCGATGTTGATCAGTGGCCAGCCGATCGTCAGGGCGGCCATCACCACCAGGACGACCGTCAGCCAGCGCAGCCGGAGGGCGTCGGCGCGGATGACAGCCTTATCGCCGCTGCGCATGAACACCCCCCGATGATCTACTTGTAAGTGCCGGCATTCCCAGGCAACGACGCTCGACAAACGCTTCCCTGGTCAGATGGGGCCCTAGTAGTACTTCGGAGAGTTCGCGGCGGGGGATTGCCGTCCGCGCCTCAGTCGCCGTACTGCGCCCGGAGCTCTCCTCGG
>JASHUG010000201.1 GCA_030040155.1 Streptosporangiaceae bacterium | reverse complement strand
CTCGGCCACCATCAGGAGCTCGGCCGCCATCAGCGCCAGGTCATGGTTGGCCTGGTGCCGGTGTGCGCGGCTGCCCAGGTCCACCTGGGCGACGGCGTCCAGCCCGTGCCGCGACGCGGTGTCCATCAGCGTGGCCAGCTCGACGCCGTACCCGACGGGGATCGGCAGGGACTCCATCAGGCTGCGCCTGGCGGCCCACTCCCCCGCAAGCGGCTGCACAACTCCGGCCAGCTCGGGCCACCACAGGCTGATCAGCGGGCGGGCCACGAGTTCGGTGACCCGGCCGCCCTCCGTGGAAGTCGAGCCGTCTGCCTCCGTGCGCACCCTGGTGTAAAAGCCCTTGACGAGCTGGACCCGTTCGTCGGCCAGCAGCGGCCCGAGCAGGCCGGTGACGAAGTGCGGGCCCCAGCTGGTCAGGTCGGCGTCGACGAAGACCACCAGGTCGCCGGTCGTGACGTGCAGCGACTTCCACAGGGCCTCGCCCTTGCCGGCGTAGCTCCCGGCCTGCGGGAGCACCTCGCTGGTGCGATAGACCTTGGCGCCTGCGGCCGCGGCCACGTCCGCGGTGGCATCAGTCGAGTCGGAGTCCATCACGACAAGCTCGTCCACCAGCGGCTGGCGGGTCACGAGCGAGCGCGCGATAGCGCCGACGACACTTGCGACGGTGCGCGCCTCGTTCCGCGCCGGGATGATGACGCTGATGGTGACACCCTGCCGGTCCTTGGCCGCCAGCAGCGCGTCCGCAGGCCAGTCTTGCCAGTGCGAGGTGCGGCGGCCGAACCACGCGTCGCGATCTTCCATGACGTGGCCAGCCTAAGGCGTGCGCCGGCCTGGCGAGCCGCGCCCCTGGTGGTCATCGCACTGACCTGACGCCCGTCACGGCGACGGCACCGCCGATGCCGCAGCACCCGCCTGCGACGAACAGCGTCGGGTAGCCGCCGAGGTGGTTGATGATCAGCAGGGCCAGGAGCGGGGCGATTACCTGCGGTCCGGCGTTGGCGATGTTGAGGACGCCCAGGTCCCTGGCAGCGTCCTCGCTGCGCGGCAGGACGAGGGTGACCAGCGCGGCGTCGACCGACAGGTAGGTCCCGAAAGCGACCCCGGCGAAGGCGGCGAAGATCTCGACGGTGCCGAATGTCGGCGAGATCACGGGCAGAATGCAGCCGGCGCCGGCCACGGCCGAGGAGGCGAAGACGAATGGCTTGCGCCGTCCCAGCCGGTCCGACAGCGGCCCTGAGATCGCTGCCGCGAGGAGGGCGCCCACGGCGCTGATCGCCGCGAGGACCGTGACGCCCTGGGCGGGCTTCATGCCCGCCGGCGGCCGGATGTAGTTCGTGAGGATGTACAGCTCGTACCCGACGACCAGGAAGTAACCCAGTATCGACGCCGCGCGGCTGGCGAACACCAGGGCGAAGTCGCGATACCGGAGCGCGGACATGAAGTCCGCCAGTCGCCGGCCGAGGCTGCGCTGGTCGCGTTCCGGTCTGGGCCGCCGGGCCGATGGCTGATCGGCGGTCGTGCCGACGAACAACACCGCCGTGACCGCCAGCAGCACGCCGAGCACGATGTAGCCGAGCAGCAGGTGCCCGGTGAACTGGCTGGCGATGCCGACGCCGGCCACGCCGCCCACGACCGACGCGACGCCGACCACGGCCGATGCCGCTCCGCGCCGCGTGGGCGCGACGCGGTCGGGGATGACCGCGGTGAGCGGGGCCTGGTACAGGTTCGCGACCGCCTGCGCCAGGCACCAGCCAGCCAAGACGAGAAGCACGGTGCCTGCCCGGCCGAGAAAGGCAACCGCGGCGACCAGGCCGAGGGGCGCCGCCACGAGCCACGGTGCGCGGCGGCCGAACCGCGACCGGGTCCGGTCAGACAGGCTCCCGCCGATGGGGTTGAAGATCAGCGCGACGGCGGCGCTGACTCCGGCCACCACGCCGAGCGCGGTGACCTTGTGCGCCCGGTCGATGTTCTCGATCTGCTGCGGCAGCAGGATCGTGCCGATGCCCGCGTACAGCGCGGAGAGAGCTCCGTTGGCGATGCCCATGCTCAGCAGCAGGCGGCGCAGGCCGGCCCGACGCCGGGTCGGCGCGACCGCCGCCGATCCCGCCAGTTCCGTCTCTGTCATCGCGACGGCGTCCCTCGGTTCGAGTCGAGCGGTCTGCGGCCGCGCCGGTCAGGCGATGGTAACTGTCGCCTCGAGGCGCGTGTCGGCCAGGCTGTGCGCCGCCTCGATTCGGTACTCGCCACTAATCGTCCGCCAGCCGCCGGCCCAAACCTGCCAGGTCCGCTCGGGCAGGTCGATGACGGCTGTCGCCGACTCGCCGGGACTCGCGATGACGCTAGCGAACCCGGCAAGCCAGCGTCGCGGCCTGCTCTCCTGCGGCTTGTCGTGCGCCTCGTCCGCCGCGAGCGGCGCGGCGTAGATCTGCACGACCTCGCGGCCTGTCCGGCTGCCCGTGTTGCGTACGGTCACCGTGACACTGCCGTGGTCGGCTGTCAGCCGCTCGTACTCCCAGGTCGTGTAGCCCAGGCCGTGCCCGAACGGGTATCGCGGCGCAACCGCGGTCCGGTCAGCGCCGCTCCGCGGTGAATCCGTCCGCGCGGAGCGCTCCGCCGTGCTTGCCGGGGGAACGACCTCCCGCACCCTCCGCTCCCATGCCCGGTACCCGATGAACACGCCCTCCTCGTAGGGTAGTAGGCCGCCGGCCGGCGTCGTGGACAGCACCGGGCAGTCGGCCTCCCGCACCGGCCACGTCGTCGGCAGCCGGCCTCCCGGCTCGGCCACGCCGAGCAGCACGTCGGCGAGGGCGTGGCCGGCCTCCTGGCCGGGGAACCAGGCCAGGAGCACGGCCGCGACGTCGTCCGCCCAGGGCAGCTCGACCGGCGAGCCGGCATTGACGACGACGATGGTTCGCGGGTTCGCGGCCGCGACGCGCCTGACCAGTTCGTCCTGCCGTCCAGGAAGGGCCAGCGTGGTGCGGTCGAAACCTTCGGACTCGACCTCCTCGGTGGTACCGACCACGACGATGGCCACGTCGGCGTCCCGCGCGACCTGCTCGGCCTCCGCCAGCAGGTCATCCGGCGCCGCCATCGGCGGCGCGTAGCCCAGCGACAGCGAGATGACCGCGGATCCCCGAGCGAGGCTGACCGGCTGCCTCAGCGATACGTCGGCGCTGTCTCCCGCGGCCAGAGCGAGCGCCGCCCGCTGCTCAGGCGGCGACAGGAAGCTCGTCGCGATGTCATCGGAGTCTGGCTGAACCGCACCGTCGAACAGTGTTTGGTCCCCGGCGGTCAGCGTGAACTTGCCCAGGCCACGGATGGCGAGTTGATGCTGGCCGCCGACCTCGGCGGTGAGCCGCCCGGTTATCTCGACCGAGGCGATCGCCTCAGGATCGACGCCCTCGGGCATGTGCATCCACCGGGCGCGGCCGGTGGCCAGCGTCGTCTCGTACCGCGTGGCGCCGGTGGCGTCCGCAAACCGCGCCCGCAGTCCGCTCCACTGCGGCGGCATGGCCGGGGCGAGCTTGCCGGTCCGCGGATCTGCACCGAATGCATAGCTCAGCGCCGCCCTATCCGGCAAAGCGGCCGTCAGGCCCGCCAGCGGCGAGATCACGTGCTCGGGAAAGACAGTCGCGCTGCCGCCGCCGAGGACACGGGCGTCCTTCGCCAGTGCCCCGATCACGGCGACGCTGCTCAGGGCCGACGCGTCGAGTGGCAGGATGCCGCCTGGGTTGGCGGCCAGCACGAACGCTCGGCGGGCGATCTCCCTGGCCATTTCCTGGCCATCGACTGCCGGCGGCCGGCTCGCGGGCGGCACGGACTCCGGCGCTCCCGCGAGCGCGCCGACCCTGGCCGCCAGGCGCAGCACCCGGCGAACCTGCTCGTCGATCACGTCGACCGCTACCTCGCCGTTGCGGACCGCGGCCACCAGCTTGTCGCCCCATGGGCTGGCGAATGCCGGCATTGCGATATCCAAACCGCCGTTCGCGGTCGCCACCGTGTCCCTGGCCGCGAGCCAGTCCGAGACGATCACGCCGTCAAATCCCCACTCGCCCTTCAGCACGCCGCGCTGCAACTCAGCGTTGTCGGTCATGGAGACGCCGTTGACGGCGTTGTAGGCCGACATGACGCCCCAGGCCGACGCCTTGTGCACGATCGCCTCGAACGGTGCCAGGTACAGCTCGCGCAGTGCCCGGTCGCTGACCTGAGCGCTGGCGGTGAACCGCTCGGTCTCGAAGTCGTTGGCGACGAAGTGCTTCACGGTCGTGGCGACGCCGTGCTCCTGGACGCCTTTGACGTACCCGATGCCGATCTCGGCGGTTAGCAGCGGGTCCTCCGAGTAGCACTCGAAGTGCCGGCCGCCGAGCGGGCTGCGGTGCAGGTTCACGGTCGGCGCGAGCAGCACGTGCACGCCCTTGCGCCTGGCCTCCTGGCCGAGCAGCCGACCGGCCTCTTTGGCCAGCGCGGGATCCCAGGTCGCGGCGAGCGCCGTCGGGCTCGGCAGCGCGATCGACGGGTCCTCGGCACTCCACTCGGTACCGCGCACGCCGACTGGGCCATCGGACATGACGATCGAGGCAAGGCCTATCGCAGGCACCGGCGGCAGCGACCACAGATCCTTGCCGGACAGCATCGCGACCTTCGTCTCCAGGTCCAGCTGGGCAAGCGCAGCCTCGACCGCCTCTTGCTGTGCGCTGCTCAGCTCGGTCACGGGCTGCCTCCCCGGTCTGCGGCGATCATGCGGAGATCAGACGGCGCACTGCTTGTTCATCATGGAGTGACTGGAATTATGTACCATCAGCACACATTCGCCCAGCTCACTCGCTGACTCGTGCCGTGCGCGTGCAGGGCCGCGGGTGCGACGCCAGCCGTCTCGCCGGC
>JASHUG010000200.1 GCA_030040155.1 Streptosporangiaceae bacterium | reverse complement strand
GCTGGTGGCCGGCCTCACGGTGTTCGTGGTCGGCAGTCTGGCGGCTGCCTTCTCGACTGACACGACGATGCTCATCGCCTCGCGCGTCGTGATGGGCCTGGGCGCGACGTTCGTAATGCCCGCGACCTTGTCCGTGATCAGCGCCGTCTTCCCGCCCAGGGAACGACCGCAGGCGATCGCGGCCTGGTCGGCGGTTGCCGGTGTCGGCATCATCGTTGGACCATCCCTCGGTGGCCTGCTCCTGACCCACTTCTGGTGGGGCAGCGTCTTCCTGATCAACGTGCCGCTGGTGGCGGTGGCGATCGCCGGGGTGCTCGCGCTCGTGCCAGAGACGGCTGAGCCAGGTGGTCGCCGGCTGGACCGGGTCGGTACGCTCCTGGTCGCAGGATCCCTGGTCGCGGTCGTTGACGCAATCATCGAGGCCCCAACCCGCGGCTGGACCGCCCCGCTGACCCTGGCCGAGCTCGGCGTGGGTCTTGCCGCCCTTGGCGCCTTCGCCTGGTGGGAGCTGCGTACCGCGGACCCGCTGATCGAGCTGCGGATCTTTGCCAGGCGCGCGTTCTCCGCATCGGCCGCAGCGGTAGCCGTCATCTTCTTCGCGCTGTTCGGCAGCCTGTTCGTGCTGACTCAGTACCTGCAACTCGTACACGGTTACAGCCCGCTGTCCGCCGGCGTGCGGGCACTTCCGTTCGCGTTGGCCATGGGCGCCGTCTCGCCCGTCTCGCCGCTGCTGGCCAAGTGGCTGGGTACCCGGCTGACAATCCCGGCCGGAATGGTGCTGATGGGCCTTGGGCTTTTCGACCTGTCGACCGCGAGCGTGCACTCTAGCTATCCCTCACTGGCGCTCGCCGTCGCGATCATGGGCGCAGGCATGGGCCTGGTAATGGCTCCGGCCAGCAACACGATCATGGCCACGGTTCCGAGCCATCAGGCGGGCGCAGGCAGCGCGATCAATGACACCGTCCGCGAGGTCGGCGGCGCTCTGGGCATCGCGGTCATCGGCAGCGTGTCGGCCGGCGCCTACTCCTCCAAGCTCGGCTCGGTGCTGCGGGCCGCACACGTTCCCGCGCCGGTCATGCATCTGGCGACCGGCTCGATCGCAGCGGCAGACCAGGCAGGCAGCCGAGTCGGCGGACTCGCCGGAGCTGAACTGACCGCCGCGGCGCACGAAGCCTTCGTGCACGCGATGAGCCTGGGCCTGCGCGTCGCCGCGGCGGTCGCGCTGGCGTCGGCCATCGCTGCCATCTTCGCCCTGCCGCGGCGCGGCGCGATGCAGGCGGCGGGCGCCGAGTCGGCCGATTCGGCCCGTGCCACCTCCGATGCCATTGCCCACCGCGCCGATGAGCTCCTGGTCGGCAGCACGGTCAGATAGGTCCTGCCGGACTTCTCGCTGCGGCGCGCCGGAATGTCACTGGCGTGCCGTAGCGTTGCAGGCAGGTGGCGCGAGACCGCCATTTCCGCTCATCACTGGCCGTGAGGCCGGGCCCGGGCGGGATCAGGGAGGGGGGCTGCAGGTCAGCCCGGGCACGGAAGGCGCATAGGTAAGTGAGACAGCAACGCGGTAATCCGTGGGCGGTCCTGATCGTCGTTTCGCTCGGGTTCTTCATGACCCTGCTTGACCTGACGATCGTCAACATCGCGATCCCCAACATGATCGACAAGCTGCATGCCTCGCTCGACGACGTGCTCTGGGTGATCAATGCCTACGCGCTGGTCCTTGCGGTGCTGCTGATCACCGCGGGCAGGCTCGGTGATCTGCTCGGTCAGCGGACCGTGTTCTTCGCCGGCATCGCGATGTTCACTGTGGCCTCGGTCGCGTGCGGTCTTGCACCATCGCCCGGCTGGCTGATCGCCTTCCGTGCGGTCCAGGGATTCGGTGCCGCCGCGCTGATGCCGCAGACGCTGGCCATCCTGACGATGGTGTTCCCGCCCGAGCGCAGGGGCGCTGCGTTCGGTATCTGGGGCGCCGTCGCGGGCGTTGCGACCGTCGCCGGCCCGACGCTCGGCGGCTTGCTCGTGACCGCATTCGACTGGCGGTACATCTTCTTCATCAACCTGCCGATCGGCGTGATCGTGCTGATCCTCACGCTGATGCTGATCCCCGACCTGCGGACCGGCCGCAAGCACAGCTTCGACATCACCGGGACCATACTGGCCAGCGCCGCCCTCCTGGCGATCTGCTATGCGCTGGTCGAAGGCCAGCAGTACGACTGGGGCACTATCAAGGGATTCATCTCGATACCCTTGCTGTTCGCCGTCGGCGCGGTCCTGCTCGGCACGTTCATCTGGGCTCAGGCGCGCCGCCAGGACGGCGAGCCGCTCGTCCCGTTCTCACTGTTCCGCGATCGCAACTACGCGCTGATGAACGTCGTGGCCTGCTTTATCGCTATCGGCATGCTGGGTCTGTTCCTGCCGCTGAGCATCTACCTCCAGGATGTGCTCGGCTTCTCCGCCCTCAAGGCCGGGCTGACCCTGGCGCCCGCGTCGCTGGTCGCGATGTTCGTCGCGCCGGCCGCCGGCCGCATGACCGACCGGATCGGCGGCAAGTTCATCCTGATGACCGGCCTGGCACTGTTCGCCGCCGGGATGGCAACGATCGTGCTCATTGCGCAAACCAACTCGGCCTGGTATGACTTCCTCGCCCCGCAGGTCGTCGCTGGCGTGGGTATCGGCTGCACGTTCGCGCCGCTAACCACGGTGGCCTTGCGCAACATCAGCCCGATGATGGCGGGGGCAGCGTCCGGCGTCTTTAACACGACCCGTCAGGTCGGCACCGTCATCGGCACCGCGGGCGTCGGCGCCCTGCTGCAGAACCGGCTCATCGCCGGCTTCACCAGCCAGGTTCACCAGCGTGCCGGTAACCTTCCTGCCGCGACGCAGCGGGCGATCCTGGCCAAGTTCCAGGCAGCGGCCAAGAGCGGCCTGGCCGGCGGTCCCACGCAGCACGGCAGCCCGCTGGAGGCTCAGATCTTCGCCCACGGATTCGTCCAGGGCATGCGGCCAACCATGACCGTGCCGATTGTGTTCCTGTTCGGCGCGGCGGCCATATGCCTGCTGATCAAGCGGAAGCCCCGGACGCAGGAAGACGCGCCAGCTGGCGCCGCCAGCCACGAGACCACGCCGGCGGCGGCCAGCTAGCCCCAGCTCAGCCCGCCGGCAGCAACTCTTCCTGCCACAGTCCGGTGGCATCGGCCGGATCGGGCTCGAACGGGAATCGGTCCGCGAATGCAGGCCGCAGGTCGGTGAGCCAGACCGCGCTCGGATCGAACTCTGCGAAGAACGGCCGGCCTACGAGCGAAGGGTCGCGCGCCTGGATCATGTGGAGCACGAAGACCCTCTGCCCGGCGATCTCGGCCACGCCGTCTATGCAGACCTTGCCGGGCGTGGCTGACATCGACGGGCCGCGGACGGTCCGGCACAGGCCGGAGACGCTGCTGTAGGCGTCCCTGAAGATCTCGACCGCACGGGCCAGCGGCACCGCGAAGTAGCCCTGCGGACCGGTGTCGCGCTCCACGAACATGTAGTAGGGCACCATGCCCATCCGCAGGTGTGCCCGCCACATCACTTGCCATGTCTGCGCATCGTCATTGATGGTCCTGATCAGCGGTGCCTGCGTGCGGATGATCGCGCCGGTGGCCCGGATGCGCTCAGCCGCGGTGGCGACCTGCGGCGGATCGAGCTCTCGCGGATGGGAGAAGTGGGCCATCAGCGCGAGCGTCTTGCCGGCCGCCAGAACCTTCTCAAATAGCTCCAGTGTCTCGTCCGCATCGGGGTCGGTCACGAATCGCTGCGGCCAGTAGGCGAGGGATTTGGTCCCGATCCTGATCGACTCGATGTGCTCGAGCCGTGGGTCGAGCAGCGGCTCAATGTAGTGCCGCAGCACGCCAGCTCCCATGATCATGGGATCGCCGCCAGTAATCAGCACGCTGGTGACCTCTTGATGGGACTGCAGGTAAGCGACCACCCTGGCCATGTCGTCGGTGGCCATCTTGAGGTCAGGCTCGCCGACGAACTGCGCCCAACGGAAGCAGTAGGTGCAATAGGCGTGGCAAGTCTGGCCCTGCTTCGGGAAAACGAGCACCGTCTCCGGGTATTTGTGCTGCACGCCTGGAAGTGGTTCGTCGGCTATCTCCGGGATGTTCAGCGCCAGCTGGCCCGCGGGATGCGGGTTCAGCCGCATCCGCAGACCTCTGGCGGCCGCCTGGATCTCCCGGTCCGGTGCGCCACGTGCGAGCATATCCGCTATAGGTTTAATGTCCTCAGCAGGCAACATGTCCGCTTGCGGAAACACCAGCCGGTAGATCGGATCGTCGGGCGCAGCGGCCCAGTCGATCAGCCGGTCAACGACGTAGTCGTTGGTGCGGAATGGCAGCACGGTCGCGACTGCGCGAACGGCTAGCCGCTCGCTCTCACTCAGCCCCGCCCTGGCGATGAGCTGATCGAGATGCTTGGCCGAATAAGCGCGGAACCCGCGACCCTGCGCGGGGATAACCGGCACCACTTCATGTTCAGTCATGCAGCTCCCTCCGGCCCCCTTGAGCGCTTGGCGTGCGCACGATCTCCCCGTCATGCCGCCTTGCAGGCGTCCTAAGTACTAGTTATTTCCCAACCTGCGGCTGAGACGCGCCAGGTCACCCAGGCGTTACCCTCAGACCAGCTTGAGAGACCACGATTAGGAAACGCTCAGGGAGCGCCCTGGGTTGCCTGTGCTCGTGAACCCCCGAAGTACCCCACTGCCGGGCCCCAAACCCGATTAACGCATACAGTACGGCACCGAAGATGGCTATGTACGGCATTACCGAAGTCGTCCAGGTCGGGCGAAGTCGCGTATAACGGGCACCAGTTGACCTGGCCCGACACTCGCAGTGAGAGGCTTGGCGACATGCCGGGGACTTCGCCAGCGGCCGGCCCGGACCAGACCGAGGAGCTGCCGGGCGAGGCAGCGCATGCAGCAGGCCTGCCGCAGCCAGTCCCGATGCGCGTGGCTGACCAGCACAGGCTGATCGCGGTCGATGCCATGGGCGGTGACCATGCGCCCGCCGAGATCGTCGACGGGGCGGTAGCGGCAGCCCGTGAGCTGGGCACTCATATCATCCTGACTGGCCGGCCGGGCCTGCTGCGTCCGCTGCTGGCCCGGCACGGACCGCCCGCAAACGTGCATATCGTGCCGGCCGAAGAGTCGCTGGCAATGGATGAGGGGGCACTGGCCAGCTGGCGTCGGCCGCGATCAAGCATCGCCGTAGCCTGCCAGCTCGTCCGGCGCGGTCAGGCCGGAGCCGTCGTGTCGGCCGGGTCGACTGGCGCGATCGTCGCGACGGCGCAGATGCGGCTCCGGCCGCTGCCCGGCGTCAGCCGGCCGGCTCTCGCGGTCGTGCTCCCCACTCGGCCGACCCCGTCCATCCTCATCGACGCGGGTGCGATCGCCGATCCCAAGCCGGAGCTGATCGTGCAGTTCGCCCAGCTGGGCGTCGCCTACGCGCAGACGGCCTTCGGGATCAACGAGCCACGAGTCGGGCTGCTGACGATCGGGTCCGAGCCGGGGAAGGGAAACAAGCTGGCCAGGCGCGCGCACGAACTGCTGGACGCAGATCCATCGCATGGCGGCCTGCCGATCAGCTTCACCGGAAACGTCGAGGGAGACGACCTGCTGGCCGGGCGGGTCGACGTCATCGTCACGGACGGATTTACCGGGAACGTGGCGCTCAAGACGCTGGAGGGCACCGCGAGCTTTGCAGCCGGCCAGCTGCGGGAGGTCCTGGGCGGAACCCTCGCGGCCCGGATCGGGACGGTATTCCAGCGCCGCGGCCTGCGCGACCTTGCGGCGCGGCTGGACTCGGAGAGCTATGGCGGGGCCGCGCTGCTCGGCCTCGAGGCCACCGTCGTCATTGCTCACGGCGCCGTCAGGGCCAAGGGCGCGGCGGCCGCGTGCCGCCTCGCAGCTGAGCTGTCGAACGGCCAGATCTCTGAGCGGATCAGGGAACGACTCGGCCCCGCCAGGCACTTCCTGCGCCGCCAGTGACACCAAGCGCGAGCGACCCAGTTCGCTGGCCACCGCTTCGCGCGCGGCCGCGGCTCAGCTGCCCGGTGCTTCCCGAAACCGGGGTCGCCCGCTCTGGCCCGATAGGCTAGGTAGATGACCGACCCGGAAGCAGCTCTCGGACTGCTCGTGCAGCACGCGCTGGCGGAGGAGTTCGGCGGCGAGTTCGCCGCCGCCGACCCGCTGATCCGGCCGTCGGGCTTCGCCGACTACCAGAGCAACGTGGCCATGTCGCTGGCCAGGCGTCTGGGCCGGCCGCCGCGCGAGGTTGCCGACCTTATCGCCAAGGGCCTGGATGGCGCGAGCGCGGTGCAGACGGCAGAAGTCAGCGGCCCCGGCTTCATCAACATCACGCTGCGGGACAGCTGGCTCGCCGAGCAGGCAAACGGTCAGCTCGCCGACTCGCGGATGGGAGTGGCCACCGCCGGCCAGCGGCAGCGCGTCGTCGTCGACTACTCGGGTCCGAACGTAGCCAAGGAGCTGCACGCTGGACACCTGCGGCCGACCGTAGTCGGCGACGCCATCGTCCGGGTGCTTGAGTACCTGGGCCACGATGTGACCAGGGCGGCGCACCTCGGCGACTGGGGAACGCCGTTCGGCATGCTCATCGAGCACGCACGCGACGTGGGCGAGCAGGCCACGTATGACCAGCTGGCTGCGGGCGACTTCACCGCTTTCTACCAGGCGGCCAGGGCCAAGTTCGAGACCGATCCTGCCTTCGCCGACCGGTCCAGGAGGCGGCTGGTCGAGCTGCAGGCGGGCGAGCCGCAGTCCATGCAGCTGTGGCGGCTGCTCGTCGATGATTCGATGGCCTACCTCCGCACGCTGTATGCGCGGCTTGGCATCACGCTGACCGATGCCGACATGGCGCCGGAGAGTTTCTACCATCCGATGCTGGCCGACGTGAACGCCGAGCTCGAAGAGCGCGGACTCGCTGTCATCAGCGACGGCGCCCTGTGCACGTTCCCGCCCGGCTTTACCGGCCGGGACGGCAGGCCGCTACCGCTGATGCTGCGCAAGAGCGATGGCGGTTATGGCTACGACACCACGGACCTGGCCGCCATCAGGTACCGGCTGCGCGATCTTGGCGCGACGAGGCTCATCTACGTGGTGGGCTCCGAGCAGCACCAGCACCTGGAGATGGTGTTCGAGACGGCCAGGCAGGCCGGCTGGCTGACCGGGGGAGCGTCGGCCGAGCACGCCGTCATCGGGCTTATGACCGGGCCGGGCGGGCAGCGGCTGAAGACGCGCAGCGGTGAGCAGGTCAAGCTGGCCGACCTCATCGACGAAGCGGTCGAGCGCGCAGGCAAGGTCATTGCCGACCGCTACGACGATCCGCAGCAGAGGAGTCAGATCGCCGAGGCCGTCGGCATCGGCGCTCTCAAGTACGGCGACCTGTCCGTGGCGCGCGCCTCCAGCTATGTGCTGGACTTCAACCAGCTGCTTGGGCTGACCGGCAACACGGGACCTTACCTGCAGTACGCCGCCGCACGGATCCGCTCGATCTTCCAGCGGGCCGACCTGGACCCCGCTCGCGTTACCGGCCCGATCCAGCTCGGGACGCCCGCCGAGCGGGCACTCGCGCTTCAGTTGCTTGGCTTTGGCCGCGCCGTCAGCGACACGGCCGCTACCGCAGAACCGCACAAGCTGGCGGGCTACCTGTTCGACGTGGCCAGTGCGTTTACCACGTTCTACGAGCAGTGCCCGGTGCTGACGGCCGAAGGCGAGACGCGGGTCAGCAGGCTGGCGCTATGCGCGCTGACTCTGCGCGTGCTGACGACCGGGCTTAGCCTGCTCGGCATACCGGTGCCCGATCGCATGTGACCGGGCCGGGCGCGCATGCGCGCCAAGCCTTGTGATTGCGAGACCCGGTCGGCAGGCGCGGCCGGCGGCGGCTAACCGCGCCCCTATCTAACTGACTTTAACCTAATTGTTCTGATTCTCAGATTCTTCTCAGATCCAGTGGTCGCGAGTTCCCATGTTCCTGCGCGATGCTTGCCGTCATGGAGTACGAGAACCTCTACCAAGACGGCATGCCGCCGCCGCCGCCACCCGCGCCGGGCCGAAGGCCTAGCGGCCGGCTCCGCCGGGTAGCTGCCTCTGGCGCCGCGGCAGTCGTGCTGCTCGGCGGGGGCGCGGCGATCGGGATCGCGCTAACTGGCGGCGCGTCAGCGGCTACATCCGGTTCTGGCAGTCGGCCGCACCACGTGGCCGCCAGCCGGTGCCGCGGCCTGGCGGCGCGGGCGAAGCGCAACGGCCGCCCGGTGGCAGCCCTGCGCATCGAAGCGCTGTGCCTGAGTCCTCTGCTCCGCATCGCCGCAGCCGGCGGCATCTACGGGTCGGTCACGTTCAAAGCCAAGGACGGGAGCAGGACCCTCGCCTTCGAACGGGGCACGGTGGCCTCGCTAGCCGGCTCGGTGATCAGCGTCCGCGCCAGCAACGGCACGACCTGGTCCTGGGACATCACGGGTTCGACCGTGATCAGGGAAAGCGGCAAGAAGGTGGCGCGGAGCAGCCTGGCCGACGGCGATCGGGTCCTCGTGGTGGGTCAGGTAGTGTCCGGCACGAATGATGCCCGGCTGATCCGTATCCGGGCGGTTGGCTAGCCCGTCCGTTTCCGCTGGCTGACCAGTCCGCTGACGGGCCACGAGGGCCACCTTCGCGGTAGCCTCATGACGCCGGAATGTCCCGGCATGCCGCGGGCAAGGCCTGCAGCACCACGCCCAACGGTGAGCCAGGACATCATGAGTGAGAACGACCGGATCCCGCAAGTGCTCGTCGTGGACGATGAGCCCAACATCCGCGAACTCGTGCAGGTGGCACTTAAGTTCCACGGTTGCTCGGTCACCACGGCCGCCAGCGGCAAGGAGGCCATCAAGCAGGCCGAGGCGAGCAAGCCCGACCTCATAGTTCTCGACGTGATGATGCCGGACATGGACGGCTTCGAGGTCTGCCGGCGGCTGCGCGCGGGCGGGAACGAGGTCCCGGTTATCTTCCTGACCGCCAGGGATACCTCGTCCGATACGGTGACGGGCTTGGCCATCGGCGGCGACGACTATGTCACCAAGCCGTTCTCGGTCGAAGCCCTCGTCGCCCGGGTCCGCGCCGTCCTCAGGCGCGCCTCGCGGACCGCGACCGGCGAGCAGGAGGCCCGCAGTGCCGGACCGTTGCGCGTCGCCGACCTGGAGCTGGACGAGGAGCGCTGGACGGTGCACCGGGCCGGCGTGCCAGTCGAGCTGTCTCCCACGGAGTTCCGCCTGCTGGCCTACCTGATGCGCCACCAGGGCCGGGTTCTCACCAGGGCTCAGCTGCTGGAGAAGGTCTGGGGCTGGGACTACTCGGGCGAGTCCCAGATCGTGGAGACCTACGTCAGCTACCTGCGTCGCAAGCTGGATCCGCTCGGCCCACCGCTCATTCACACCCAGCGTGGCGTCGGCTACAGCCTGCGCCCCGAGCGCCGGGATCATCTTGATCCGGCCGGGCCGGCCGGATGAGCTCGCGCAGGCTCTCGCTGCGGGGCCGGATGCTCGTCTTGCTAGTCGGCGTGACGACCATCCTCCTGATGATCATGGGCACGGTGAGTACCTACCTGCTCGCGCGCCGGGTAGACGCGCAGATGGCGCAGGCCAACGCCAACCTCAGCACGCAGGCGGACAACCTGAAGCTGAATCCCGGCGAGCTCGCGGACCTGACCGGCTCCAGGCCAGGCCAGTATCTGGTCGCCGAGGTGCCGATCCGGGCTCAGCTCAGCGCTGACCAGGTCACCGCCGGCGGGCAGACCGGGCAGCTGGTGACGGCGGTGGACCGCTGGCTGCAGGCGCCCGGCCTCGCGCAAATCAGGGAATTGGCCCTGCAGGGAGACCTGGGCCAGGCCATGGGGCTCATCGAGGATCGCGGCTGCGGTCGGTTCCCCGACCTGGGTACCGGCTGCCGGGAACCCTTCGCCATCACCTCGCAGCTCGGCGAGGTGGCCAGAGTGGTTCCGTGGACCGGGGCGAGCGGTCAGCCGGGCCGCGCCATCCTGTTCGTGGCCCAGCCGGTCAGCTCCGGGCCGGCCGAGGTACGCGGCTTTATCATCGCCGAGCTGATCACGGGAGCAGCGCTCATTGCGCTGGTGGCGCTCGGCGGAGAGTGGCTCATCGGCCGCGGACTAGAGCCGCTCGACAAGATGACGGGCACTGCCAATGAGATTTCCGCGCGCGGCGACCTGACCGCCCGCATGCCCGACGCCGACGACCACGACGAGGTCGGCAGGCTTGGCTCGGCGATCAACACGATGCTCGACCGGATCCAGCAGGCATTCAGCTCGCGGGTGCACTCCGAGCAGAAGGTGCGCGAGTTCGCCGCGGACGCCTCGCACGAACTGAGGACCCCGCTGACCACGATCCGCGGCTACGCCGAGCTTTACCGGCAGGGCGCCCTGGGTCCCGAACAGCTTCCCAACGCCATGCGCCGGATCGAGCAGGAAGCGCAGCGGATGAGCACGCTGGTGGCCGAGCTACTTGAGCTGGCGAGGCTGGACCGCACCTCTTCCCTCGATCTGACCGAGACCGACCTGGCGGGCGTCGTCAGGGATGCCGTCGCGGATGCCATAGCCGTCGAGCCGGAGCGGCCGGTGCGGGCCGAGGCTCCCCCGCGGCTGGTCGCGATTGTCGACGAGCCCAGGATCCGCCAGGTGCTTGCCAACCTCCTGGGCAACGTGCGTGCCCATACCCCCGTGGTGACCCCGGTGGCGGTCCGGCTCGGCGTCATCACCGGCGGCGTGCTGCTTGAGGTGGCGGACGCCGGTCCTGGCATGTCCGCCGACGATGCGATCCGGGCCTTCGATCGATTCCACCGGGCTGCCGAGCGAAGTGCCGACGCGTGGACGGCGGCGCCGGAGCCGAGCCGCAACGGCCACGGCGGGGCGGCTCCCGCAAGCCTGCAGCCAGCCGGCGCGCACCGGGCCGGGTCGGACGAGACCGGCGGCGCTCGCCGTGGCCGCGAGCAGTCTGTGGCCGAGCGCAGTGGCGGTAGCGGGCTTGGCCTGTCCATAGTGCAGGCCATCGCAAACGCACACGGCGGCCGGGCCACGCTCGAGTCCCGGCCAGGCATGGGCACGAAGGTGCGGGTCTGGCTGCCGGTGCGAACCGTCCCCTAGTTAAAGGGTCGGATCCTGGCCTGGCGGCGGTTCGCCCTGCTCGATTTCGCCGGGGGCGGGCAGATGCTCGAAGAGGTAGTAGACCGCGAGCAGCCCGAAGATGATCAGGGCAGCCACCGGCGACACCAGGGCAATCAGGGTGCCGATTATGTATCCGCCGTTACCCGCGGTGAACCTGAACGTCGACAGCCTCGGCGTGCGTACCCGCCGGATCGCGCCCAACTGCCGCTGATGCGCGGCGAGGTAGACCCACATCGCTGCGTACCCGACCGCGATGGCCATCATGACCAGGCCGTAGGTCACCGCGGCCACCTTGCCACCCTCGCTGTCGTTGAGGTGATCGGCGACGAGCGCGGTCGGAAACGGGATCGCGACGACGCCCATGAGCAGGAAGAGGTTCAGCGCGAGAACCGTCCTGTTGACCTTGGTGACCTGCCCGAGCATCGTGTGGTGGTTGAGCCACATGATGCCGATGGTCAGGAAGCTGACAAGGTAGGCGAGGAAGGCCGGCCAGTGATCGGCAAGGTGCTGGGCGGTGAGCGCATGGATCCCGCGCGTTGCGGCGGTGTCGTCAGCGATCGGCAGCAGGTTGAACACCAGCACCGTGATCGCGACCGCGAAGACGCCATCGCTGAACGACTCCGCCCGGCGCGAGTCCATCTAGGCGGCCCCGGAACCGCCGGATTCGGAGCCGTCCGGGCTGGCCGGGGCCGGGGCAGGCACCGCGATCGAACGGGCAAGCAACTGGGCGACGTCCACCACCTCCAGCGTCTCCTTAGCCTCGCCCGAGCTCTTCTTGGCGGCAACCGCGTCGCCGAGCATCACCAGGCAGTAGGGGCAGCCGGTGGAGATGGTATCGGGGTCTGTGCCGAGCGCCTCGTCGATTCGCTCGGTGTTAATCCGCTTGCCGATCCGCTCTTCCATCCACATCCGCGCCCCGCCCGCCCCGCAGCAGAATCCGCGCTCCTTGCACCGGTGCATCTCCTGCGCCTGCACGCCAGGAACCTGCTCCATAATCTCGCGCGGCGGCGTGAACACGCGGTTGTGCCGGCCGAGGAAGCACGGGTCGTGGTAGGTGATCTTCTCTTCGATCGGGCTAACCGGGGTGAGCCTGCCGTCCGCGACGAGTTGCGCCAGTAGCTGAGTGTGATGGATGACCTCGTAATTCCCGCCCAGCTGCGGGTACTCGCGCGCGATCGTGTTGAAGCAGTGCGGGCAGCTGGCCACGATCTTCCGTGCGCCGGCCTCGTTCAGTGTCTCGATGTTCTGCTGGGCAAGCATGCTGTAGACAAACTCGTTGCCCATCCGCCTGGCCGGGTCGCCGGTACAGGACTCGGCCGGGCCAAGCACGGCGAAGTTCACCCCGGCGGCGTGCAGCAACCCCGCGATCGCTTTGGTGGTCTTCTTCGCCCGGTCCTCCAGCGCCCCGGCGCAGCCCACCCAGAACAGGTACTCCACCTCGGGGCCGATCGGACCGTCAACAACCGGGACCTCGAAGTCGAGCTCGGTGATCCACTCGGCCCGCTTGCTTTCGCCCATGCCCCACGGATTGCCCTTGCTCTCCAGGTTCTTGAGCATCGTGGCGGCTTCGGTCGGGAACGCGGACTCCACCAGCACCTGGTACCGCCGCATCCCGGTGATGTGGTCGATGTGCTCGATGTCGACCGGGCACTCCTCCACGCACGCGCCGCAGTTCGTGCACGACCACAACTCGTCAGGGTGGATGACGCCGTGAGCGTCCCCGTCGCCGATGATCGGGCGCTCGGCCTCGGTCTTCACCGCATCGGGAAGCGCGGCCCTGGCCTCGTCCGACCCGGCGAGCAGGTATGGCGCCTTGGCGAAGGCATGATCGCGCAGCTCAAGGATGATCATCTTCGGCGAAAGTGGCTTGCCGGTGACGTAGGCCGGGCACTGTGACTGGCATCGGCCGCACTCGGTACACGTAGCCAGGTCGAGCATGCCCTTCCAGCTCAGGTCCTCGACCTTGCCGATGCCGAAGACATCCTCGTCCGGATCGGCCTCCTCGAAGTCCAGGACCTTGCCGTTCGAGCGCATCGGCTGCAACGGGCCGAGGCCGTTGGGCCGGCGCGCGAACAGCACATTGATCGGCGCGATCACGATGTGGAGGTGCTTGGAGTAAGTGACGAAGATCAGGAATCCGAGGATTACCGCCAGCTGCAGCAGGATGAACGTCGTCTCGATGCCGTGATTGGCCGCGCCGAGCGGGTGCAGCCAGTGGCCGACGACCTCGGACGCAAATGCCCCCTTCGGGTAAGGAAAGTCGCCGGTGTTGATCTGCGCGCCCCGGTATATCAGCAGCGTCGCGATCACCAGGAAGATGCCAAGCAACACCAGCCAGGCCGCGCCGGTGTGCGAGCCCGCGAACCTCGACTTGCGGCCCTCGCGCTTGGGGTCGGACTGCAGGCGGATGATCGCGAACGTGATGATGCCCGCCAGAACCGCGACGGCGAAGAGATCCTCGAGGAAGCCGACCCAGGCCCAGGTGCCGATCAGCGGAATTGAGAAATGCCGGCTGAACAGATCGCCATAAGCCTCGATGATCGTGAGGATCAGCACGATGAAGCCCCAGAACGTCAGCGCGTGCGCAACCCCCGGCACCGACCACTTGAGCAGCTTGCGCTGCCCGATCACCTGTGTGACCTGGGTCTCCGCATCCTGGGCCGGGTGCTCGCGCACCGCCTCGATCCGCTCGGGTGCGGGCTGGCCGGTGCGGCCGAGCCGGTAGAGCCACCAGAGGCGGCGCCCAGCGATCGCGAAGGCGACCACCGTCAGGACCAGGCCGATGATGATCCGCAGCGCCAAGGAGACCTCCAGTTACGGCGTTTTGGGTGACAGCGTACGCCGACGTAAGAACCGAGTATGCCGAGGCTGACCGCACGGTCAACGGCGACATACGGGACGGCAGCCGGCATGCCGGGTGGCTTGCGGGCATCTGATCCGGCGGGCACCGCGATCCCTTAGCCTTAGCTGTGTTCCGCGGGCGCGGCGCAAGCCCGGCGGCCGGCTGGCCCCTGCGCGCCGCGCACGACCGGGTCCGGCGATCGTGAAGAGGACAGCGAGGTGCACACCATGCCCAGGCTGCATCCGGTCCCGCCGTCGGCCAGCCAGCCGTCACAGCCGCCCAGGTAGGCGCTGACGTGGACCGTGGACTCTGGCTGGCGCGCGCTGGCTCGGCCGGCGTGCTGACCGCCGCTGGCCTGGTCTCGGCCGGTCTCGGCTTCGCCGCCAAATCCGCCTGCTGGGCGGGCGGCGCCTGGAATGCCGGGGTCGAGCAGTACCAGGCCCATTGCTACAGCGACATTTACCCGCTCTACTTCACCGAGGGCCTCGACGCCGGCAAGGTTCCGTACCTCGACCACCACGTCGAGTACCCCGTGGTCATCGGCGCGATCATGGAGGGCGCGGCCTGGGTCGTCAGGTCGGTCGCCAACCCCTACACGCGCGGTGTGGACTACTTCTACGTGACCGTGGGGCTGCTGGCCGTGTTCCTTGTCGCCGGCGTGCTGGCGACCGCCTACTGTGCCGGGCCGGACCGGCGCTGGACGGCCCTGCTCGTCGCGTTTTCGCCTGCCCTGATCCTGTCGGCCTTCATCAACTGGGACCTCGTCGCGATGGGCCTGATGATGATGTCGCTAGCCGCCTGGGCCGGGCGCCGCACGGTGCTGGCCGGAATACTGCTCGGGCTCGCGGTCGCGACCAAGTTCTATCCGCTCGTGGTGCTCTGGCCATTGTTCCTGCTCTGCCTGCGAGCGGGCCGGATGCGGGCGTTCTGGACGACAACTGCAGCCGCAGCGGGCGCGTGGCTGGTGGTGAACCTCCCGGTGGCGATCGCCGCGCCGTCAGGCTGGGCCACGTTCTACACGTTCAACAGCAGCCGGGGCGCGGACTGGGGCGGGATCTGGTACTTCCTTCAGTACCTGCGCTGGCCCGTCGTCGGCGGTCAGTCCGTCAGCACACTCAACGCACTGTCGGCCCTGGTCTTCGGCGTCGGCTGCCTGGCGATCGGCTTGCTGGCGCTGGCGGCCCCCCGCCGCCCGCGGCTGGCCCAGCTGATCTTCCTGACCACGGCTGCGTTCCTCATCAGCAATAAGGTCTGGTCGCCCCAGTACGTGGTCTGGCTCGTGCCGCTGGTGGTGCTGGCCCGGCCCCGCTGGGTTGGCTACGCGATCTGGCAGGTTGCCGAGGTGGGCTACTTCTACGCGATCTGGGCGTACCTGATCTTCGTGGTGACCGGCAGCGTCACGGTGAGCGGGGCCATCGGCGCCAGCCTGTACTTCACCGCGCTCATGGCGAGGTTCTGCACCGTCTGCCTGCTCTGCGGCCTGGTCGGCTGGGAATGCGTGCGCTCGCAGCGCGATGTCGTCCGCCGCGGCGACGTCGACGATCCCATGGGTGGCGTCCTGGATCGCGCCCCCGACCGGCGAGTCCTGCGCAGAACGATCAGCACGGTGATCTCGCCGGTTCAGCCCGCCCACTGACCAGACAAGAACATCATTGCCAGGACCACCGCGAGCGGCGCGCTAATGCCCAGGTAGGCGTAGGTGATCCACGGCCGTCGGGCAGCGAGCCGCGCCAGCGCGATGAATATCGGGAACAGCACGAGCAGCGTGCGCGGGCAGCCCTGATACCACGTTGACGTGCCGAGCGCGACCGCGGCGAGGCCGCAGTAGACCGCTTCTGGCGCGCGCTGACTGCAGGCGAAGGCGACTGCGGCTAGCACGATGACGGCCATCGCGCCGAGCTCAAGCTGGAACTCAAAGGCCGTTCCCGCCCCGAAGGCATGCTCGAAGGCCGCCCACCAGGTTGTCTTCAGCGCCTGGACGGGATCGGTCAGGTGCAGATCCCATCCGGCCTGCATCGCCCTTGACCAGGCGAGCCAGTTTCCTGTGCTGACCTTCAGGTAGATCTCGTACGCCAACGGCCCCGCGAACGCGCAGCACATCGCGGCCGCACAAGCCAGCCGGGACCGTAGCGCCCGGGCCGGCTCCTGGCTGCCGACGGATCCCCCCGGCTGGATGAGCGCGAAGACCACCAGCGCAGGAATGAGGAACAGCGCGTCCGGGCGGACCAGGCCGGACAGGCCCGCTAGCAGCGCCGCACTCCGCCACCGGCCGCGGGTCGCCGCGTGCCAGGCCGGGATCGCGAGCGCCAGGAACAGCGCCTCGGTATACCCGACCATCAAGAAGATCGCCGCCGGCGTCGCCAGGAGGAAAAGGACTGCACGGCGGCCGTTCGCGAGCCGGGCCAGCGACACCACGGCAAAACAGCCGGCCACGCCGGACACGGCAAGCTCAGACAAGACCCAGTTGCGCAAGATCAGGTGAGCGACCGCCAGCGTGATCGGGTAGCCGGGGAAAAACGCGATGTTGTTGGCGGTCGAGTGCCGGCCGAAGTACCCGTACTGGGCTACGTTCCGCAGGAGGATGGCGTCCCAGCGCTCGAACCCGCCGGTCAGCGGCGCGTGGGTGAGCGTTGTGCGGAAGGACCAGGCCGCCGCCCAGGCCAGGACGAGCAGGGCGACATGGGCTGCGGCCCACAGGCCAAGGGCGGCGCGATCGTCAGCGTCCAGGCCCAGCGGCCCCCGCGACTTTCCTGGCTGCGCCTCGACGTCCCGCGGTGTGTCCCGAGCCCCGGGGGCAGCCGGCTGCCCGGCGAGCTCGCCGGCACCCGGCTGCGGCTCAGTGCCGCGCCGGCTGGCAAGCCGGGCGGCTCCGTCCGCAGCTGATCCTTCCAGCGGCACCGCCGATCCTCCTACTGGCAGCCGGGCCCGTTCGCGAAGGTCGCCGTTGATGGGTCTCGGGTCGCCGCCGCCCCCTGTATAGCGCAACGGTAACCTGCCGTCGGTTCGCGCCAAACCCGCGTAACCGATCTTTAACCCAGCGGTTAGGCCGGCCGAGTGGAGCCCGCATGCGCTGGCGGCGGGGTAGCCCAGGTTGCGTGCGCCAGCTCGGGGAATCGATGCTCTTGGACACGCACGGAAACTCTGCCCGATTTCTACCGTAATGACCGGAACAGGCCGCCCTTACCGCGGGCCGTCCCGATTCCAACTGACGCGTTATCGCAGGTCAGAGGTATCCCGTGGGCTCGGAATAAAAGTTGAGCCTGGTACGCTCAACTCATTTGCCAGCTCAACCTGAGCATGGCAAGCTTGAGCCGTCAGGGCTCAACATTCAGCACTACGATCAACCCAAGGACTGGACACATGGCACGTGCGGTAGGCATCGACCTGGGGACGACCAACTCGGTCGTCGCTGTCCTCGAGGGCGGGGAGCCCTCGGTCATAGCCAATGCCGAAGGATCGCGGACCACGCCGTCCGTGGTGGCCTTTGCCAAGAACGGCGAGGTACTCGTCGGCGAGGTCGCGAAGCGGCAGGCTGTTACCAACGTTGACCGGACGATCCGCTCGGTCAAGCGCCAGATGGGGACCGACTGGACGGTGACCATCGACGGCAAGAGGTTTACGGCGCAGCAGATCAGCGCCTTCATCTTGCAGAAGCTGAAGAGGGACGCGGAGTCTTACCTCGGCGAGACCATCACCGACGCGGTCATCACCGTGCCTGCGTACTTCAGCGACGCTCAGCGACAGGCCACCAAGGAGGCCGGCCAGATCGCCGGGATGAACGTCCTGCGGATCATCAACGAGCCGACGTCGGCGGCACTCGCCTACCACCTCGAGAAGGAGGGCGAGGCCACGATCCTGGTCTTCGACCTGGGCGGCGGCACCTTCGACGTTTCCCTGCTCGAGGTGGGCGAGGGCGTCGTCGAGGTCAAGGCGACCAGCGGCGACAACCACCTGGGTGGCGACGACTGGGACCAGCGGGTCGTCGACTGGCTGGTGAAGGACTTCAAGAACAGCTACGGCGTCGACCTGTCCAAGGACAAGATGGCGCTTCAGCGGCTGCGTGAGACCGCAGAGAAGGCGAAGATCGAGCTTTCGAGCTCGACCGAGTCGCAGATCAACCTGCCCTACATCACGCACTCCGAGCAGGGCCCGCTGCACCTCGACACCAAGCTCACCCGGGCTGAGTTCCAGAAGATGACATCTGACCTGCTCGACCGCTGCAAGGCGCCGTTCCAGCAGGTGATCAAGGACGCCGGCGTCAAGCTCAGCGAGATCAAGCACGTCGTGCTGGTCGGCGGGTCAACCCGCATGCCCGCGGTCGTGGACCTGGTGAAGGACCTGACCGGCGGCAAGGAGCCGAACAAGGGCGTGAACCCGGACGAGGTTGTCGCCGTCGGCGCCTGCCTGCAGGCTGGCGTGCTGAAGGGCGAGGTCAAGGACGTTCTGCTCCTCGACGTGACCCCGCTGTCGCTCGGCATCGAGACCAAGGGCGGCATCTTCACCAAGCTCATCGAGCGCAACACCACCATCCCGACGAAGCGGTCGGAGATCTTCACTACTGCTGATGACAACCAGCCGTCGGTGCAGATCCAGGTGTTCCAGGGCGAGCGCGAGATCGCGGCCTACAACAAGAAGCTCGGCATGTTCGAGCTGGCCGGCCTGGCGCCTGCGCCGCGCGGCATTCCGCAGATCGAGGTCACCTTCGACATCGACGCGAACGGCATCGTGAACGTCTCGGCGAAGGACCTGGGCACCGGCAAGCAGCAGTCCGTGACTATCTCGGGCGGCTCGGCGCTGGCCAAGGAAGACATCGAGCGGATGATGGCCGACGCGGAGAAGTACGCCGAGGAGGATCGCCAGCGCCGGGAAGAGGCTGAGGTCCGCAACCGCGGCGAGTCGCTGGCCTACACCACGGAGAAATTCCTCTCCGAGAACTCCGACAAGGTCCCCGAGGACGTCAAGTCCGAGGTGGAGCAGGCCATCGCAGACCTGAAGAAGGCGCTCGAGGGCACCGACAACGAGGTGATCAAGACCGCCAGCGAGCACGCGGCGCAGGTGAGCCAGAAGATGGGCACCGCGATCTACGCGCAGGCGCAGGCCGCGAGCGAGCAGGCAGGCCAGCCGACTGGTGAGGCCAGCGAGGGTCAGGACGATGACGTCGTCGAGGCCGAGATCGTGGACGAGGACAAGTCGGCCGATCAGGAGGGCGGCGCGGCCTGATGAGTCCGAGAGAAAACCAGGAGCAGGGCCCGGTCATCCGCGATCGCAGGCGGATCGACCCGGCCACTGGCCAGGTCCGCGAGTCCGGAGCACCCGGCCCGCAGGGAAGCCAGCAGGGAGCCGGCAGTCCTGGCCCGCAACGCGGGCCAGGAGGCCAGCACGGAGCCGGCGCACAGTCCCGGCCGGGCAGGCACTCGGTGTCCAGGCCCGGCGGGTCTGGCCCGGCAGCGCCCTCGGCTGGTGCGCCGGAAGGCGAACCGACGCCAGCGGGCGGGCAGGCCGGGAACGGTGCTGACACGGCCGGCGGCGACGCCGGGCGCGGAGGCGGCGACGCCGAGGCGCGGGCCAACCAGGCCGTCGCGATGCTCGCGGAGCGGACGGCTGACCTGCAGCGGCTGCAGGCTGAGTACGCCAACTACCGCAAGCGGGTCGAGCGGGACAGGCTCGCCGTCCGGGAGCAGGCGCTGGCGAACGTGCTCAACGAGCTCCTGCCGGTGCTCGATGACATCGGGCGGGCACGCGAGCACGGCGAGCTGACCGGCGGTTTCAAGTCCGTCGCCGAGTCGCTTGAGTCCATCGTGGTGAAGCTCGGCCTGACCTCGTACGGAGAGAACGGCGACGTGTTTGACCCGACCTTGCACGAGGCGCTCATGCACGAGTACTCCGACGAGGTGACGGAGCCGACGTGCGTGCGGATTCTGCAGCCCGGCTACCGGGTTGGCGACCGGATTATCCGGCCCGCCAGGGTAGCCGTCGCCGAACCTGCCGGCGAGGTCGTGCTGCCTGCGGAAACAGGTGAGGCACAGCCAGAGCCGTCAGCCGACCTCGGTGACGAGGCCGGCAACGGGGACGGCAGCTAACAGCTCAAAAGAGAGGCCCGTTGAGCACCAAGGATTTCCTCGAGAAGGATTACTACAAGACCCTTGGGGTGTCTAAGGGTGCATCCGCTGACGAGATCAAGAAGTCATACCGGAAGCTCGCCCGCAAGTACCACCCAGACGCGAACGAGGGTGACGCCAAGGCAGAGGCGCGGTTCAAGGAGATATCCGAGGCCTACACCGTCTTGTCGGACGAGCAGCGCCGCAAGGAGTACGACGACGCCCGCTCGCTGTTTGGCAGCGGCGGGCCGCGGATGGGCGGCTCCACCAGTTCAGGCAGTTACGGTGGCTTCGATCTCGGCGACCTGTTCGGCGGCAGCACGGGCAGCGCCGGCGGCCGGCTGGGCGACCTGCTCGGCGGCGTGTTCGGCCGGGGCGGCACCAGCACCCAGCAGGCCCGGCCCCGGCGCGGTGCCGACGTAGAGACCGAGACCTCGCTGTCGTTCAGCGACGCGATCGAGGGCTCGACGGTGTCACTGCGGCTGACCGGCGAGGGCCCTTGTAAGACGTGCATGGGCACCGGCGCCAAGGCCGGAACCGTGCCCAAGGTCTGCCCGACGTGTGAGGGCACTGGAACCGGCAGCCGCAACCTTGGCAGCTTCGGCTTCTCCGAGCCGTGCAAGACCTGCCGCGGGCGCGGGCTGGTCGTCGATGATCCGTGCCCGACCTGCTCGGGCAGCGGGCGCGCGATGAGCACCCGCACGATCCAGGCCAGGATCCCGGCGGGTGTTGCCGATGGCCAGCGGATAAAGATCGCTGGCAAGGGCGCTCCTGGTGAGCGCGGCGGCCCAGCCGGGGACCTGTACGTGCGGGTTCACGTCGAGCCGCACAAGGTCTTCGGCCGGTCGGGCCACAACCTGACCCTGAGCGTGCCGCTTACCTTCACCGAGGCAGCCCTCGGCGCCGAGATTAAGGTGCCCACGCACCATGGCATGCCCGTGAGCCTGCGGATTCCCGCGGGGACGCCGAATGGCCGGACATTCCGGGTCCGGGGCAAGGGCGTCCGCCGCAAGGACGGCACCACCGGTGACCTGCTGGTCACTGTCGATGTTCAGGTGCCCACCGACCTCAGCGGGAAGGCCAAGTCAGCCCTGGAGCAGTTCAGGGATGCGACCGCAGGCCCAGACCCGCGTGGCGACCTGCTGCGCCAGGCCAGCGCCTAACCCGGCTCGCCGCCGAGAGGAGATGACATGACAAGCCAGTTTGAGCTGACGGATGACACGCCGGTCTACGTCATCTCCGTGGCTGCGCAGCTGTCGGGGCTGCATCCGCAGACGCTTCGCGCCTATGACCGCCTCGGCCTGGTCTCGCCAGGCCGGGCGGCCGGGCGAGGGCGGCGCTACTCGCTGCGCGACATCCTGATCCTGCGCGACGTACAGCGCCTGTCACAGGAAGAGGGAATCAACCTGTCAGGCATCAAGCGGATTCTCGAACTCGAGCTGGCCGAGCAGCGCAACAGACTACGGCTGGCCGAGCTGCACGCGGAGATAAGCCAGCTCCGGGCGGAGCTGGAATCGACCAGGGCGGTAGCAGCCAGACTGGCCACCCTGCTGCGCAACCGGGGCGATGGCGGTGCCCTGGTGCCGGTCCGCGATCCGGGCGGCGCCGGACGTTCGTCACCAGAGCATCGGCAGGCGGCAGAGGCATCCGCGACCCCGCCCACAGCGACTGGGTCCGGCAGCATGCGATACCCGCCAGCCGACGGGCAGCCCGCGGCGGCAGCTTCTGACTCGGTCTGAGCGGGCTGCCCCTGCTGACGGCCGCAAGCTGAGTGAGCACGCCTCGTTCCCCATATGTGCATGATCTCGTGGAGAAAACGGAATGGATGAGAAGCTGACCAGGAAGAGCCAGGAGGCTCTGTCCGAGGCGGTGAAGAATGCTGCGGCGGCGGGCAACCCGAATGTGGACGGGTTGCATCTGCTGGCCGCCTTGCTCGAGCAGGAGGGTGGTACGGCCGCTCCGCTGCTGCGTGCTGTCGGTGCTGACCCCGACGCAATGCTGCGATCGGTCAGGCAGGAGCTGGCGAGGCTGCCGCAGGCGGCAGGCACCACCGTCGGCGCGCCCGAGACCTCGCGCCCGCTGCTCGCGGCGCTCGCCACCGCGGGCAAGCGGGCCAAGGAAATGCAGGACGAGTACGTCTCCACCGAGCACCTGCTCGTCGGGCTGGCGACCGACGGCGGCCGGGCCGCGACGCTGCTCAAGGAGGCTGGCGCAGGCCCGCAGCAGCTCGTTGATGCCTTCGAGCAGGTCCGCGGCTCCGCCCGGGTCACCTCGCAGGATCCTGAGGGCACCTATCAAGCGCTCGAGAAGTACAGCGTCGACCTGACCCGCAGCGCCCGCGAGGGAAAGCTCGACCCGGTCATCGGGCGGGACGCCGAGATCCGCCGGGTCATCCAGGTGCTCTCCCGTCGCACGAAGAACAACCCAGTGCTGATCGGCGAGCCCGGCGTCGGCAAGACCGCCGTTGTCGAGGGCCTGGCGCAGCGCATAGTCGCGGGCGACGTGCCCGAGTCGCTGCGCAACAAGCGTGTTGTCGCGCTCGACCTTGGCGCGATGGTGGCCGGAGCCAAGTACCGCGGTGAGTTCGAGGAACGGCTGAAGGCCGTGCTGAACGAGATTCGCAAGAGCGAGGGTCAGGTCATCACGTTCATCGACGAGTTGCACACGGTCGTGGGAGCTGGTGCGGCTGAGGGCGCGATGGACGCGGGCAACATGCTCAAGCCCATGCTGGCCAGGGGCGAGCTGCGCATGGTCGGCGCGACCACACTCGATGAATACCGGCAGCGGATCGAGAAGGACGCGGCGCTAGAGCGCAGGTTCCAGCAGGTTCTCATCGGCGAGCCGTCAGTCGAGGACACGATCGCGATCCTGCGCGGACTCAAGGGCAGGTACGAGGCGCATCACCAGGTCCAGATTTCGGACGCGGCGCTGGTCGCGGCGGCAATGCTCTCCGATCGCTACATCACCGCCCGGTTCCTCCCGGACAAGGCCATCGACCTGGTCGACGAGGCGGCATCCCGGCTGCGCATGGAGATCGACTCGCGTCCGGTCGAGATCGACGAGCTGCAGCGCGCCGTGGACCGGATGAAGATGGAAGAGATGGCTCTGGCCAGGGAAAACGACGCGGCCAGCCGGGAAAGGCTGGAGCGGCTGCGGGCCGACCTGGCTGATCGCCAGGAGCAGCTCACCGGGCTCATCGCCCGCTGGGAGCGGGAGAAGGCCGGCCTGAACAAGGTTGGCGAGCTGAAGAAGCAGCTAGACGACATGCGCGGACAGGCCGAGCGGGCCCAGCGGGACGCCGACTTCGAGACAGCCTCCCGGCTCATGTACGGGGAGATCCCCACGCTCGAGCGCGAGATCGAGGCAGCGTCCGCCGCCGCCGCGAGCGAGGAGGAGCAGGCCGCGACCGCGCAGGCCGGCGTCCCGGCGGCAAGCCCGATGGTCAAGGAAGAGGTGGGACCCGATGACGTCGCCGACGTCGTCTCGTCCTGGACGGGCATCCCGGCCGGGCGGCTGCTTGAGGGCGAGACCGGCAAGCTGCTGCGGATGGAAGATGAGCTGGGGCACCGGATCATCGGACAGTCGGCCGCCGTGCAGGCAGTATCCGACTCGGTGCGCAGGTCCAGGGCTGGCATCGCCGACCCCGACCGGCCATCAGGCTCGTTCCTGTTCCTCGGACCGACCGGGGTCGGCAAGACCGAGCTGGCCAAGGCGCTGGCCGAGTTCCTGTTCGACGACGAGCGCGCGATGATCAGGATCGACATGAGCGAGTACTCCGAGCGCCACTCGGTGGCACGGCTCGTCGGGGCGCCGCCCGGTTACGTCGGCTACGACGAGGGCGGCCAGCTGACCGAGGCCGTGCGGCGCCGACCGTATTGCGTCGTCTTGCTAGACGAGGTGGAGAAGGCACACTCGGAGGTCTTCAACATTCTGCTCCAGGTGCTCGACGACGGCAGGCTGACCGATGGCCAGGGCCGGACCGTCGACTTCAGGAATACCATCCTCATCCTGACCTCGAATCTCGGCTCGCAGTTCATCGCCGATCCGACGCTCGACGAGAGCGACAAGCGCGAAAAGGTCATGGCCATCGTCCGCACCACATTCAAGCCGGAATTCCTCAACCGGCTGGACGAGGTGATCATCTTCGACGCGCTGACCACCGCGGAACTCACCGAGATCGTCGATCTGCAGGTGAGCAGGCTCGGGTCGCGGCTGGCCGAGCGACGGCTGACCCTGTCAGTGACGCCCGAGGCCAGGGAGTGGCTCGCGCTCACGGGCTTTGACCCGGTCTACGGTGCGCGCCCGCTGCGGCGCCTGATCCAGTCCGCGATCGGCGACAAGCTGGCGCGGGCGCTGCTTGCTGGCGACATTACCGATGGCGACACCGTCGTGGTCGACCTGGACGAAGCCTCGGACTCGCTGACGGTGACCGCGCAGCGGCCTACGCGAGTGGCGGCGCGCCAATCCTAGGCGGCAGCCGCTGGCGGGTTAGCGCTCGTCGAGCAGCTGGTCGTAGTCGTCCTCGGGCAGCCCGAGGTCGTTGCGGATGCGGTAGCGCAGGCTGAGCAGCAGGCGCAACTCCGACTTGTCCCCGGCGGCGCCGGGCTGCGCCCGGCTGCCCTGCGCCAGGCACAGGCTGACACCGGCGGTAGCCCACTCAAGGGCCGACGCGAGGTCGGAACGCTCGACAAGCAACTCCGCCACCATGTCACAGATCCGCGGATCGGCTGGGCCCTCCGCCTTCAGGCTGCTGATGATCGCCTGCGCCTCGGCATCCTTGCCGAGCTGGAACAGAGCGCGCGCCAGTGGCACTCGCGGTTCTACGAACACCGGTCCGCCCTCCGCCATCGCGCGCCGGAAGCCGGTGACGGCCTCGGCCGGATCGTCGGCCAGCATCCACTGTTCGGCGGCGCGGAGGAATGCCTCGGCGCGGGGCATCCCGGCCGTCTCGGCACCAGTGGCCGCGAGCAGGCTCATCTGACGCGCCGCCGAGGCATGATCGCCACTGGCTGCCGCGTCAAATTCAATCGAGTCGAATTCATCCCTGCTCAATACGGCCACCTTCTCACCGTACCTAGCAGTAGGTCATGAGATGACCATTCCATCGCGTAGTAATGGCTTCGTGACCAGGCAAATGCCGGCCAAACTGAAAATCTGTAAGCTGCGCAAATCCTCAGTGCCGCGAGCGCTCAAGGGCATCCCAGAATCCGCGCCTGAGGGCATGCCTGACCTCGTCGTGCAGCAGCGAGTCGATGGGCAGGGCCGAGCCCTGCAGCAGCCTCGCCTCGAGGTCGGACGGCATTCTGGGCTTGCGAGCCAGCACCGCCTCGAGCCAGAGGGCCGGGGCGTCCCGCGCCACCGCCTCGCCGAAGCCGAACCCCTCGGTGTGCGCCGACTGCACCGCCTCACCAACGGACATGGCGACGGGCGGAGGAGGCTGAGGCGCTTGCATCGACTGCTGCGGCCCGCTGTACGGAGACTGCGAGTATCCCTGTCCCGGCGGCGCGCCGTACTGCCCTGGCTGACCCCCGTAGGGTCCACTCCGGTCGGGTGGCGCGTAGGGCACGCCGTTAGCAGCCGGGCGCTGCGGCGCAAGGCCGCGCTGCGGATCAAGCGGAGCGAGCGAGCCCTGCTGGCCGCCGGCTGCCTGCGACAAACCGGGCCCGCCATTCGGCGCAGCGGGGGCGCCCGGCAGCAAGCCAGGTCCCTGGCCATGCCGGTGTGACTGCGGCGGCCCTGACGGGCCGCCGAGGCTCTGCATTCCCGGTCCCGAACCGGCGACGTGCTGACCCGGCAGTCCACTCTGGCTGGACATACCGCGCTGCATCCCCGGTCCGGGCTGCATGCCCTGCCCGGGCTGCACGCCGAGGGTCGGCGGAAAGCCCTGGCCCTGTTGCTGACCGTGACCCGCGCCGTTTGGTATCGGCTGCTGGCCCTGCGGCATACCAGGTCCTGGCTGCATTCCTCCGGGCTGATCAATGCCGCCGAACCGTCCGTTCGACTGCTGGCCATAACCGCCGTGCGACAGGCCATTTTGCTGAGATGCCGGCACGCCCATCCCGTTCGGCATCGCACTTTGCGGCAGGCCATTCTGCTGCGGCGCGGTGCCTGGCAGCAGTCCGTGCGGTCCCGATCCCCCCTGCGGCGGGCCGCCCACGGGCCCCAGGCCGGGCTGAGCGATCGATGCGCTCGACGGCCTCGGCTGGCCGTTGCCGCCCTGGGCCGAGTCGGCGAAGCCGCTCTGCCCATATCCCGGCTGGCTCGAAGCCAGGCCGGCGGAGGCCGCCAGACCTCTGCCCGAGTCATGGCCCTGGTACGGCGCCATCAGCGGCTGATCTTCCTGCCTGCGGTGGCTAGGTCCCGGCCCAAAACCCTCGGACTGCGCGGCAGCGCCCACGCCGCTGGCATACCGGCCAGCGTCCTGCGCCAGCAGGTCAGCCTGCTGATCGCGGGCGGGCGCGGCGGGCTGAGCCTGGCTGACGCGCTGGTATTCGGCGGCCACGGGCGAGGAGTAAAGCTGGGGAGCGGGCGCGGCTATGGCCGGCTGCTGGCTCAGGCCCGCAAGCTGGGCGCCGGGAGCAGCCGAGCCGACCGCCAGTTCCCGATATCCGCCCGAGGTCAGCTGGGCGTCCCGGCCGTCGGGCTCGGCGCCGGAGATGAGGTCGACATACGGGCGCAGGTGGCTGGCCGACATGTCGATGATGTCGTCACACTCTTGGCGCAGCGAACGGGAGACCGCCCAGTCATTGTCGGCGCTGACGTGCAGCAAGACCACTCGGAGCCCGAGGTCCTGGATTTCCGCGATCACCGGGGCGAGGTCCTCCTCGGCGCTGACCACGACAGCATCGCTGACGGCGCGGTTCCTCGCCAGCGCGCTCAAGTCCCTGCGGATCTCGGCGTCGACGCCCTCCTTGCGGTTCGGGCGCACCTTGGTCAGCCGCAGCTTCACGCCCGGCACATCCGCCAGTGTGTCGTGCTCGGGGCGCCCGCCATCCGCCACCGTGTCATACCAGTAGCAGCGCAACAGGGGCAGGCCGGTGCGGTCTCTCGACAGCCCGCCAAGCAGCTTCAGTAGGCCGGCGTAGTCCCAGGACACCGAGTCTCGATTGCGGGTGCCGTGGACAGCCAGTGCGCCCTCGGCCAGCACGTAGCCCGCGTCCACGAACATCGCGCAGCGGTCCAACGCGACACCGTCCCTTCCCTTGCGCGTGACGTTACCAGCGCATGGCGGCAGCCGTGACGGATAGCGCGGATCGCAGATGTATCAACCGGCGAAGGGGTTCTTACTACCGGGTTCCGGTATTTCTCCCTATTTGGTTGGCCCACGCATCGATCAGGTCACCCGCAACTGGGTCAGACCACCACCAGCCACCAGAAATTACCAGGCCCAGGTTGATGCTCGGCCTTGGCGACATCGCGAGGTAGGCTCGGCTGCCGTGGCTGACCGAGACGATCTGCTGACGATGATCAGAGAACTAGCCGTCGTGCACGGGCCGGTTACCCTCGCCTCCGGCCAGCTGGCCAACTGGTACATCGACCTGCGCCGGGTCCTGCTGGACGGCCGGGCCGCTCCGCTGGCGGGCCGGGTCATGCTGGACACGACCGCAGACCTTTCCTATGAAGCCGTTGGCGGGCTGACCCTGGGCGCCGACCCGGTCGCCACGGCCATGATGCACGCCGCCGCCGCCCGCGGGCGCAGGCTCGATGCCTTCGTGGTGCGCAAGTCCGAGAAAGAGCACGGGCTCCAGCGGCGGATCGAGGGTCCCGACGTAGCCGGCCGCCGCGTACTGGCGGTCGAGGACACCTCGACGACCGGCAACTCGGTCCTGACGGCAGTGGCGGCGCTGCAGGAGGCAGGGGCAGAGGTCGTCGGCGTGGCGGTCGTCGTCGAACGGGGCGCGCGCGACCGCGTGGCCGAGCGCGGCCTGCCGTACCTGGCCGCCTTCGAACTGGCCGACCTCGACCTGGAATAGGCTTCGGTTCGGCCTGGGAGCCACCGCAGGGCCCGGCACCGCCGATAGCACGGCGGCGGGCGGCGTCAATTGTGCGAAAGGCCGTTCAGCGCCAGGGCGCCGAGCGCCAGCAGTGCCAGCACGGCCGCGGTGACCAGGATGACGGCCATGTAGCGGCGGCGTTCGGCGGGATCGGCATCGTGGCGCCCCATGGTTCGAGCGTAGGGCTCGCACCCGCTGGCACGCGGGCCATTGGCGCTAACTCGCTGGTCGGCTTGGGCTGGCTTAATCGTTCAGAGATACTTGGCACTGAGCGACGAGGAGAGGAACTCACGCCATGCCGATCGCGACGCCTGAGGTCTACGCCCAGATGCTTGACCGGGCCAAGGAGCAGGCTTTCGCCTACCCGGCGATCAACGTGACGTCCAGCCAGACCCTGAACGCCGCTCTCCGAGGCTTCGCCGATGCCGAGAGTGACGGCATCGTCCAGATATCGACCGGGGGCGCCGAGTACCTGTCTGGCGCCGCCGTCAAGGACATGGTGACCGGGGCGGAAGCGCTCGCCCACTTCGCGCGCACGGTCGCCTCGAAGTACCCGATGCATGTCGCCCTGCACACCGACCACTGCCCGAAGGACAAGCTGGACAGTTACATGCGCCCGCTCGTGCAGATCTCGATCGAGCGTGTCGCGCGCGGCCAGCAGCCGTTGTTCCAGTCCCACATGTGGGACGGCTCGGCCGTGCCGCTGGCCGAGAACCTGCAGATCGCCTCCGAACTGCTGGATCTCTGCGCCAGGGCGCACATCGTGATGGAGCTTGAGATCGGCGTGGTCGGCGGTGAGGAAGATGGCGTCGTCGGCCAGATCAACGAGAAGCTCTACAGCACGCCGGAGGATGCGCTGGCGACGGCCGAGGCCCTGGGTCTAGGCGAGCGCGGCCGTTATCTCCTGGCGGCCACGTTCGGGAACGTGCACGGAGTGTACAAGCCGGGCCACGTCAAGCTGCGGCCGTCCATCCTGAAGGACATCCAGGATGCGGTCGGTGCCAAGTACGGCGTGGACAAGCCGTTCGACCTGGTGTTCCACGGCGGCTCAGGATCGGCACTGGAGGAAATCCGCGAAGCCATCGGGTACGGCGTCGTCAAGATGAACGTCGATACCGACGCGCAGTACGCCTTCACCCGGCCGGTTGCCGGCCACATGTTCACGAACTACGACGGCGTGCTCAAGGTTGACGGCGACGTCGGCAGCAAGAAGGCCTACGACCCGCGTAGCTGGGGCAAGGCGGCCGAGGAATCC
>JASHUG010000199.1 GCA_030040155.1 Streptosporangiaceae bacterium | reverse complement strand
TACGCTCCGGCTCTGCCCGAGCCGGCTGACCTGGCTGGCTTCTGGGCCGGGAGCCTTGATGAAGCCAGGCGCGTGCCGCTTGAGCCGAGCATGGTCCCGGTCGACACGGGACTGCGCACCGTCGTTAGCTACGACGTGACGTTCAGCGGCCACGGCGGCACGCGCGTGCGTGCCTGGCTGCACGTGCCCGGATACTGGTCGGCGGCCGACGACCCGCTGCCGGCGGTCGTGCAGTACCAGGGTTATGGCGGCGGTCGCGGCCTGGTGCAGGAGCATACCTTCTGGGCGACCGCAGGCTATGCACATCTGATCATGGATACCCGAGGTCAGGGCAGCGGCTGGTCATCAGGCCATACGCCAGACCCGGAAGGCTCGGCACCTGCACAGCCGGGGTTCATGACGCGCGGCATCAGCGACCCGGCGACGTACTACTACCGCCGCGTGTTCGTAGACGCGGTCCGGGCCGTGGAGGCAGTGCACTCACACCCGGCCGTGGACGCCAGCAGGGTCGCCGTGACCGGTGGGAGCCAGGGCGGCGGGATCGCCATCGCCGTGGGCGCGCTGGCGCCGGGACTCCTGGCGGTGATGCCTGACGTGCCGTTCCTGGCCGATTTCCCCCGAGCCGTCGACATCGCCGGCACCGAGCCGTACGCGGAGATCGAGCGATACCTGGCCTGCCACCGGGACCAGGCCGAGACCGTATTCCGCACGCTGTCTTACTTCGATGTGGCGCTGCTCGCCCGGACGGCGACCGCGCCGGCGTTGTTCTCGGTGGCGCACATGGACCAGACCTGCCCGCCATCGACCGTCTACGCCGCTTTCAACTCCTACGGCGGCCCGAAGGAGATCTGCGACTACGAGTTCAACGACCACGAGGGCGGCGAGATCTGGCACCGAGTCCGGCAGCTGAACTGGCTGGCCGGCATCGTCAGACGGAGCCAGAGCGAGCAAGCCAGGCCCGGCGACCTCAGTCCAGGCAGCAAACCCAGCGCCACGGTCAGACCGTAACCGGCCCGGCTGGTGAACCGGTTCGCCGAGCCTTCGGCTTCGTTCGGCGGATCGCCATGTCCGGCTCCCTGGGAGGCGCGAGCGTCGTTGCGCCCGCTGCACGGTGAAATCGAGCTGACCGTACCAGGTTGCGGGGATATATCACGGCGCTTCCGCTGGCTAGCCTGGGATCTTCTCTCCCGACGCCAGCGCCGCCTGCAGCAGGTTCTGGGCGCCGTCCGCCGCGGCGCGGGCGAGAATGGCGTGCGTATGCGCGCCGTCAAGATCGCCAAGGCCAATGCAGCTGACTGCCACCCTGGCGTCATGCGCCGCCATTTCTAACTGCCTGGCGGCCTCGGCGAAATCGATCTGGCCACCGGCCTGCTGCGTGCTGCTCACAGTGTCCGCCCTCCGGCTCGGCGCCGGTCCTGGCCGGACCGGGCTGGTCCGGATAGCCGCCCGCGCCGGCAGGCGCTGCCTTTGCGGGCGCAGGCCAGCTATCCGGCACCTAGTAGTTACCCTGTCAGTGGCTCCGCATGCCAATCAGGCGCTGACGCGGCCGCGATTAGAGCCGCCATTCTGGCGCTCCGTCCAAGAAACGACCGCAATTTCAGGTGCGATTGCACCGCGCGTGAACCCGCCGGTCAGCCCGATGACGGGCATCCGGCGCCGGTGCTGAGCGGCCGGCGCTGCGCTACTGAGCGGCCGCCTCCGGAGGGAGCAGCAACCCCGCCATCAGCAGCGAGAACATCCGGTCGGCCTGGCCAGGGTCGCCGCCTGGCGCATCCGTCGCCATGATCAGCGCGTGCGTCAGTCGTAGCAAGTCGGCGCTCTGCACGTCTTGCCGGACAACGCCGGCTTCCTGGGCTCGGGCCAGTAGCGCCCCGGTGCAACCGCGAAGTACCTGGCTGCACGCCGACAGCAACTCCGAGTCCTTGCCGAGGGTTGCCATGAGCGCGGCGCTCAGACTCCGCTTGGTGCGGCCGAACGCGGCGAATGCCCGCAGCCACTCGGCTAGGGCGTCGCCAGGCGATTCGTAGACCAGCAGCTTGCCCGCGAGTACTTCGAGCCCTTCGACCTGATCCTTGTAGACCGCCTCAAGCAGAGTCTGCCTGGCCGGAAAGTGGCGGTACAGCGTCCCGATGCCGACTCCCGCCCGGCGGGCTATCTCCTCGAGGGACACATCGTCGGCACCGCGTTCGGCGAACGCCTCGGTCGCCGCCGCGATCAGCAATTCATAGTTGCGGCGCGCGTCGGCCCGCTTGGGCCCCGCGGATGTCCCGGTCGCCTTCATCAGTGCTCCATAAACAGACTTGCAAAGCGGAGGCATCCTCCGTATAGTAATTACCGGAGGGATCCTCCGAATAAGCATAGCTCCTCATGGCCAGCGTTGACCAGGGATGGTCGCGCCAGGGCCTCTCTTCTGCACGCCTTCCGATGGAGGAACCTTGTCCTCTCCCACAATCCGCCAGCCGCCGGCCGAAGGTCGCGACTCCGTCCTTGCCGCCACTGCCACCCAGGCCGTCGACACCGCCCAGGCCGTCGACACGAGCGAGGCCGTCGACATGAGCGAGGCCGTCGACATGAGCGAGCCTGTCGCGACGAGCAGGGCGAACGCCAGGGGCCGACGGTCCCACGACCGGCGCAACATCACCCTGGCCGTCGTCCTCTGCGCCCAGCTCATGATCGTTCTTGACCTCACCGTCGTGAACGTGGCACTGCCATCGATGGCGGCCGGCCTCCACCTATCCGCCACCGGCCTGTCCTGGGTGCTAAACGCCTACACCCTGACCTTCGGCGGCCTGCTGCTCCTGGGCGGCCGGGCCGGCGACGTGTTCGGCCGCCGGAACGTCTTCATGGCCGGGCTGGCCCTGTTCACCCTGGCCTCGCTGGCGGGCGGGCTCGCGACCTCGTCCGGCATGCTGCTGGCCGCCCGGGCCGTGCAAGGAGTCGGCGGCGCGATCGCCTCACCGGCCGTGCTTGCCACGATCGTCTCCAGCTTTCCCGAAGGCCGGGAGCGGATCCGCGCGCTCGGCGCCTTCACGGCAGTCGCGATGGGCGGCGCCTCGCTCGGCCTGGTCCTCGGCGGCATGCTCACGCAGTGGGCGTCCTGGCGCTGGGTCTTCTTCGTGAACGTGCCGGTCGGCGCGGCCGTCATCGCCGTGACGCCGCGTCTGCTCGCCCGCTCGAAGCGCCTGGCCGCCAAGCTCGACATCGCCGGAGCCCTTACCTCGACCGCCGGCATGTCGGCGCTCGTCTACGGCTTCATCAACGCCGCCTCCAATGGCTGGGCGAACATCACCACGATCGGAGCCTTTGCCGCCGCCGTGGTGCTGCTCGGCCTGTTCGGCGTCGTCGAGACGCGGGCACCGGAGCCGATCACGCCGCTGTGGCTGCTGCGCGACCGCAGCCGTGCCGCCTCCTACGTGGCCCGGCTGCTGCTGGTCGGCGGCATGTTCGGGATGTTCTTCTTCCTCACCCAGTTCGTCCAGGACGTGCTCGGCTTCAGCCCGCTCGACGCGGGCCTGGCGTTCGTCCCGATGACGGGTGCGCTGCTGGCGATGTCACGCCTGGCGCCCCGGCTGGTTCCCCGGTTCGGCGGCAAGCCGCTGCTGGTGGGCGGCCTGGTCCCGGTTGTCGGCGGCATGGCATGGCTGGCGCAGGTCACGCCGGGAACGAGCTACTTCCCCGGCATCTTCGTCCCGATGCTGCTGCTGGGAACCGGCATGGGCTTCGCCTTCGTGCCGCTCACCATGGCGTCGCTGGCGGGCGTGCCGCCTCAGGACTCGGGGGCGGCGGCGTCCATGGTGAACGTCATGCAGCAGGTCGGCGGCGCGCTCGGGCTGGCCATCCTGGTGACGATCTACGGCAACGCCCGCCGGGCCGCGGCCAGCCACCCGCTGCCGGGCGCCAGCGCCCTGGAGCAGGCCAGGCACGTGCTCGTGCATGGCATGGCGACCTCGTTCGCGTCGGCTGCGATCTTCGACGCAATCGCGCTGCTGGTGGTCATCGCCGCGATCCGGCTCGTCAGGCCGGGAACTCCGGCCGTGCAGGCGGCCGCCGAGTAAGCGCCGAAGCTCGGGGGAACGAGGGGTCGCCGCCACTACTCGGGTGGCGGCGGCCCCTCTCGTCCGTGGCGAACGACCCGACTCACAAACGTGATCTGGGGTAGTTACGATCGCGGCCATCGGCGACCACCGACCGGAGGCCACGTTGGCAAGAGATGCGAAGGCGCTCGCGATCCCCCCACCGGAGGAGCCAGCGGCGGGATCCGGCCGGTCAGGCGACCTCATCACCGGGTCCGCGCTGATCGTGACATTGATCGCCCTGTTCCTGCCCTGGTATGCGCAGACTCGAGGAATTCCAGTCAGCGCGCCCGCAGCGGCGCCGCAGATCGGCACGCTGGACGGGCCGGCCACGCACGGTTTTCTGTGGCTTGGGCTGGCACTAGCGATCGTGGGCATCGGCCTGGTCGTCGGACGCCATGCCATCGCGCGGTTGCCGAGTAACATTCTCGCGCCCGGGCAACTCCTGATCGGCACGACCGGCATCGCATTCTTGCTGTGCCTGCTTGGGGTCATCGGCCGGCCGGCCGCATACACCATCCCGGGTGCAAACCCAGGCACACCACTGGACGTGGCCGACTTCAACACGGTGTTCGCGGGCTGGAGCTACGGCGGCTTCGTCGCGCTGGCGGCGGCGGGCGTGGCTCTGCTGGCTGCAGCCGCTTCGTCCCGGCGGCTCCTGTCGGCCGCGCACTGACCTGATCCGCTCCCCAATACGATGAGAGGATCACCCGCTGGCCCGAGGATGTGCCCCGATGCCCGACTTCAGCTACACCGATCTTCTGCCCCTTCGACCTGACGGGTCCGAGTACCGGCTGCTGACCAGCGAAGGGGTCCACGTCACCAGCGCGCTCGGGCGGGACTTCCTGCAGGTCGACCCCGCGGTGCTGACCCAGTTGACGGCCACGGCGATGCACGACATCGCTCACTTGCTGCGGCCCGCCCACCTCCGCCAGCTCCGCTCGATCCTGGACGACCCGGAGGCGAGCGGCAACGATAAGTTCGTCGCTGGGGACCTGCTGAAGAACGCCTGCATCGCGGCCGGCGGGGTCCTGCCGATGTGCCAGGACACGGGCACCGCGATCGTGATGGGCAAGCGCGGCCAGCAGGTCCTGACCGACGGGCGTGACGACGAGCACATCGCCCGCGGGGTCTACGACGCTTACACGAAGCTGAACCTGCGCTACTCCCAGCTCGCGCCGATATCGATGTGGGAGGAGCGCAACACCGGCAGCAACCTGCCCGCCCAGATCGAGATCTATGCCACCGGCGGCGACGAGTACAAGTTCCTGTTCATGGCCAAGGGTGGCGGGTCGGCGAACAAGTCGTACCTGTACCAGGAAACCAAGGCGGTACTGAATCCGGCGCGCATGGCTTCGTTCCTCGAAGAAAAGATTCGCTCACTCGGCACTGCCGCCTGCCCGCCCTATCACCTGGCGATCGTCGTCGGCGGGACGAGCGCCGAGTACGCGCTGAAGACCGCGAAGTACGCCTCAGCGAAGTACCTCGACACGCTTCCGACCTCGGGCTCGATGGACGCGCACGGCTTCCGCGATGTCGAACTTGAGCAGCAGGTCCTGGACATCACCCGCCGGGCGGGCATCGGCGCGCAGTTCGGCGGCAAGTATTTCTGCCATGACGTGCGCGTGATCAGGCTGCCGCGCCACGGCGCGTCGTGTCCCGTCGCGATCGCGGTCTCCTGTTCAGCCGATCGACAGGCAACAGCCAAGATCAATAGGAACGGGGTCTTTCTCGAGCGACTCGAGACGGATCCCGCGCAGTATCTCCCCGAGCCGACGGACGCCGAGCTGGCCGATGACGTCGTGCGCATCGACCTGTCCAGGCCGATGGAGGAGATCAGGGCCGAGCTGTCCCGTTACCCGATCAAGACCAGGCTCGCGCTGACCGGGCCGATGGTCGTCGCGCGCGACATTGCGCACGCAAAGATCGCCGAACTGCTGGACGCCGGCCAGCCGATGCCGGGCTACCTGCGTGATCACGCTGTCTACTACGCGGGCCCGGCCAAGACCCCGGCCGGTTACGCATCAGGCTCATTCGGCCCGACGACCGCCGGCCGGATGGATACCTACGTCGACCGGTTCCAGGCCGCCGGCGGCTCGCTGGTCATGCTGGCCAAGGGCAACCGCTCGTCAGGCGTTACCTTGGCCTGCAAGCGCCACGGCGGCTTTTACCTCGGGTCGATCGGCGGCGCCGCGGCGAAGCTGGCCCGGGACTGCATCACGAAGGTCGAGGTGCTCGAATACCCCGAGCTTGGGATGGAGGCGGTCTGGAAGATCGAGGTGCGCGACTTCCCCGCGTTCATCGTGGTCGACGACAAGGGCAACGATTTCTTCGCTGACGTCACTGCGCCCACGCAATCGCTGCTGACGATCGGATCCGCGCCGAGCTGACCGGAGGCTGCCAATGGCTGACGCAGGTTTTCGCGTCGAGCACGACTCGATGGGCGAGGTCTTGGTGCCCGCCGACGCGTTGTGGGCCGCGCAGACGCAGCGGGCGGTGCAGAACTTCCACATCTCCGGCGAACGCCTTTCTCGTGATCTGATCGGCGCGCTGGCCTCAATCAAGGGCGCTGCCGCGACCATCAACGGCGAACTCGGCGTGCTGGCACCCGACATGGCTACGGCGATCCACGACGCGGCCGCCGAGGTCGCCCGTGGCCTCCATGATGGCCAGTTCCCGATTGACGTATTCCAGACCGGCTCGGGGACCTCGTCCAACATGAACGCGAACGAGGTCATCGCGACGCTGGCCAGCCGCACGCTCGGCCGGCCAGTGCACCCCAACGACCACGTGAACGCCTCGCAGTCGTCCAACGACGTGTTTCCCTCGGCCATCCATCTGGCCGCGGCCCGGCTGATCACCAGGTCACTGGTGCCTGCACTCGATCATCTGGCCGACACGCTGCAGGAAAAGGCGTTCGAGTTCGCCGAGGTAGTCAAGAGCGGCCGGACGCACTTGATGGACGCGACGCCGGTCACGCTTGGCCAGGAATTCGGCGGCTACGCCGAGGCGATCCGGCACGCGGTAGCCCGCGCCACCGCGGTCGTGCCCGAGGTCGCCGAGCTTCCCCTGGGCGGTACTGCCGTGGGTACGGGGCTCAACGCGCCAGCGGAGTTCGCCCCGGCCGTCATCGCGCGGCTGGCCGAGGACATGGGGTTGCCGCTGACCGAGGCCCGTGACCACTTCGAAGCGGCCGGGGCGCGGGATGCGCTAGTCGCGGCCAGCGGCGTGGCCAGGGTGATTGCGATCAGCCTGTTCAAGATCTGTAACGACCTGCGACTGATGGGGTCCGGGCCACGTACCGGGCTGGCCGAGATCAAGATCCCCGACCTGCAGCCGGGGTCGTCGATCATGCCGGGCAAGGTCAATCCCGTGATCTGCGAGGCGGTGTGCCAGGTGTGCGCGCAGGTTATCGGGAACGACGCCGCAATCGCTTTCGGCGGCGCGGCCGGCAACTTCGAGCTCAACGTGATGATGCCGGTAATCGCCAGGAACCTGCTGTCCTCGCTTGTGCTGCTGGCTGCCGCCGCGACCGCCCTGGCCGATCAGTGCGTGATCGGCATTACTGCCGACGCCGAGCGACTGCGGCGGAACGCAGAATCCTCGCCCGCGATCGTGACCGCTCTGAACCCGTTCATCGGGTACGAGGCGGCGGCGGCCGTCGCCCACGAGGCGCTGGCCAGCGGAGCCACGATCAAGGACGTCGTGATCGCGCGCGGGTACGTGGCCAGCGGAAAGATCACTGAGGAGCAACTGGACCGTGCTCTTGACGTGCTCGCGATGACCCGGCCGGCTGGCTCCGCGCCGCTGCGGTAACGTCCGCCTCCGGCGGCGAGTCTGGGCCACGTACTACGAGCAAAATCGGCCCCAGGCCGGCCTCGAAGCTGGTCTGTCCGTCATCGGGAAACGGCGCGCTAACTGCAGTAACAAATCGGCGGCGAAGGGCGCTGTAGTGGACACAAACGCTTCCGCCGCCAGGATTGGCACCGCTAACCTGATGCCTGCACAGGACACCGCAAGATCGCTTAAGTCACGTTACGGACCAGCCGCGGCGCAGCCAAATTCTCAACTTCCTCACAGGGTGCTACATGCTTGCTGAAGATAGGTTCCCGCCATGCACGCCATAATGGGGACCGGTCGGCTGATCGCCGGGCGGTACCGCCTGCAGGAACCGATCGGCCGGGGCGCGATGGGCATCGTCTGGCGTGGCCGTGACGAGTTGCTGGACCGTGATGTGGCGGTCAAGGAAGTTCAGCTCGCCTCGCATGCCCCGCCGACGGACGCCGAGGTGCTCTATCAGCGCACGCTGCGCGAGGCGAGGACCGCTGCCAGGCTCAGCCACCCGAGCGTCGTCAAGGTATTCGACGTGGTCGAGGAAGACGGCACGCCATGGATCGTCATGGAGCTGGTCGAGGCCCGGTCGCTGGACCAGGTCATCACCGAGGATGGCCCGCTCCCCCCTGAGCAGGCGGCGGAGCTTGGCACCAGCCTGGTCGGTGCTCTCGCCAACGCGCACTCGGCGGGTGTGCTACACCGAGACGTCAAGCCCAGCAACGTGCTGGTGACCACGGACGGCCGGGCGGTGCTTACCGACTTCGGGATCGCCACCTTCGCCGGCGACCTGGGGCTCACGCAGGCCGGCATGGTCGTGGGCACGCCCGGCTTCACCGCGCCGGAGCGGATCCGCGGTGACATCGCTACTCCCGCGTCTGACCTGTGGTCGCTGGGAGCGACCCTGTACGCGGCGGTTGAGGGCCGGGGACCATTCGACCGCATCGGCGGATCGTCGGTGATCTCAGCCGGAGTCGCTACCGAGGACGCGCCGCGGGCGCCATCGGCTGGCCCGCTCGGCCCGGTGATCGACGCACTGCTGAGCCGTGACCCGGGCACCAGGCCGGATGCGAGCACGGCAGCACGGCTGCTCGCGGACGCGGCGACGGCAGCTAGAACCGGGCCGCGGCCGCTGCTCGATGACGCGCCGGCCGACACCGACCTCGAGACGGCCACCGAGGAGACGGCCAAGCCCGGACCCAGCCAGGTGAGTGATGCCGATTCCGGCTTCCTCGACCCGCCCGACTACGAGATGCTGCAGATACCTGACTCGACGCAGGCCGGCGACGATGCAGCCGACTCCGGCGAGCGCCCCGCTGCCGTTCGAGGGCTCGCGGCTGGCGCCATGGCCGCAGCGGCCAGTCCAGATGGGCCAGTCCAGGGTGCGCCAGCCTCGACCGCCGTCGGCTCGGGTGCGGCCCGCGGCGGCGGCGAGGAGTCGGGCCAGCCGGCCGATGCCAGCTCTGTGGCAGCCGCACGTAATGTCGCGGCGTCCGCGCCGGCTGCAGGCGCCCCGGTGGCCTCGGGCGGTGACCTGGATCCGAGCCGCGGCCGAGCCCTGTGGGGCCCGGTGAAGTCCCAGCCGAGTTCGGCCAGTCCAAGCGCGGAGGCCGCCAGCCCGTCCGGGCCGCCGGGCCCTGGCAAGGGCGGCGGAGGCGGCCGAACCGGGAACGGCTTTTGGGACGCGGCCCGCCGGTCCTGGAACTCCTCCGGTCGATGGCGGCTCATCGTGGCCGCGACCGGCATTGCCGCGATCGTGGTCGCCGCGATCATTGGCTGGAATATCTTCCAGCACTCCGGGCCGACCAGCGCGCTCGGCACAACCCTGCCCTCCAGCGCACCGGGGCAGACCTCCGCGGCTGGTTCTTCCGGGCACGGCTCAGGTGGAAAGCGGGGCGGGCATTCCGGTTCGACTAACCCGAGCGCTGCGGGCACGTCCGGCGCCCACGGCGGGACGCCCGCCGGCTCGGGCCATGGCAAGCCAGGCTCTCCGTCGACCGGGCCGAGCAGCAAGCCTTCTGGCCACCCGAGTCCGAGCGCCAACCCCACTCCGAGCGGGTCGGGCTCGCCGACCCCGACGTCGTCGGCCAGCCCAAGCCCCACCCCTTCGACCAGCACCTCGCCCACCGGCACGGTCCTGCCCTCTGGATGGAAGTGGCACCGGTTCGGCGCGACGCTGATGGAGGCGGTGGCAGGCTTCAAGATAGGCATGCCGGACGCGTGGGTGCAGTCCGTCTCCGGACAGGTAGCCCACCTCACCCAGTCCGCCCGCAATTTCCACCTGGCGGTGAACCTGGCTTACTGGGCTTATGCCAAGCCGCTGCGCGAGGCTCAGTACCTGCAGACCCAGGCATCCAAGGCGCACAAGAATGATTACCGGGTCCTGCTCCTCACCTCGGTTGGCTTCAAGGCCGTGGGTGGCTACCGATCGGGGTCGGCGGCCGAGCTCAAGTACAGCTGGTACAACGCGACGGAAGCCATCCACTACACCGAGCTGGTTCTTCTCGTAACGCTCTCGACGAGCGCGGGCAGCCAGCCCTACTCCTTCGCGCTGTGGGCCCCGAGCGGGACATTCGGGTCGGCGAGCGGCATTTTCCACACGGCGCTGCCCACGTTCCGCCCCTTGCCGTCCTGAGTGGCGCACCGCCACGTGGCCGAAACCGGCAGCTCAGGCGTCCCTTAATCACGAGCGCAAGCTGAGGGACTACGCAGCGCGAGTGCCGCGTCCTGCGGGGCTAGAACCGAGAGGTGACCGGCGGCCACGCCGCCGTCGGCTCGCCCGCGTCAGTACCAGCCGAACTCTTCCTCGTGCTCCCAGGCGGCCGCAGGCGTGCCATAGGTCTCCTGGATGTAGCCGAGGCCCCACTTGATCTGAGTCGTCGCGTCGGTCTGCCAGTCAGGACCGGCCGAGGCCATCTTCGACCCCGGCAGCGCCTGCGGGATGCCATAGGCGCCGCTTGCGTTCTCGGCCGTGACGTCCCAGCCGCTCTCCGCTTCCCACAAGTCATACAGAGGGTCCCACTCGTCGGCGACGCTGAAGCCGTAGTCCGGCATCAAGCTCTGGGCGATTGCCTCAGCCGTCCCGGCCGAGACTGGAGGCGCGGGCGGCACAACGATGCCGCCACCGCCACCGCCGTTGCCCGACGTCGCGGGATTGCTCGTGACCTTGGGGGTGCTGGTCACCGTGAAGGATGAGGTGGCCGCGTCGTCCAGGATGATCTCCTCCCGCTCATGCATGAGGAGCGCCCCGGACCTGCCGGTGGCAACCTGGGCGACGACCATGGCCAGCGGGTCAGCGGTGGAGTTGTCTTTGTAGTGAAGCATCGCGCCGATCGCGGCACCGGTTACCGTGACGACCGAGACCATCGAAGTAACCATGAAGACCCCCCATCGGCGGCGCCGTGGACGCCGGGCCGGAGGACGTCTCCGATGTTGTGACAATGCGGTCCTTCCGTCGGCCAAGCGCTACTGGGCACACTCGCCCGGTGCGCGGACCGCTGCGGTACAGGGCAGCGAGTCGCATGACGGTCGGCCCAGATGCCGCAGCCGCTACCCTCTCGCGCGGGTCCGCTTTGTCTGGCCGGCACCGTCGCGGATCCACGTTGCCAGAACCGGAGCACCCGACAAAGCGTTTCCGCCGAAAAAGCTGTGTTGAAAACCCGGAATTAGTGTCGCGCAGATCACAGTTTGGCAATACGTACTGTAACAATTACACAGCGTAATATCCCATTAGCTGTGATCACAGGTTAGACGCCACCGGAGGGCGCGACACGCCGCGCCGCATCCGCGTGCTGCCTTGCGCAGCGGCCTTGCGCGACGGTACGCACTAACCCATGCCGTGCCAAATCTAACCACGCTCCCCCGCTACCGGGGCATCGGGTCACTCGTCGCCTTCCACGCAGCCGCGATTTGCGGCTAGCTTGGAGACGCGGGTATGTCAACACGGGTGGATGAGACATGAGCGGTCACGCGCGTACCGGCTGGACGCCAGGTACTCAGGACGCCGAATCGATGCTGGCGGAAGCCCGCAAGGCGTTGTTCGTCATGGTTGGCTTCCTGGCGCTGCTGTGGATACTCCAGCTCGCCAACGTGGTCGACCACTACGGGCTCACGCACGAGTTCGCCATCAAGCCGCGCTCGGTGTCGAGCCTGCCCGACATCCTGACCGCGCCGTTCTTCCACTTCAGCTTCACGCACATCGAGAGCAACTCGGGCCCGCTGTTCATCTTCGGCTTCCTGGCCGCCTACCGCGGCGTGGTCCGCTTCCTCGGCCTCACCGCGCTGGTCATCGTCGTCAGCGGCATGGCCGCCTGGCTGTTCACGCCCGCCGGCGATATCGGCGCCGGGGCCAGCGGCGTCGCCTTCGGTTATCTGGGCTACGTCCTGGTGAAGGGCCTGTTCGACCGGCACGTGATCGACATCATCATCGGCGCGGTGATGGCGCTGTGCTTCGCCTATCAGTTCACGGTCCTGCTGCCGCATGCGGGCGTCGGCTGGCAGGACCACATCGGCGGGCTCGTCGCAGGCGTCGCAGGCGGCTGGATATTCAGGGACCGGAGCAGGGTCACGAGCCGGTCCAAGGTCGCAGCCAAGCCGGCGACGCCGGCGACGGGCACGCCGACGACAACAGCCATCGAGCCCGCGGGCACTTCGAAGACGGCCGACAAGTACTCTGGCCCGCGCGCAGAGTTGCACAAGCAACTGGACGATCTCGGCATCTGACCGTTGGCCTGCAGACCGGCGGACTAGTCCTGCGCCTGGCCCGGCTGATCGTCAGGACCTGCCGCGCCGGAGCCCGTCTGTGCCGGGCCCTCTGCCGCACCAGGCTCGCCTGGCTCCGCCGCGGCAGCCAGGGCGTCATCACCGGCTTCCGTTGACTGCCGGATGCCGAGGTGCTCCTCGACCGCGCGCAGCCGGGTGCTGATGTCGGCGAGCATCCGGATGATTTCCTCCTCGCGGCTGAAGAAGGAGCGGGGAGAGACACGCCGGGCGCGGGCAGCGCGTCCCTGCGGTTGCCCGCCTTGGCGTCCCGCGAGCAGCTCAATCACATGCAGTCGGACCCGGTTCTGATCGGCGCCGAGCCGGACCAGGACCTGGGCGGCCACACCCTCGTCCTCGCTGATCAGGCCGAGCAGGATGTGCTCGGTGCCGATGTAGGTGTGGCCGAGCAGAATCGACTCCCGCAGCGACAGCTCCAGCGCCTTCTTGGCCCGCGGCGTGAACGGGATGTGCCCGGACGACGCTTTCTTGCCGCGGCCGATGATCTCTTCAAGCTGCTGCCGCACGACGTCGAGGCTTATCCCCAGCGAGTCGAGCGCCTTAGCCCCGACCCCCTCACGCTCATCGGTGAGGCCGAGCAGGAGATGCTCGGTGCCAATGTAGTTGTGGTCCAGCCTCCTGGCCTCGTCTTGCGCCTTGACCACGACCCGCCGCGCCCGGTCGGTAAACCTCTCGAACATCGCCACCCTCCAACGCGGCGCCGTCGGCTGCCACGCTCGCCCGCAGGCACAACGAACAAATGGCCCGGTTCACTCCCGATCCGGCCGAGGGCCGCCAAGCCGCCGATGGCCGCGGTCAGCGACTCAGCCGGGCGCGGGCGGCGACTCGTCGAGTAGTCGCTGCACTCGCGTGAGGGTCTCCCGCAGGTTGGCCTCCGTCGTCTCCAGGACCGCATCTGCAGCCGACAGCCAGCGCAGCGGCGCCTGGTCATTCTCGGCCACGATCGCATCGGGCGCGCTGGTCGCCAGCACGTACCTGAGGTCGGCGTGCTCGTGCGCGGGCTCGCCCTTGCCCGCGGGGACGCTCACTATGGCCACGTGCCGCAGCTCAGGTGTCGGCCACGGCCTGAGGTCGGCCAGTCCCGTCTCTTCTTCGCCTTCCCGCAGCGCGACAGCCAGTGGGTCATGCTCGCCGGCGTCGCCGTGCCCGCCTACCTGCAGCCAGGCCTGCTGACGCTGGTGCCAGCGCAGCAGGATGCGGCTGCTCGGTGGGTGGACGATCAGTGCCGACCCGGTGACGTGCAGCGGCGACGTCCGGTCCCACGGATCGTCCGCCGTCCGCACAAGCCGGGTAATCCTGTCCAGATCCGCTTCCTCGCAGCTGTCAGCCGGGCGGTAGGCACGGATCGCTGCCGCGAGCGGGTCGTCGCCGAGCCGAGTGAGGTCGTCGTTCATGGGGGCCAGTTTTGCATCCCCATCACGTGCCGCGGCCGCCCTTGCCTATGGCTAGTGCACGTACGGCCGCGGCCAGGCGGTGCGCAGTTTGCGGGAAGCGAGTTCGTTCCCTTTATGGTGACGTTGATCGTGGATCACACACGCGCAAGAACGACCGCGAGCGCGGCCGCGTAGCCAGCGGGTGCTTCGATTTGCGCCAGCCAGCAGCCGTCCGCCAGCCCGCAGCCGTCCGCCAGCCCGCGCTCCTCGCCTGCGCCGGCGTGCGCACCCAGCACCCGAAGGCCGGACATGCCGTGCGCGATTCCCTGGCCCATGGACTTGAGCACGGCCTCCGCACGCACCCACCAGGCGATGATATCCGCGTGCCGGCGCGACTCGGGCAGGCCTGAGACGAGGCTGGCGTCGTCGGGGTGCATCTCCGTCATCAGCTCGCACACGCAGCCCGCGGGTAGCTGCTCGCAGTCGATGCCGACCGGATCGGGCCCGATCGCGATCGCGATTGCGTCGCCGGAGTGCGAGAGCGAGAAGTGCGGCGTCCCTGGTCCGCTCAGCCGGGGCCGCCCGGTCGGGCCGCCGCAGACCGGGCACGGCTCCCGGCCGAACTGCAGCCGGCCGGGCGGCGAGTCCGTGACTTCCCCGAGCAGTCGGCGCAGCATGACGTGCGCCACGACGTAGCGGTGCTGGTCAACGGCAAACTTGTGCGAGGATGCCCGCGCGCGCTCGTCCGGGCTCAGGACGGCGAGATCCGCGGCGGCGAGTTCGGTCGAGGCCGCCTCGTACCACCAGACCCTCGGCGACGCCTGCACCCCGCCGGGCGGTGCCGCGACGACCGGAGACATGCCTTCATCTTCTCGCCGGAGACATGCCTTCATCTTCTCGCCGCACCGCCTGCGCGTGCCAGCCCGGTCACTGGCGCCTCAGCCGGCCAGCGGTCAAGCTGGGTTCCGGAGGCTCGGCTCACGCCATGGTGAAAGCCGCTTGCACCGCCCAACTTGATCGTGGTATTTCGTAACGAAAATTCGCAATGTAGCGAGGAGTTCTCTGCCCGTGAGTTCAGCCGGCGAGCAACGCTTCATCAATGAGAACCGCTACAGATCAGTGCTGGCGCGGCTGTCGGCCAGCCCGACGCTCAAGGCAATATTCGCCGAAGCTTACGGCGACGATTACCCGGTCGAGGCCGACCCGTTCGGGTTCGTATCGCTGAGTGAACTGCGGGTAATGGCGGACACTCTCGCCGGATCGGCCGTGTCGCGACTGCTCGACGTGGGCTGCGGACGTGGCGGTCCGGGCCTTTGGATTGCCCGCGAGCTCGGTGCCTCGCTCCTCGGCGTCGACGTCGTCGCGGAGGCGGTGGTTGCTGCCTACCAGCACGCCGCAGCCCTCGGCATGGCTGAGCGGGCCGAGTTCCGCGTCGCCAGCGGGACCGATACGCACCTGCCAGCGGGCGCATTCGACGGGGCCGTCAGCATCGACGCGCTGTGGATGATCCAGGACAAGGCGGCGGCGTTCAGGGAACTCGCCAGGGTTCTGTCCAGCGGTTCGCCGGTGGTCTTCACCACCTGGGAACCGCCGCACCTGGATTACGCCGTGTTCCTCACCTCTGCCGGATTCACCGGCGTCGCCAAGCGACCCATGCCCGACGCGATGAACGCGCAAATCGCCGTCTACGACGCGATCCTGCACTGCCAGCCGACCCTGAAGGCGGAACTCGGGGAAGACGCGGCGGGCATTATCATCGCCGAGGCCATCGAGACGCCCAGGATGCTGCAGACAGCACCACGGATCATGGTCAGCGCGGCACGCGGCTGAAGGGAGCGCAAATGGGCGTCTTCCGCGGGCGCAACTTCCGGCTCGTGTTCGCTGCCCAGGCCATCTCAGCGCTGGGCACCACGCTGGTCCCCGTGGCGCTGTCGTTCGCCGTGCTCGATCTGACCGGCTCCGCCAGCGACTTGGGCTTCGTGCTGGGCAGCGGGGCTCTCGCGCTGATCGTGTTCATGCTCGCCGGGGGCGTGATCGCCGACCGCGTACCCCGGCCAGCCGTGATGATCGCGGCGGATAGCGCCAGGTGCCTGTCCCAGCTCGCGCTCGGTGTCATTCTCGTCGCCGCCCACCCGCCGGTCCTGATACTCGCGAGCCTGAACGCCGTCGCGGGCGCGGCGACGGCGATGTTCACGCCCGCGGCCAACGGGCTAATGCCCGCGCTGGTGCCAGCGGAGCAGCTGCAGCGGGCCAATGCTCTGCAGCAGACGACGACTGCCGCAGCAGGCCTGGTAGGCCCCGCGGCGGCGGGTCTGCTGGTCGTGACCGCCGGACCTGGCTGGGCGATTATCGCCGACGCGGTGACGTTCGCGCTGAGTGCGCTGTTGCTCTCGCGGCTCAGGCTTGAGCATGCGCCGAGACAAGAACCGCAGCACTGGATCGCAGACCTGCGCGCGGGCTGGGCGGACTTCCGGAGCCGCACGTGGTTTCGTACCGTCGTGCTGACGTTCGCCGCGATTAATCTGTTTTATGCGGCCTACCTGGTGCTCGGCCCGGTCGTAAGCAAGCGCTATTACGACGGCGCCGCGTCATGGGCCACGGTCTCGGCGGCCACCGGCGCGGGTGCCTTGGTAGCCGGACTAGTCGCTACCCGCCTGCAGCCGCGCTACCCGCTCCGGGCCGCTCTGCTGTTCTCCATGCTCAGCGCGCTCGTCCCGCTGGCGTTCAGCACCCGGATGCCGATCTGGCTGGTAGCGTGCGCCGCGGCGCTGGACGGAGTCGGCGAGGTCCTGTTCGAGAGCCTCTGGCAGACGACTGTGCAAAGCCATATCCCCGAGCAGATGCTCTCGCGCGCGAGTTCCTATGACTACTTCGCGTCTCTCGGCGCCATGCCGGTTGGCCTGGCGATCGCCGCACCAGTAGCCGCGGTGATCGGCTTGCGCCCGGTGCTGCTGCTGACGGCGGCGCTTACCTTCGCGCTCCTGCTTGCGACACTTGCCGCTCGCAGCGTGCGCGACCTTGGCTCAGCGGCGGATGCGGCAGACCCGGCCCTGGCAGGCTGACGGTCACGGGCGCGGTCACGGGCGCGGTCACGGTCACGGTCACGGGCGCAGTCACGGTCACGGTCACGAGCGCAGTCACGGTCACGGGCGCGGTCACGGTCACGGGAAATCGATTGTGTCTCCGACCTGCCTGTCCACTGCTAGCCGGTAGATCGCGGCGCAGGCGACAACATCTTCTACAGGCAGCCCGAGCGACTTGAACACTGTCGTCTCGTCTGCCCTGCGGCCGTCAGACCCCGCAAGAACCTCACCAAGTTCGGCGATGACCGCATCTCTCGTGATGACGCCCTCGCGCAGCGGAATCATCAAGTCACCTGCCTCCGCAAACGCAGCCTCCCTGCTGTCCACATAGATTCCCGCCCGCTTGATCAAGGCTGACGGAAGCTCGCGGCACTCAGGGCCGAACGCCCCCACTGCATTGATGTGCACCCCGCTTCCGGCTACGTCAGCGTCGGCGAGAATCGGCTCGCAGGCTGATGTCACCGTGCAGATTACGTCCGCACCGCGAACTGCCGCTGTAACGGAATCGGCGACTTCTACAGAAATCCCAAGGTCTTTCGCCCACCCGGCTAGTGCGAATGCCCGCTCCGCGGTCCGGCTGTACAGACGGATGCTGTCCCACTGCCGCACGTTCGCCAGTGCCTGCAGGTGGCCGCGCGCTTGTACACCCGCACCGATAATGCTGAGCGCCACGGCGTCAAGCTTGGCGAGCTTATCAGTCGCCAGCGCTGTTACCGCCGCGGTGCGGATCTCCGTAACCGCAGTTCCGTCGATGATTGCAAGCGGCTCCCCGTGCACTGTGTCGACGAGAATGACCAGTCCCTGTACGCTCGCGAGATTCTTTTCCGCCGCACGCGGAAACATGCTGAGCAGCTTCAGTCCGAGCTGGTCGCTCACGGCTGCGGGCATCAGCAAAACCACGCCGCCTGTCGCCGGAGGTTCCAATCTCACCCTGGGATGCTGGAATGCGGAGCCATTGCTGAAGCCGACCAATGCCTCACTCATGGCGGGTATGGCATCGCTGACAGAATATAGCGAACGGACTGCCTGACTGTTAAGAACGCGAAGCATCCATTTCCCTTCACGGAATGCCGAAGCGTGCGATGTCAAATTCTGTGCGCTTGTCGAGCAGCAGCTGGACGCAGGCGCGGCCAAGCAGCGGCACGAACTTGAATCCCCAGCCCGAACTGTAGACCGCGATCCGTTCGTGGCCGGGCAGAAGCCCGAGATAGAACTGGCGGCTCGGATCCTCCGGCAGCGATATGACGCAGGAGCTCAGGTTCGTAGGTGCTGGATCCAGTCCCGGCAGGTGCTCAGTGACCCACTCGGCGGTACGCGAGATCTGATATGCGTCAGCAGTACCGGCGGCGTGCGGCGGATCCTCGAGCTCCTTGAGTTCGAAATCCGGGGCAACTTTGACCAGGTTCCCCGTAGCCCATGGCCTGCGGCCGAAACCATAGAATAGATTGCTGTCTTCAGCAGTCGGCTGCTGGAAGAGGAACCACGTTGGATAGTCGAAATCTTCATCCAGACAGCGAAAATAGGCTGTGGACATTTCGTAGAGCTTCACACGCAGTTCCATGCCGAGCGGCCGAAGCAGGCTGTTAGTAAATGCGCCTGCCGCGATGACGACGTGGTCTGCGCGATAGCGACTCTGCTCAGTTACGATACTGACGCCATCGTCGTCGGGCGCCAGATCCAGGACCCGGTCGGAGCCGCGCGCGCTGACGCCTGCAGCGCGGGCTTGTTCCAGCAGCAGCCATAGGGTTCCGCGGACATCCGTCATGCCGCCGGCCGGCTGGACGAAGCCCTCGTAGTAGCCGGGTAGACGCGCAAAGCGATACGTGCGCTCGATCTCGCGGGCGTCAAGCCATCTGTACGGCAGCCCGAATTTATCCAAGATCTTCGCTGCCGCGGTAATCTGCCCCTCGTTGTTGGATGTCGTCGTGTCACCGAACCAGAGGCTTCCAGTCCGATACAGGAGCCTGCGGTTGCCTCGGCGCTCAAGCTCGGTCCACAGTTTCTCGGACTCGATCGTAAGTCTGGCGAGATCCTCTTCCGCGTACTGCAAGCGCCATTGCCGCTCGGCGCCGCCTGAGCTGGCTAATTCGTGCAGCAGGTCGAACTGCTCAAGGACACACACCGCCTGACCGCGCTGCGCCGCAGCGTCTGCTGCAGCAAGCCCGACCGCGCCGCCGCCGATCACTATGACGTTAAAGTGCTGAGGGTTGTTAGCTGTCATGTCTTTCCAATAGCTACGGGCGTCCCGCTAAGGCTAGCGGCGCCTCACCTTCAAGAGCGCGGCAGAGAGCGCAGCCGTTAGCGCCTCCACCTGGTCATCCGACATTCCCGGGTGACACGGCAGATTTACGTGTTCGAAGAACCAGGAGCGCTCGGCCACGGGGCACTCGCCGAGACAGTGGCCTCGCGCTCGCCACTCCGGGAGCAAGTGCAACGGGAAGTACCGCAGGTATGTCTCTACGCCTTGATCTGCGAGGCATCGGATCAGCTCGTCTCGGTCGTACTGCTCTGCATCGACGAAGAAGGTGAAGAGGTGATAGGCGTGCACCATATCTGCCGACTGGTCCGGCAGCCGCACGCCGCTTATCGCGGAGAGCTCGTCCGATATCCGGGCGGCGATCTGCCGCCGGCGCGCGGCAAGCTCAGGGAGCCTCTCCAGCTGAACCAGGCCCATCGCCGACGCCGGCTCGCTGAGCGTCGCGTTAGTACCTGCGCGCCGGAAGGCTGAGCATATATGCGTATATGCCCGGCCTGGATACAGCGCGTGCGGTGGCGGATCACGCGAGACGCCGAATGTCTGCTCGTAGCCAAGCAAGTCCATGTCGGCTTCATTACCGCGTATCCGCCGCAGCCGCTCCGCCCAGTCGTCTCTGTTGAGGGTAATCATGCCGCCCTCGCCAAGGGTGGTGATGTTCTTGCTGGAATGGAAGCTGAAGCAGCCGATGTGGCCAATACTGCCCGGCCGGCGCCCGCAGTACATGCTGCCGAGGGCGTGCGCAGCATCCTCGATCACGGCAAAGCCATGGTTCTCGGATAGCTGCATTAACGGTCGCATATCGACAGGCAGCCCGCCGTAGTGGACCAGGATGACAGCGCGCGTATTCTTAGTCAGGAGCTTCTCAACTTCTGAGACACTGATATTGGGCGAGTGAGCTTCTATGTCGGCGAATCGCACCTTGATATCGTAGTTCAGCAAAGGCTGAATGGTGGCCTGATAGGTCTGCGGAGTGGCAATCACCTCGTCTCCTGGCTGGAGATCCAGCAAGTGAATGGCGAGTTCGAGGGCGACGGTGCCGCTGGTTACCGAGATTGCGTGACGGGTTCCGATAAATTCTCTGAATTTCTCCTCGAACATCTCACGATAGGCGCCGCCAGACAGTGGGATATCGGCTTGCAGTACTTCTCTGACCGCGGCAAGTTCTCGCTCGCCTATCGTCGCCCCTACGGTCGGGTAGGGCACGGCATAGCGGACCGGGCCCGCGCCGCCTGCGCCGCCGTGGTCGGTCATGGGGACCCGTTCAGGGCCGCGCCCATCACCTGGGCGATCTGGGCGATCGCGGTGGCGTGCGTCATGTGGTCATGCCTGGCCGCGATGTGGTGCGCCCGGACCTGGCCCGTGACGTGGGGCACCCAGCGCTCCGGGTCGACGCCGTCGATCTGCGCGGCGAAAAACAGGATGTCGCCGCGGAACGTGCCGGGAACGGCATCGATCGACAGCCAGATATTGTTGCGAAGGATCTTCATCAGGGCAAGCAGGCTGTGGTCGGCCAGGCCGGCCGCGGCCCCGCTTTCGCGCCTGATGATCTGCAGCGTGCTCGCCAGGTCGAGCGGATGATCGTCTAGCCGCGGCAGGTCGACATCGAACCCGTTCAGCACATCGCGGAGCAGTTCCCGGTCGGTTTCCGGAAGGTCCTCAGGTGTCGCGAAGCGCTGCCCAAGCGACGGGTTCGAGGGGACGGCATCGACGAGCGCGAGCAAGGTCACTTCCTCGCCGGCCGCCTGCATCCGGCTGGCGATCTGGTGCGCGACAGCGCCGCCAAAGCACCACCCGGCCAGTCGATAGGGGCCGGCCGGCTGCACGGCCTCGATCTGCTCCAGGTAGTCCGCCGCCATCTCGGCGATGCTGCCGGGCAGCCGCTCCCCGTCGTGCAGGCCGCGCGCCTGCAGCCCGTAGACCGGCACGTCGGGCGCCAGCCTGCCGGGCAGGGTGGCATAGCACCAGCTCAGGCCGCCGCCCGGATGAACGCAAAACAGTGGCGGCCTGCTGCCGCCCGCCCGCAGCGGCAGCAGCGGAGCCAGCGGATCGGGCCCCGGGCCCTGCCGCAGAGCTTGGGCCAGCCCGGCTGGGGTGGGCGAGGTGAACAGGCTGGCGACCGACAGGCCGACGCCGAAGGCCGACCTTACCCGGTTGATCAGCCGGACAGCCAGCAGCGAATGGCCGCCCAGGTCGAAGAAACTGTCTTCGGGGCCCACCGGTTCGCAGCCAAGCACGTCGGTGAACAAGCCGCACATCGCAGCCTCTTCGAGCGTGCGTGGCCCACGGGCGGCGCGATGACCTTTCGCGGGAGATGGCGCGGGCAGCGCCCGCACGTCGAGCTTGCCATTGGCGCTCAGCGGCAGCCTCTCGATGACCGTGAGCGTCGCCGGCACCATGTAGCCGGGCAGCAGCGTCGCCGCATGCGCGCGGAGCCGGGCCGGATCGACAGCGCTGCCCGCGGGCACGACGTAACCAGCAAGACCGCGTCCGCCCGGCAGGTCGTCGCGCACCGTTACCGCGGCGCCCGCCACATCGGGGTGGCTGGCCAGCACCGCCTGGATCTCGCCGGGCTCAATCCGCATCCCCCGGATCTTCACCTGCTCGTCAGCACGACCGAGGAACTCTAGCTGGCGATCCGCCGTCCACCTGGCCCGATCCCCGGTCCGGTACATCCGCGACCCGGCCGGCCCGAACAGGTCAGCCACGAACCGCCCGGCGGTCAACCCCGGCCGGTGCAGGTAGCCGCGGGCCAGGCACCGCCCCGCGAGGTACAACTCTCCGGCCGCCAGCGGCGGAACCGGCCGCAGGCGCTCATCGAGCACATACGCCCGGACGTGCCGCAAGGGCCTGCCGATGACGGGGACTCCGCCGGCTCCGACCCTGGCGGTCACCGCGTCGATGGTGCATTCCGTCGGACCGTAGAAGTTGTAGCCGGCCGTGCCAGGAAGCGCCGCCAGAGCGTCCCAGTCCTGCTTGCTCACCTCTTCCCCGCCCAGCACGATGATCTGCGGCCACCGCTGGCCCGCCGGCCACGCAGCGCGCAGCTCGGCGAACAGCGACGGAGTGACGTTCAGGAAATCGATCCGGTGCTCGGCAGCGAAGGCGGCGACCGCCTCGGGGTCGCGGCGTTCGTCATCGCCGATCAGATGCAGCTGGTGGCCGTCCAGCATGAACAGCACAGCTTCCCAGAACGCGTCAAAGGCGAACGATGCCGCGAGGGCGGCCCTGAGTCTGCGGCCCGCGGCACGCATGGCGGGCCGGTACAGGTCACGGCGATGGCAGGCAAACAGGCTGGCCACCGTGTCGTGGGTCACCACGACCGCCTTCGGGATCCCCGTGGAACCCGACGTGTAGATCACGTAGGCGGGGCTGGCCGGCATCAGCGGCATCGTTCTGTCGGCATCCCGCGGGCGGTCCGCCCGCTGCGCGGCGATATCGGCCGCGACGCGGGGATCGTCGAGCACCAGCCTGCGCACCCTGGACGGCAGGTACTCCTCGTAGCCTGAGGCGGTCAGCACGGCCGCGCATCGCGCATCGTCGAGCATCAGCCCGATCCTGGCCTGCGGATAGGCGGGGTCGACTGGCAGACAGGCCGCTCCGGCCTTGAGCACCGCGACCAGCGCCACGATCAGCTGCGCCGTCCTTGGCAGGGCAATGCCGACGACGGTTTCCGGGCCAATCCCGGCTGAGGTCAAGAAGCGGGCGAGCCTGTTGGCCGCGTGGTCGAGCTCGGCGTAGGTCAGCGTCGTGTCTGGGCATACCGCCGCCACCGCGCCGGGCGACCGCCGCGCCTGAACTTCGAAAAGTTCGGGAAGCGTAACCGGCTTGGGCCGTCGCGCCGGAGCGTTCCCGGCCGTGACGGCGCGGCGGAGGGCGCGTTGTTCGCGGGGCAAGGTGACAGAGAGATCGCCGATCGGGGCGTCGGGGTTCGTGGTGGCGGTGGTGAGGAGCTGGGTAAGGCGCTGCGCGAGAGTGGCGCCGGTGGCCGCGGTGTACAGGTCGGTGCGGTAGGTGAGCGTGCCGTCGAGCCCGCCGGGAATGCCGGGGTGGCGGGAGCGTGGCCTGAGGCTGAAGGACAGGTCGAACTCGGCGACGCCGGGTGGGACGGGCAGCGGAGTGACCCGCAGGCCGGGCAGGCGGAGGCGGGGCGCGGCGGTGTTGTCGAGGCTGAGGCAGACCTGGAACAGCGGGTGGTGGGTGGTGGCGCGGGGCGGGTTGAGGATCTCCACGAGGTGCTCGAAGGGAAGGTCGGCGTGGGCGTAGGCGGCCAGGGCAGTGCGGCGGACCCGGTCAAGCAGCTCGGCGAACGACGGGTTGCCAGAAACGTCGGCGCGCAGGACCAGCGTGTTGACGAAGAAGCCGACCAGGTCGTCGAGGGCCTGGTCGGTGCGGCCGGCGACCGGGACGCCCAGCGGGATGTCGGTGCCGGCGCCCATGCGGGTCAGCAGCGCCGCCAGGCCGGCCGCCACGGTCATGAACACGGTCGCGCCGGCGGTCGCGGCGGTGCGGGCCAGCGCCTGGTGCAAGGCCGGGGAGATGCGCAGCGGCACCTCGCCGGCGGGCGGGCTGGTCACCGGCACGTTGCCGTCGGCGGGCAAGTCGATGCGCTCGGGCAGCGCGGCCAGGGCGGCTGACCAGTGCGCGGCCTGGCGGGCCACCAGGCTGCCCGGGTCGGCGCGATCGCCCAGGACCTCCTGCTGCCACAGGGTGTAGTCGGCGTACTGCGCGGGCAGCGGCGGCCACCCCGGTGCCCGCCCGGCCCGCCGGGCGCCATACGCGATGCCCAGGTCACGCAGCAGCGGCGCCATCGACCAGCCGTCGGCCGAGATGTGATGTACAACCAGGACGAGCACGTGCTGCCGAGGTCCGCACGCCAGCAGCCAGGCCCGCACTGGCAGCTCGGCCGCCAGATCGAAAACGTACCCGCACGCCCGATCCACCGCCGCCGCCACGTCGCCCGGCTCGGCCAGTGCTGCGATCTCGAGCACGGGCACCGCTTCGCCGGCCGGGACCACGAGCTGAGCCGGCACACCGCCGCGAGCCGGAAACACCGTCCGCAGGCTCTCATGCCGCGCAGTCACGTCAGCCAGTGCCGCCCGCAGCGCGGCCACGTCCAGTTCGCCGGCCAGCCGCAGCACGACGGGCAGGTGATATGCCACCGACTGCGGGTCAAACTCGTGCAAGAACCACAACCGACGCTGCGCAAACGACAACGGGACCCGCTCCGGCCGAGCTACCTGCGCCAGCGGCGGCTGCACCGGCCCGCCATCACCAAGCCACCCCGCCAGCCCAGCCACCGTAGGGGCGTCAAACAACGCCCGCACCGGAACCTCGGCACCCAGCACCGCCCGCATCCGCGAGATCAGCCGCACCGCCAGCAGTGAATGCCCGCCCAGGTCAAAGAAACTGTCATGCACCCCGACCCGGTCGACCCCGAGCACATCGGCGAACAACTCCGCCAGGACCCGCTCAGCCTCAGACCGCGGCCCCACGTACTCGCCTGCAGCCGCGCCATAATCCGGCGCGGGCAGGGCCGCCCGGTCCAGCTTGCCGCTCACCATCACCGGCAGCTCGTCAAGCACCACGAACGCCGAGGGCACCATGTAATCGGGCAGCATCGCCGCGACGTGCCCGCGCAGCACCGCCGGGTCCACCTCCGCATCCCCCGCCGGTACTGCGTATCCCACGAGCCGACGGCCGCCCGCACCATCCTCCCAGGCCGCCACCGCCGCCAGCCCGACGCCGGGCGCCCGGCCCAGCACCGACTCCACCTCTCCCAGCTCCACCCGGAAACCGCGGATCTTCACCTGATCATCAGCGCGCCCGGTAAACATCAGCTCGCCCGCGGACGTCCAGCGCACGACATCCCCGGTCCGGTACATGCGCTCGCCCCGGCCCCCGAACGGGCACGCCACGAACCGGCCCGCCGTCAGCCCCGCGCGGCCCAGGTAGCCGCGCGCAAGGCCCGCCCCCGCGACGTACAGCTCACCTGCCACCCCGGCCGGTACCGGATGCAAGAACCGATCAAGCACAAACAACCGGGTATTCGCAATCGGACGACCAACAGGCGGAACTAGCGGCCACGCCGCGACGTCACTCGGGAGAGTGAACGCAGCGACTATGTGTGCTTCCGTCGGTCCGTATTGATTGTGAAGCCGCCGGTCCGGACGGCCTCGGTAAAGCCGGGTCAGGTTTTCCGAGAGGGTCAGCGCCTCTCCGGCCTGGGCGATCGACGTAAGCGACGGCAGGTCGAGATCCCCAGCGCTCGCCGCCTCACAGATTGCGTCGATCACGATGTTCGGGGCGAAGAGGTCACTGATCCGGTTCCGCACCAGCCATTGCACCAGCGCGGCTGGATCCTGTCGCGTGTCGGCGTCGGGGATGAACAGGCATCCGCCGGTGATCAAAGTTCCGAAGATCTCCTGGAGTGAGATGTCGAAACTGACTGCGGAGAACTGTGCCACCCGGGCGTTCGGGTCACCAAGGACACACGAGTTGTTCCAGGCGATGAGGTTCAGCAAGGCGGCGGCCGGCATCAAGACACCCTTGGGCGTGCCGGTGGACCCGGAGGTGTAAATCACATACGCCGGGCTGGCCGGCCGCAGCGGCGCTATCCGGTCAGCATCACTCACCGGACCGCCCGACAAGCCCGCCACCACCGCCACCACACCCGGGTCATCAACCACCACCAGGCCAGCACCCGCACCAGGCAGCACCCGGCCAGTCACCGTGTCGGTCACCGTCAGCACCGGCACCGCATCAGCCAGCATGAACGCAACCCGCGCCGCCGGATACCCCGGATCCAACGGCAGGTAAGCCGCCCCCGACTTCACCACCGCCAGCAACGCCACCACCAACTCCGCCGACCGCGGCAGCGCAACCGCCACCACCCGCTCCGGCCCCGCCCCCCGCCCGATCAGATACCGGGCCAGCCGGCTCGACAGCGCATCCAGCTCCCCATACGACAACCCGCCCCCCGCCGTCACAACCGCCGGCGCACCCCCATCCCGGCCCGCCGCACCCGCCAGCAACGCCGGCAACAACACCGGCGCCACCTCCACCGCCGTGTCATTCCACCCAGAAAGCAGCAACTCCCGTTCATCGGCGGCCAGGATGTCCAGCTGCCCCACGCGAAGGTCAGGGTCTGCGGCCACCGCGGCCAGCACACCCGCGAGCCGGGTACCGATGGCCCGCACGGTTTCCTGGTCGAACAGGTCGGCAGCGAAGTCGAGGCGGGCCGTGAGGCCGGATGGATAGACCCCGGCGATGAGGCGCTGACGGAAGGTGAAGGCCAGGTCGAACTGGACCGAGCCGGTCTCGGCGCCGTGTTCGGCGGCGTGCAGGCCGGGCAGGTCCAGGCCACCGACGCCGACGTCCTCGACAGCGAGTCCGACCTGAAATAGCGGATTGCGCGACATCGACCTGGCCGGGTGCAGCTCCTCGACGAGCCGCTCGAACGGCAGGTCCTGGTGGGCGAAGGCGGCCAGGTCGGCGTCGCGGACCCGGTCGAGCAGCTCGGTGAAGGACGGGTTGCCGGATACGTCGGCGCGCAGGACCAGGGTGTTGACGAAGAATCCGACCAGGTCGTCGAGGGCCTGGTCGGGCCGGCCGGCGGCCGGGACTCCAACCGGGATGT